>CAZOAZ010000014.1:0-121037 GCA_964577955.1 uncultured Bifidobacterium sp. | reverse complement strand
CTCGATATTCAGCTCGAAGGCAGCCGGATTCTCTCGCTCGACGATCCGGAGTTGTGCCGCTATCCGATCGCGTTCATGTGGGAGCCGGGCTACTGGTCGATGACGGAGCGCGAGGCGCAGGCGTTTCGCGCCTATCTGCTGAAGGGCGGATTCGCGGTCTTCGAGGATTTCGACGGCGGCGCGCAGTGGGCCAATTTCGCCGAGCAGATCCAGCGCGTGCTGCCCGAGGGCCGGTTCGTGAAGCTGGACGGCAAGGCGCGAATCTTCGATACGTTCTTCACGATTCAGAACATCGACGCGATCGTGCATCCGATGTCCGGCCAGCGCCCGAGCTACTTGGGCATTTTCGAAGACAACGATCCCTCGAAACGTCTGATGGTCGTTGCCAACTTCGACAACGACGTCCCGGAATACTGGGAGTGGTCAGGCGAAGGCTTGTTCCCGTTCAACTCGTCGAACGAAGCCTACAAGCTGGGCGTCAACTACATGATCTACGGCGCGACGCACTGACGGGACTGACGTTGCGGTGCCGGGTTCCGGGTGCCGGGTTCCGGGTTCCGGGTGCCGGGTCCTAGAACTTCGAACCTCTGATCCACGTGTCTGAGCGCGACCAGCTGGCAGTGAAGTCGTCGTCCACGCTCTTGTCCGTCTTGCCCTGGCCGGCGAGCGCCTTCTGCAAGCCGAACAGCGCCCAGCCGTTGTGCGGGTGGCGTTTCAGATCGTCGCGGAATTCACGTTCGGCATCGGCAAACCGCTTCGCTTCGAGAAGCGCCGCGCCCAGCCAGTGTTTGGACGCGAACGGGATCGGCCCGGGCTCGTCGTAGACCAGCGCGTCTTCGAGCTTGACTGCGGTCTCGAAGCTCGCGATGGCGCCGTTCAGATCGCCGGCGTTCCACTTGAGTTCGCCGTCGAGAATCCCGCCGACGATGCCCAGGAGACTCTTCGCGCTGTTGACGCGGAAGGCGGCAGTCGAGGTCTCGGCCGCTTTCTTCACGCGCGCGAGGTATACGTTGGCGAAGTCGACGTTGCCCTGCTTCAGGTGCGCGTAGCCCTGCGCGAAATCCCAGAATCCGCCCTGGACCTCGGGTTTCGGCCGGTTCGTGACCGCGAGCACTTCATCGAAGCGTCCGAACCGGATCATCGTCAGGACCTCGTAGAACGACTCGCCGGTCAGCTTGCCGTAGTCCTTGCCGGCGCGCATCGCGATGGCGCCCTGGCCGTCGAAGGCGGCGGCGTAGAGCAGCATGTGCAGGTTGTGCTCCGGATAGATCGCGAAGCCCTCGCCGATGGCCGCCTTCAGGTCGGAATGCCACGCCTCGAGGTTGGCGCGGACGCTGTCGCCCCACCGGCCGATCTCGTTCCACGTGTGCGAGGGCATGTGGTTGATGTGGCTCGCCCCGGGGATCGAGTTGCCGAGGAATTCGGCGCAGGCTTCGGCGCGGCCCGGGACGACCGTCGACTCCGTGGCATGCACGTAGAGATGGCAGGCGCCCGGATGGTGCACGTCCTTGGCGAGAATCGTCTCGAGCACTTTGTGCAGCCGCTGGACGTTGGGATCGTTCACGTCCCGCGTGCCGCGGCGCGGTTCGAGCAGGAACAGGGCGTCGGCGTAGAGCGTCACGATTTCGAGGTCGTCCGGAAAGCGCTCGGCGAGCACCCGCATCTTGTCGGCGTACGCGCGGTCCTGTTCGACGCGCTTGTCGGCGACGAATTTCTCGACGTAGCGCGCCGCCATCGCGTCGATGAGCGCCTGCTCCTTGGCTGAGGCGTGGCTCTTGAGCGAGAGCGCCTTCTGAATCGCCGCGTAGGCGTGGGGCGCCTCGTCGGCGTTCATCGGCGCGTTGAGGTATGACCCCCACGCCCACGCTTCGCCCCAGTAGCAGATCGCGCAATTGGCGTCGCGCTTCCAGGATTCGCGGAAGGAGCGGACCGCCTCCGGTTTCGCAAAGGCGTACATCATCTGGAAGCCCTGATCGAAAAAGGCCTGGGCTTCCTTGTTGGTCGACGAGATCGCCTTGGTGAACGTGCCGAGACCGGACTTGTAGATGGTGATCGGCTCGGTGTAGCGGTCGTAGAGCGAGCGCACGGGCGGTGTTTGCGCTCCGGCGTTCGACGCCGCGACGACGAGCAGGGAACCGCACACGATCCGAAGCGCGAACATCCGACCCCTCATACCAGCCTCCAGCCCCGCGATCATACGTCAGCTGGAGCGGCTACCTGGGCGCCGGTGGATCGACCCCCGCCCAGAGGTTCATCGTGGAGAGTTCGGTGCGTCCACAGGCCTTGAGATAGAGGAACAGCTGCGTGCGGTAGGCGGCGTACCCGCCCAGCACGACGTTCACGATGAAGGCGCCGCGCGAGCGGCGGTTGCCGAACATGTCGACCTCCTGGCGGAAGTCGGCGTCCGACATCGCGCCAAAGGCGTGCGCGAAGAAGCCGCTCTGCGCCGCGATCGCTGCTTTCGTCTGTTCGAGGTCCCTGGCGTTCGCCGCCTTCTCCTGAGTGGTCCATTCCGCCGGGTCGAAGCCGCTGCCGTTGACGGCGCGGATGAGCGTCGGGCCCATGAACGACATGTAACGCAGGAGTTCGATGACGCTCCGCTGCTTGGGCGTCGGACGGTAGTCGAGATGTGCCGCGTCGACCTTGCCCGCGAGATGCAGCAGGATGTGGACTTCGTGTTGCAGCGATTGAATCAATTCGGATGTCGTCAGGACCATGGAGCTCCTCTTGGATTGGGCCGCGCAGGATCGCACGGCCGGCGCGTCTCAGCGGCCGGTGACTGCTGCCACGGCCCGCTGGTACTCCTCGCCGGTGAAGATGTAGAGCAGCGGCACCTTCAGATCCGCCGGCACGTTGTCCGCCGTGTGATGTCCGGGATATTTGACGAACGTCGGCGTCACGTTCGCAAGCAGCCAGCGATCGGAGGGTCCGAGAAACCCGGTGCGATTCTGCAGCACGAACCACTTGAAGCTGTCGCGGTTGCGATCGGCCGGTTGCGGCGTCAACCGGCCGAGGCCGCGGAGGTGCCTGATGCTGCCCATGGCCGAGAACGCGACCTTGTCCTCCGCCGTCGTATGCCTGTTGATCCAGCCAAGGACGTCCGGGTCGAGGCTATCGCCGTAGTACGTCGGTTCGAGACCCATCGCCGCCGCGCCGCGGACTCCACCGACGAGCAAGTTGTAGTGGGACAGCGTCTGCGGGTAGTAGCGCGCCACCGTCACCGCGTTGGCACCGAGGCCAATGACGAGCACCGCGCGCAACCAATGACCGCGAGCCTGCCACCGAACGGAGCGCGACAGCGACCAGAGATGCTGGGCGCCGATCGCCGCCAGGATCGCCCAGAACGCGAACGCCGTCACGAACAGGCGCACGCCGTCGTGGGGCGGCGCTACCGGCGTCGCGCGCGCGATCATCAGCGCGGCGCAATTGAGGACGACGCCAATGCCGATGACATCGCGGCGCCGGATCACGTCGCCGAGTCCCACGGCACCGAGCAGCAGCAGCGGCACAGGCGTGACGATGAGCAGCCAGGCCGTCGTGTTGAACCAGGGGAGGCGGTGCTGGAGATCGTAGATCTGACCAAAGAACGACACCGGCACGTTGAGCGTCCGGCCCGTATTCAGGCTCACGTGTGTGACGAACGCGGAGATGGGGTGGTGCCAGAGCGGTGGGTTGACGAGGTAGAACGTGAGGAGTCCGGCGACTCCGATGACCGGCAGCGTCATCATCCGGCTCCGGCGCCCCGAGAACAGCCGCAGCAGCCCGATCGGCCCCCAGGCGAGCCACCCGGTGAACTTGGTCGCGCTGGTCATTCCCGCGAGGACGCCGCAGCCGATCGATGACGCCAGGCTGACGCTCGGCGAGGATTCCGCCGCCCAGAGCATGAGCCACCATGCAGTCAACTGACCGTCGAGCGTCGCGAAATGTGCTTCGGCGAAGAGACGTGGCAGCGTCAACAGCGCGACGGGGCCGGCGGCGGCGGCGACTGCCCCGTAGCTCGCGCCCAGCCTGAACGCGACGGCGCCGCACGCGAGGCTGAAGAGGGCAATGACGCCGAGCCGTCCCGCGGTGACGGTGTCGAGCCGGCGGCCGGCAAGACCCTTGGCTGCCGCCATGGGCAGGATGCCGGCAGCGGGGTGCCCTTCGTCCCAGGTCACGAACTTCCAGCGCTCGATGATGCCGGCTTCAGAAAAGCGGCTGGCTCGTGTCGGGGACGCGTCCCCCCGAACCCACGCGAGTGCTTCGTCCGCGCGCCAGAGATACTCGCCCTCATCCCAGACCACGGCGATGCCGGGAGCGGTGGCCGCCAGGACGATGAAGGCCAGAAGCGCGGCAGCGAGCGCGGAACGGCGCGGAGACACGCCGGAATGTTACTCGTTGAACTGAGGATATTAGGAACTTGGGAACTGAGGATCCGGCGATGGTGTCAGGCCGGTTCGCTCGTCCTTGACTGTCGATTGGAGGGTCACTGATACTCGTTCGCTCTGAGTGCCGACGCGTGCCGATGAACGGCGCGCCGGTCGGTGGAGGGTCCCATGGATCGCATGCTTCGAACGATCAGTGCGTGGTGCGTGCTGCCGGTCATTGCCGTGGCACTGGTGGCTCCGGTTGCAGCGCAGGCGCCGGCCGGCCAGACCGCCTCGCAGTTCTATCTCGAGTACCGCAAGGTGTTTGAAAAGGCGAAGAAGATCGAGGAACTGCTGCCGATGATGTCCGCCGAGACCAGGAAGATGGTGGAGTCGACCCCGCCTGCGGACCGGGTCCAGATGTTCGAGATCGTCAAGATGATGGGGGCGCTGACCAGCGTGAAGATCACCAAGGAAGCCAAAACCGACAAGGGCGCCACGCTGACGGTTGAAGCGCTCGACTCGGACAAGGCCAAGACGACCGGGACGATCGAGATCGTCCGCGAGGGGAACGCCTGGAAGCTTGGAAAAGAGAGCTGGACGAACTAGCATTCATGGTTTCGCGAGGGAGGGAGGTTCGACATGTCTGACTCGACGAACGGTCGCTTCGTGTGGCACGAGCTGTTGACGACGGATACGGCGGCCGCGGCCAAATTCTTCGGCAAGGCGATTGGCTGGAAGGCGAAGCCGTGGGGCGACGATGGCTCGTACACGATCCTGATGAACGGCAAGCGGCAGGTCGGCGGGTTGATGCTCCTTCCCGAAGACGCCCGGAAGATGGGCGCGGTTCCGCATTGGATGCCCTACGTCGGCACCGGGAACGTCGACGACACGGTGCGTCATGCGTTGTCGCTCGGTGGGCGCGTGGTGAAGGCGGCGGCCGACATTCCCAACGCGGGACGGTTTGCCATCCTCGGCGATCCGCAAGGCGCGATGTTCGGCGTGTATACCGCGCCGTCACCGCACGACCCCGCGACGATCGACGCCGACTTTTCGTGGCATGAACTGGCGACCACCGACGCGGTCGGCGCGCTGGCCTTCTACAAGAAACTGTTCGGTTGGGAAGAGACGAGCAGCATGGACATGGGGCCGGACCTCGGCACGTACCACATGTTCGGCTGGCAGGGAAAACCGGGCGGCGGGATCTTCAAGAAAGGACCGCAGATGCCGGGGCCGGCGGCGTGGCTCTCGTACATCCTGGTCAAGGACGCCAAGCAGTCGGCGCCGGGGATCGCGGCGGGCGGCGGCAAGGTGGTCAACGGACCAATGGAAGTGCCTGGCGGCGACTGGATCACGCAGGCGATGGATCCGCAGGGCGCGATGTTCGCGGTGCACTCTGTGGCACCCAAAGCCGCACCGGCGGCGGCCAAGCCTGCGGCGAAGCCGGCGAAGAAAGCCGCCAAGGCCAAGCCTGCCAAGAAAGCGGCTAAGAAGGTCGCGAAGAAGGCCGCCGCGAAGAGCGTGAAGAAGAGCGCGAAAAAAGCCCCCAAGAAGACTGCGAAGAAGGCGACCAAGAAGGGCAAAGGCAAGCGCCGATAACCCGGTGTCATGATCGCGTCCCAGGACCGCCCGCTGCGCTCGATTCGTCACGAATCGGTGCTGGGTGTCTGGGAATCGGCGCGGACGCGGCCGGCGGCTGACCTCCGGCCCTACGTGCGCGAATACATCGGCTGGTGGGAGCACACGGCGAACCCGCTCGTTCGCCGTGAGCCACCCACAGAAATCGTTCCCGTCATCATCAACTTCGGCGCCCCCATCCGCATCTTCGATCACGAACGTCCGAATCGCTGGACCGACGTCGACAGCTTCACGACCGGCGTGTACGACACCTTCGTGCTGGTCGGGACGGCCGGACCTTCGGGCGGTTTGCAGGTCGACCTCACCATTCTCGGGGCGCGGCTGATTCTCGGCCGTCCACTGAGAGACCTCGCCAATCTCGTGGTCTCGCTCGAGGATCTGTTCGGCCGCGCCGCACGCTCGCTGCGCGACAGGTTGCGCGAGGCCCCCGACTGGTCAACCCGCTTCGCCATCGTCGATCGCGAGCTCGCCGCGCGCCTGGCAGCCGCACCGGCGCTGCCGCGCGGACTGACCTGGGCACTCGGCCGTCTGGTCGAAACCCGCGGCGCCGTCAGCATCGGATCCCTCGTGCACGGCGTCGGCTGCAGCCAGCGGCATCTGATTCATCAGTTCAAGGAGCAGATCGGCGTCGCGCCGAAGACGCTCGCCCGGGTGCTCCGCTTCGGAGAGGCGATCGAACGGATCAAGCGCGGTGAGCACCGGCTGGCCGACCTTGCCCTCGACTGCGGGTATTACGATCAGGCCCACTTCGTCCGTGACTTTCGCGCGTTCGCGGGGGTGACGCCCTCGGCGCTGATTGCGGAGATCCTGCCCGACGGCGCGGGGTTCGCAGAACGGACAAACCAAGGCCTGTGAGGGTAGCCGCGCATGACTTCGACTCGGTGCACGGTGCGCCGTGCACGGAGCAGGGTGCTGGTGCACGGTGCAGCGTATGCAGTGCCAGGTGCAGCGCGCGGCCCTTTTCTGAGTCAAGACCACGCGCCTGGCGCACGACTCGACGACGCGGGAGGTCGTGCGCCGCACCCGGCACTTCGCGTCGTGCACCCAGCGCCTGCACTATGCACCGTGCATCATGCACTCCGCACAGGCTCGTGCGTTTGCTCTCCCGTTGAGGGGCCCCACCGCTGACCGGTAAGATTCGTCCAAGACCCGGTCCTGGCGGCGCGCGTACGCTGATTTCCCCGAGACATTTTCAGGAGAATCAGCACCATGCCACACGCGCACACCAGTCCCGACGCCCGCATCAGCCCCGTATTCCGTTACCGTCACGCTCGTGAAGCCATCGACTGGCTCGAACGCGCCTTCGGGTTTCGGCGGACCGAAGTCCATGAAGGGCCCGACGGCACGATCGTTCACGCCGAACTGAGGCTCGGTGCCGGCGGTGTCGCGATCAGTTCGGCGGGTCCGGAAGTGGCGGACAACCCTTGGACGCACGTCCGGACCGGTCTCTACGTCTGCACGTCAACACCGGATCCGTTCTACGAGCGCGCCATGCACGCGCGCGCGGAGATCGTTCAGCCGATTCGTGATCTTCCCTACGGCTCCCGCGAGTTCTCGGTGCGCGACCCGGAAGGACATCTCTGGAGCTTCGGGACCTACGGCGTCGGATCGCCGGATGGTGACCCTGATGTGTTCGTCGGCCTTCAATATCGTGACGGACCTGCGGCGCTCACCTGGCTCGAAACGGCGCTTGGCTGTCGCCGGACGGTGGAGATCGCTGGCGCGGACGGCACCGTGAATCACGCCGAACTGCGTCTGGGGCGCGCCACGGTCATGGTGAATTCAGTGTCGCCTTCAGCGAGCGGGACAGCCGATCGGCAATACACCTGCGTCACGATCGACGATCCTGACGGCCAATGTGCGCAGGCCCGCTCTGCGGGAGCCGCCATCCTGCGCGAACCTCACGATACCCCGTACGGCGCGCGCGCCTACTCCGTGCGCGACCTCGAAGGGTTCCTGTGGTTCTTCAGCACGTACGCACCGGCCGGAAATTAGCAATTGTCAATGGTCAATACTCAATGCGCGCAGGGTGCTCAGTGAAGCTCACGCATTGACCATTCAACATTGAGAATTGAAAATTTCGCCGGTGCACGTGTCGGGGCGCGGTTTCAGTTCCCGCGCTTGGGGTAGTACACGCTGTCGACCGGAACCGGATCGACGCGGTAGTCCTGATCCTTGAACGGATACGACGGCCGCGGCTTGGAGTTGATGAAGGCGGCGATCTGTTGCGACTCTTCGTCGGTCAAGCTGCCGGGATCCAGATACGGCATGCTGTAGCGAATGATCCCGGCGAGCGTATAGATGCGCGCGGCGCCGGCGCCGTCGTTCCACGAATCGGGTCCCCAGAGCGGTCCTGGTTTCTTGTCGCCGACCGCGACGCCCTGACCCTCAGGCCCGTGACACGAAATGCATTTCTCGTTGTAGAGCGCCCCGCCGCGGACCGGATCGACCTTGTCCACCGGAATGAGCGCGGTCGTGGCGATCGCATTCTGCCCGCGCCAGGTCGGCGTCGTGCCGATCGGCGTGCCGCGCGAGAGCCACGCCAGGTAGGCCGAGACGGCGAGCACTTCCTTGGAGGTTGGTGTCGGCAACGATTGGGCGGCCTCGGACGAGACGTGCCCCTCGGCGTCGACGAAGCGACCGGTCGCGTTCTGACTCCGCAAGAAGCAGTCGACGATGCGATCGCCGAGGCTGATGAGCCGTCCGGCGCGGCGGTTGTATTCGGGGAACTGGCCGCTGATGGCGACGAGCGGCAGCGACCGTTCGCGCTGCCCGCCGTTCATGTGGCAGTTGTTGCAGGACCCTTTGCCCGGCGCGAACGCCGGCGCTTCGCCAGGCGTGTTGGTGAAGATTTTGTAGCCCAGCCGGATCTCGCGCGACAGCTTCGAATCGTCGAGCTCCTTGTCGGTCAGCGGATTTTTCGGAAAATCCCAGGCGGTGACCATCGTCATCCGCGCCGGGATGAGCGGACCGTTGAGGCGATAACGAAGCCCGCCCGGCGGCGGCGTCTCCGTACAGCCCGCCAGGGGGAGTGCCAGTGCCGCCGCGAGGATCGCCGCAGTTTTCATGGACGCAGACCTGCCCGTCGCGCTAGTGTAACGGGAAACTACTGCTACGAGGATCATCATGAATCGTGACGCATCCCCTCTCGCTCGCCGCTCGTTCCTGGCCCGGGTTGGGGCGGGCGCCGCGGCATTCGGCGCCGCGTTCACCGCGGGGCCTGCGGAGGCCCAGTCGGGTCCGGCGTCGCCGCGCTTTCAGCCGGCGCTCCATGGGCAGGACCTCTGGCTCGAGGACGTGCCCGCCGCTCAGCACCGCCTGTTCATGGACACGATTTCCGCGATTGGTTTCGGTCGCGCGATGTTCTACGCCAACAATTTTCACACCGCGAGCCGCTCCGGCTACGACGGGTTGACCGAGGCGCAGAGCGCGATCGTCATCTGCGCGCGTCACGAGTCCACGCCGTTTGCCTACAACGACGCGATGTGGGCGAAGTACGGGCCGAGTCTGTCCGAGCGCGCCGGCAACTTCCTGGATCCGAAGACGAAACAGGTGCCGACGGCCAACGTGTATCTCGCGAGCGGCTACGGTGCGCCATTGGAGAACATGGGCGTGACCGCCGACGCGAGCGCCAAACGTGGCGTCCGCTTCGCGGTCTGCGGCCTGGCCACACGCGCCGCGGCCGGTCTCATTGCGCGCCGAACGGGATCCACCGCTGACGAGGTGTTCGCGGAACTCGCGAAGAATCTCGTGCCGAACAGCCACATCGTTCCAGCCGGCATCGTGATCCTGAGCCGGGCGCAGGAGCGGGGATATACGTTTTCTTACGTTGGATAAATGGTTCCAGGTGCGAGGTTCTAGGTGCTAGGTTCTAGGTGCTAGGTTCCGGTTCTAGGTGCGGGAGAGAACAATGAAGAATCAGCTGATCGCTGTTGCGGCGATGGTGTTCGTGAGCGGGTCGGCGTTCGCGCAGGTCACGAAGGAAACCGTCCCGGGCATCACGAATTTTTCGAAGGTCGAAACGACGATTGCGTGTGCCGGGGCGACGGCGCCGTCGGCGGTTGCCGACGTCAAGAAGATGGGCTACAAGGCGATCGTCAACCTGCGCATGCCGAATGAAGCTGGCGCGGAACTCGAAGCGGAGGAAGCGGCCGCCAAGGCCGCCGGCATCACGTACTTCCACCTGCCGTTCAACACCGCCGCTCCGGATCCGGCGATCGTGGAGAAGTTCCTCGCGGCGGTGAGCGCGCCAGCCAATCAACCGGCGTTCGTTCACTGCGCGAGCGCCAACCGCGCGTCGGCGTTGTGGATGATCAAACGGATGCTGGTCGACGGCTGGGATGAAACCCGCGCCTCAACGGAAGCCGCCGCTCTCGGACTGACGAATCAGGCGCTGAAAACCTTTGCCTTGAATTACGTGAGTCAGCACAAGAAAAGCTGAAAGGGTTCGATTGGTTCGAAGGGTTCGAAGGGTTCGAAGGGTTCGAAGGGTTCGACAGGTTCTTCTGCACTGAACCCCTCGAACCCCGCCGAACCGCTCGAACCGCTCGAACCTCTCGAACCTCTCGAACCTTTGAACCCAGAACCTTTCGAACCTACCGAACCCCTCGAACCTATCGAACCTATCGAACCTATCCTTCTGTAGCGTGCACGTACGCCTCTTCACCATGCTGGCTGACATCGAGGCCCATGGTTTCGTCGACAGCTGACGCACGCAGCGGCACGACCATCCCGATCACCTTCAGCAGCACGAAGCTGACGACGCCGCTGTAGACCAGCGCGGCGGCAACGGCGGCGGCCTGGATGCCGAGTTGTTTGGGATTGCCAAACAGCGCGCCGTCGGCAACGCCGTTGAGCGCCTTTTGTGCGAAGACGCCGGTCAGGAGCGCGCCCACCGTGCCGCCGAGGCCATGCGCGGCGACGACGTCGAGCGAGTCGTCCAGCCCGGTCTTGGCGCGCCATTGGAGGGCGAAGTAGCTCGGGAACGCGGCGATGGCGCCGAGCGCAATCGAGCTCATCGGACCGACGAAGCCGGCTGCCGGCGTGATCGCGACGAGGCCGACGACGATGGCGGTCGCGGCGCCGACCGCGGTGGAGCGATTCGAGCGCACGAGGTCCAGCAGCGTCCACACGACGAGCGTGCCCATGGGGGCGAGGAAGGTCGTCGTGAACGCGAGCGCGGCGATGGGGCCGGCGGCGAGGGCGCTGCCGGCATTGAAGCCAAACCATCCGAACCAGAGGACGCCGGCGCCAAGCAGCGTGAACGGCACGTTGTGCGGCACGAGCTGCGAGGACGGAAAGTCCTGGCGGGGGCCGACGACCATGGCGGCCACGAGCGCCGCGATACCGGCGTTAACGTGGACGACCGTCCCGCCGGCGAAGTCGAGCGCGCCCATCTTGGCGAGGAATCCGCCGCCCCAGACCCAGTGGGCGACCGGCGCGTACACCACCAGCGCCCAGAGCGAGATGAAGGTGACGTACGCCGAGAATCGCATGCGCTCGACGATCGCGCCGGAGATCAGCGCCGCGGTGATGATGCAGAACGTGCCCTGATAGCACATGAACAGCAGATGTGGAATCGTGCCCTGCGGTTCGAGGCCGACACCACGCAGGAAGATCCGTGAGGTGTCACCGAGCCAGTCGTTGCCGGCGGCAAACGCGAGCGAGTAGCCGATGACGGCCCACAGCACGCCGACGAAGCCGAGGGCGATGAAACTCATCATCATGGTGTTGAGCGCGTTCTTGGCGCGCACCAGCCCGCCGTAGAAGAAGGCGAGCGCCGGCGTCATCAGCAAGACCAGCGCAGTGGAAATCAGCATCCATGCCGTATCGGCCTGATTCATAAGGAATGTCCTCGTCGAGTGTGAGTGTGAAGGTGCTGCCGCCGCGAAAGCGACAAGAGTGTCGCATAACAGCTGCAGCCAATCGACACAAATGTCGAGAGAAGATCTTGGTCGGGGCGCATACGGGCCGGCGAGGGGCTGCAGGGGCCCGGGCCACCTGGGGCCAAACTCAGAATTCCTACAGGAATGTCGTCTTCGTGGCGGGAGGCGCACCAACTTGTAGCGAAGTCCGGCGCATTGGCGCGGGGGCCGTGGCGGTGGGCGTCGCCATGGTTTCTCGCGGAAAACCCGCGAAACTGGTGGCTCCCGGTAGGCAAACGTGTTCGCCGTCACGTGGCCCTGCTTTTGCTATTTCACTCGTCCAAAGACGATAGGCGGCGTCGCGTGGCGCCGGCCCCTGCTCACTCACACACGCAACTTTTTTCATCGACGTGGACCGCGCGACGCCGGAGTACCGGTCTACGCAACTTTTTCGGAGGTGGTTCGTGAGGAATGGATCGACAGGACGGATGATTTCCCGGTTGGTGGCGGGCCTGACTCTTGGCGTGTGCGCAATCGCGGTCCAGCCAGCGGCTGCGCAGTCAACGCTCTTCAACATTCCCAGCACCGATGTGGTGTCGCCGGGCAAGATCTATTTCGAGTTCGACTACTTCACGCAGCTGCCGCGCGCGAGTTCTGGCGCGTGGTCGACGGCCGTTCCGCGCGTCGTGATCGGCGTCACCCCGCAGATCGAAGTGGGCGCCAACGTCGCGTTCGCGATGGCCGACGGCGCCGATACGACGACGATCTTCCAGCCGAACCTCAAATACAAGTTCTACGCGAACGACGACAGCGGGCTTGCCGCGTCGGCGGGCGTTATCGGCTACATGACCAACAACAATGGCGACGGATTCGGTCAGATCTACGCCAACGTCAGCAAGAAGATGATGAGCGGGTCGCGGTTCACGGTCGGTCTCTACGGCGCGATCTCGTGTGATGCCTGCGTCGGCACGGAGAACAAGGTCGGAGCGATCGTCGGCTACGAGCAGCCGATCACGAGCAAGGTCAGCTTCGTCGCCGATCTTCTGACCGGCGAGAATTTCTGGGGCTACCTCACGCCCGGCATTTCCATCGTGCTCCCGCACAGCGGCCTGCTGAACATCGGCTACAGCATCGGCTACAACGAGCTGAAGGGCAACGGCGATCCCGACTATCGGAACAACGCACTGTTCGTCTATTACGGGTTGGTACTGAACTAGACGACTTCGCGGCGACGTCTCTACGCCTGGTCGCCCGGGCCGCATCGCGGTCCGGGCGACTTTTCTTCATTTTCTCGACCTTCCCCCAAACCCCGGCATCCAGGCGCCTGTCTCATACGTAGTATGTGCAGTGTGAGGCATTCTTCTCCTCAGGAGGCGACTCGATGACTCGTGTGTTTCGAACGTTCGGCAGGCAGGTAGGGGCGGCCGCGGCTGCCGCGGCCCTTCTCACGGCGGTGCCGACCGCGGCGCTCGCCCAGGACGATCCCAATACCGGGGCGCTCACCTTTACCGGCGGGCTGGACGTGCCGTCCGTCTACATCTTCCGCGGCATCCTGCAGGAGGGCGAGCCGAAAGTGACGCTGTGGCCGTATGGCGACCTCGGCATCTCGCTCATGTCCGGCGACGGCGGACTCAAGAGCGTGGCGGTCAATTTCGGGGTGTGGAACAGCCTGCAGACCGGCAACTCGGGCACCGACGGGCCGAGCGGTCGCCTCCACTACGAAGAGGATTTCTACGCGACGCTGAATCTGGGCTTCGGCGGTGGTCTCGGTGTCGGGCTCGGCTATATGGCGCTGACCAGCCCGAACAACATGTTCAACACGGTGAAGGAATTCCAGCTCAAAGTCACCAAGGCGCACATGCTGAATCCGTACGGCTTCGTGGCGATGGAACTGAGCGCCGACGGATCGGCCGACGGTCTGAACAGCCTCGGTAACAAGGGGACCTATCTCGAACTCGGCGTCGGTCCGTCGTGGGCGCTCGGCGCACGCAAGGCCACGCTCGCGATTCCCGTCAAAGTCGGTCTGAGCCTCAAGGACTATTACGAACTCGCTCCTGGCAACGACAGCACGCTCGGCTTCTTCGACATCGGCGGGCTCGTCACGCTGCCGCTCTCGGGGATGCCGTCACGCTACGGGGCCTGGAACGTCCACGGTGGCATCGACTATCTGCGCTTCGGCGACAACACCGAGCAGATGCGCCTCAATGTGGACGGCGAAGGCGGCAAAAACAAGATCGTCTGGATGTTCGGCATCGGGGTCAGCTACTAGCACCTCGCACTTCGCACCTCGCACTTCGCGCCTGACACCGGCTGCAAAGTCGTTCCCTACGACTTTGTAGCCGGGCTCGGCCCACCATACAGTCTCGTCGTGCCGGGGTTTCTGATCGGAAGAATCCTCAACAATTTCCATCGATTCCCTCGCACTTATAGAATACTTATTTGGAGTCGGTCTTGCTCCGTTCTGCACTACGGAACCACCGGGAGTGCGATGAACCGAGTCAGACGAACGCGCGGCCACGCCGTCGGCGCGGGAGACGCGGCGGCGGGAGGACTTACGCGATGACGCGCGCGCAACGCCTGCGGACGGCGCGCGTTGGTGTCGTGCGGCCCGCGCTGTTCGGGCGCGAGATTTCCGACTACCATACAGCCGCGCGCGTGCTCAGCGGCGGTCCGTCGATGTACGCCACGCGGCTTCTAGCCATGCCCGAATCCCAGTTATCGTCGTCCGATCCGCGCCAGGATGCGCGTGCGGCTCGCGCCTCCCGACTCGAAGCGGCGCGCCGTGAACTCGCGGCGGCATCGGGCCGCGGCGAAGGCGGCAAACACGCGATGCGGCAGTACTCGCATCGCATGGACGCCCTCATTCAGCAGCTCTTCGCGGAAGCCGGTCCCGTGTCGCAGCCGATCGCCGTGTTCGCGCTCGGCGGCTACGGGCGGCGCGAACTCTGCCTGCATTCGGACATCGATCTGCTGGTGCTTTTTTCGGGCACCATCGGTCCGGCTGACGAGAAATTCCTGCACGGTTTTCTGAATCCACTGTGGGACTTCGGCCTGACGATCGGCCATCACGTTCGCGAAGTACAGGAAGGGGCCGGTCTCGAGGCCGACAACCCCGAGTTCCTGCTCGCCTTGACCGACGCCCGGCCCGTGGTCGGCGACGCGACCCTTCTCGATCAGTTCTTTGCCGCCTCGGATCAACCCAAGACCGCGACGCGGACGCTCGAGGCGCTGAAGGCGCTGATCGCTGATCGTCACGCCCGGTTCAACGACACCCTCTATCAACTCGAGCCCGACGTCAAAGAAGCGCCGGGCGGGCTGCGCGACCTGTTCGGCGCGCAGACGATCGCGATGCTGACCGATCCGGCGCTGCTGACGCTGGGCGGCTCGCCACAGCGGGCGCTCGAAGACGCCGAGGAGTTTCTGCTCCGCGTGCGGTCGGTGCTGCACCTCGAGGCAAAGCGACATCACAACGTCCTCAGCCACGAACTCCAGGAACGCGCGGCCGAGTGCCTCGGCTACGCCGGTGCCTCGCCGCGGCAGCGCGTCGAGCGGTTCATGGGCGACTATTTCCGGCACGCGCGGGTGATCGATCGCTCGCTCCGCTGGGCGTTGCGCGCGGCGCCGATGCCTATTGGACCGAACCTGGTGCGGTCGGCCGACGGCGTCCGCTTCGTGAATGGTCGCGAGGCCGCCGAGCGGCCTGAGACCTGGCTCGAACTCTTCCAGGCGGCGATCGATCACAACTGCCCGGTCTCGGACGACTCGCTGGCCGCCGTGCAGCAGCACGCCGGCCGCTTTACACCGGAAGAGTTCTTTCCGACCAACCGGCACCGCGACAACCTGTTGCGCTTTCTCAAGCCGCGGCCCGGTCTCTACGCGCGCCTGTCGGAGATGCACGATTCGGGGCTCCTCGGCCAGATGGTCCCTGAATTCAAGGCGATCAACTGCCGTGTGGTCCGCGACTTCTACCACAAGTACACCGTCGACGAGCACACGCTGTTGACGATTCGCAATCTCGAACGCCTCGCCGACGGCCCGCGCCCCGAGCGCGAGCGCTTCGCGCGGCTCCTTGCCGATCTCGAGCGGCCGGAACTCCTGGTGCTCTCGCTGCTGCTGCACGACGTCGGGAAATGGAGCGACGACGACCACGCGATCGAGAGCACGCGCATGGCCAGGCAGCTCTTCGATCGGCTCGACCTCGATCAGTCGGCGCGCAGCCACGTCGAATTCCTGGTCAGCCAGCACTTGAAGATGTCGCTGGTGGCCTTCCGCCGCGATACCGAGGACCCCGAAATCGTCCGGCAATTCGCCGACGTCATCGGCGTCGAAGAACGGCTGAAAATGCTGTGCCTGATGACGCTCGCCGACGTCGAGGCGGTCAGCCGGGAAACACTCACGCCGTGGCGCGAGGAGCTCCTCTGGCGGCTCTACGTCGACACCTACAACTACCTCACGCTGACCTACGGCGACGAAGTCATCAGCCGCGATCAGTCGCTCCAATCCGATCTCATGGAGCGGCGGCCCGACGATCTGTCGCAGCAGGACATTGCCTCGTTCCTCGAAGGGCTGCCGCGGCGCTACGTCCAGCTGTTTCCGCCCGAGGCCATTTATCGCCACGTCCGCCTGGCGCGCGAGCTCGGACCGGAATCGGTCAAGGCATGGCTCGATCGGTCCGACTCCGGCTGGGAGCTGACCGTCCTCACGCACGACAAGCCGTTCCTGTTCTCGAACATCTGCGGCGTGCTCTCGTCGTACGGCATGGACATTCAGCGCGGCTGGGCCTTCACCAAACCCGACGGCCTCATCGTCGACATGTTTCATTTCACCGACGACGAGCGCTTTCTGCAGATGAACGAAGGCGGCGGGCCGCAGGTGCTGAAGAAGCTCGAAGACGTGGTTCTTGGCCGGGTCGACATTGCGGTCCGATTGAAGGGCAGAGAAGAAGGGGTCCTGCAGCGGCGGCTGCCCGGGTTTGCGCCGGTCATTCACTGCGACAACGAGTCGTCGCGCCGTTATACGATTGTCGAGATCGTCGCCGAGAACGCGCTAGGCCTGCTGTACCGGGTCAGCCGGGCGATGTCGGAGTCCGGGTGCGATGTCGATCTGGTGCTGATTGCGACCGAGGGTCGCCGCGCCATCGACGTCTTCCACCTGACGAGGGACGGCAAGAAACTGTCGCCGGGGCAGCAGAAGGAAGTCACCGATAATCTCCAACGCGTTCTGGAGGGACGCCCATGAAACTGATCAAATCTATTGTTCGACCCAACAAAGTTGACGAAGTGAAGGCCGCGCTCGAGAAGCTGCAGATTTCAGGCATGACCGTGACCGAGGTGCGGGGCCACGGCAAGCAGAAGGGGCACACGGCCATCTATCGCGGTCAGGAATACAACGTCAGCCTGCTGCCGAAGATGGAGGTCGAGGTCGTCGTGTCGGATGCGATGGCCAACGACGCCATCAAGGCGATCATCGAAGCTGCGCGGACCGGGGAGATCGGCGACGGCCGTGTCTTCGTGATTCCGGTCGAGGCGAGCTACAAGATCCGCACCGGCGAGAAGGAAGTCTAAGCCCGCCGGCAACGCACCCGGTCCGACGCTAGCGTCGGACCGGCGACGCCAGATCCTTCACGATAAAGACTTTCTCTCCCGGTCGAATCAGTCCGAGGTTGCGGCGGGCGAGTTCCTCGATCGCCGTCGGATCGTCCTTGAGGCGGCGGGCTTCTTCCTGCAGCCGGGCGTTCTCGGCCTTCTGGCGCTCGAGCGCCTGCGACAGCTCGGCGTACTGGGTGCGGGCGCGAATCATCGCCATGAAGCCGCGGTCGCCGACCAGCGCGTCGACCAGCATCACCACGCCGACCAAGACGCCGACGATTTGCGCGACGCGCCGGACGCGCGATCCGCGCTTGGGCTGAGCGGTCCGCCGCCGCGGCGATTCGCTGACGGTTTCAGGTGTCTTGCCGGCCACGCGCTCCACACGGTACAACAAAGCCGATCAGAAGTACATCGAAATGAGCGACCCGGCCTCGCGTCTCATCATCGTGCTGACCACCGCGCCCTCCGTCGAGCAGGGCGAGGCGCTGGCGCGCGCGCTCGTCGACGAACGGCTGGCGGCCTGTGTCAGCGTCTCGGCGCCGATGACCTCGATCTACCGGTGGCAGGGCGCGGTCGAAACCTCGACCGAATGTCAGCTGATCATCAAGGCGGCGCGGGCGCGGTGGCCGGCGATCGAGGCGCGGGTCAAGGCGCTCCATCCCTACGATGTTCCGGAATTGCTCGTGCTGGCAGTCGAGGACGGGAGCGACGCCTACGTGCGATGGGTGGCGGGTGAGTCAAGCAGCCGCGGCTGAGGCGCTATGACAAAATGCTCAGTGCATGGAACAACTTCTTGATCTGATTCTTCACAGCGACGACGTTCTCTTGAAAATTGTCCAGGACTACGGCGTCTGGGTTTACGCCATCCTCTTTCTGATCATCTTCGCCGAGACGGGTCTGGTCGTGACCCCGTTCTTGCCTGGTGACTCGCTGCTTTTTGCCGCCGGTGCGATTGCCGCCACCGGCAAACTGAATCCACTCTTGGTGTTCGTCCTGCTGACGACCGCCGCGTTTACCGGCAACACCGTCAACTACGCCATCGGGCGAAGTATCGGACCACGGGTCTTCAAGGCCACCCAGCAACAGGATGGTTTGATCGCCAAGCTCCTGAACCGCGAATACCTGCAGCGTGGCCATGCCTTCTTCGAACAATACGGCGGAAAAGCCGTCATCCTGAGCCGCTTCGTGCCGATCGCGCGGACCTTTGTCCCCTTCGTCGCCGGCGCCTCGCAGATGACCTGGGCGTCGTACATGTTCTTCACGGCGATTGGCGCCGTCGGCTGGGTGGGTCTGTGTCTGGGCGCGGGGCTGCTCTTCGGCAACGTGCCGATCGTGCAGGAGAACTTCTCGCTCGTCGCGCTCGGCATCGTGGGAATCTCGCTGGTCCCGATGCTGATCGAGTACCTCAGGCACGGGCGGCGCACGAAGACCGTCTGATGTGAGTGTCGTGGAATCCGGCTTCAGCCGGATTCGTGTGGGTCCGGCTAAAGCCGGACCCCACGTACAGTCGACAGTGCCTGGCTCAGATCGTCTTTCAGGTCCTCGATATCTTCGATCCCGGCCGAAATGCGGACCATGCCGTCGGTGATGCCGAGGGCGGCGCGCTTCTCCGCCGGCACCGACGCGTGGGTCATCGTCGCGGGGTGGGAGATCAGCGATTCGACGCCGCCCAGGCTTTCGGCGAGCGCAAACAGCCGCACCTGGTTCAGCAGCGACCGGGCGTGGTCGAGTGATCCCAGATCAAAGGCCAGCATGCCGCCGAAACCACTCATCTGTCGCCGCGCCAGCTCGTGCTGCGGGTGGTCCGGCAGGCCGGGATAGTAGATCTTGCGCACGGCCGGATGATCGACGAGGAAGCGCGCCAGCGCCAGGCCGTTCTCGTTGTGGCGTGCCATGCGGATCGGCAGTGTTTTCGTTCCCCGCAGCACCAGCCAGGAATCCATCGGCCCCAGAATGGCCCCAGCGGCATTCTGATAGAAGCCGAGCCACTCGATGTCTTCGTCGCGCGTCGCGATCACCGCGCCGCCGACGCTGTCGCTGTGGCCGTTCAGGTACTTGGTCGTGCTGTGGACGACGATGTCGGCGCCGAGCTCGATGGGCCGCTGCAGAGCCGGGCTGGCGAACGTGTTGTCGACAACCAGCCGCGCGTGATGACGATGGGCCAGCGCGGCGGCTTCGGCAAGATCGGTCAACCGCATGATCGGGTTGCTCGGTGTTTCGACGAAGAGCAGCCGGGTGTGCGGCGTGAACGCGCGCGCCGTCGCGTCGAGATCTCCAGTGTCGACGTAGGAGAACGTCAGCTGGTAGCGGCGCAGGACGCGCTCGAACAAGCGGAACGTGCCGCCGTAGACGTTGTCCGAGACGATCACGTGGTCGCCGCTTTTGAGCAGCGAGGCGACGGCGTTGGTGGCGGCCATACCGGAGGCGAACGCGAACGCCGCCCGTCCGGATTCGATGGCGGCCAGGTTGCCCTCGAGTGCGGCCCGGGTTGGATTCTGCGTCCGCGCGTACTCGTAGCCCTTGTGGCGTCCGAGCGCCTCCTGCACGTAGGTCGAAGTCTGATAGATCGGCGTGACGATCGCGCCGGTCGCCGGGTCGGGCTCCTGCCCGGCGTGGAGGCACGTTGTGGCGAAGCGCGCGGTCGGGTTCAGCTTCACGGCCGGGACTTACGATACATGGTCTAATATCGCGAAGTCCACGCACGCATGAGAAAAGCGCTCTTTGGAACACTGCCGGGACGCGCGATCGTGATCGGCGCGGCCGTGAAAGCGGCTGTGTTTGCGATCGGACTGCTGGTGGGCGTCCCGCGCCTGCTCCAGGTGGTCGACACGCTGGCGTCGGTGGCGATCGTCGCCGGACTGGTCTACTTCCTGACGCGCGGCCTGACCTTCGTCAAGCGCCGCCTGCTGTGGCGCGTCCGCCGCAAACTGATCATCTCGTATATCTTCATCGGGTTCGTGCCGGCAATCCTGATCGTCGCCTTCTTCCTGCTCGGCGGGCTGCTGCTGTTCTCGAATTTCAGCGCCTACCTCACGCAAAACCGCTTTCACACCCTTGCCGATCGCGCGGCGGCGATCGCCCAGACGACCGCGGTTGAAATCCAGCGGACCGGCCGCCGCGAGGCGGCCACCGTCCTCGACCACCGGCGGGCGGAAGTCGAGAGCGAGTTTCCTGGCGTCTCGCTGGCGGTCGTGCGGGCGACCGCGACGTGCCGGGAGTTGGCCGTCGCGAGCGCGGCGGCGGTGCCGGGAGCTGCCGTTCGTTCCGTACCGCCCCTGTGGAGCGCCGGATCGTGGGCGCATACGGTCGCGCCCGGGGCGCTGCCGGCCTGGATGACATGCGACGGCTTCAAGGGTCTGTTAGCCGCGAGCTGGCCGAACGCCTCGGGGAGCGACGTCGCGCTGGTGATTCGCGGCGTACGGTTTTCCGAGGCGGAGGGCGAGCCGTACGCGGTCGTCGTCGACATCCCGATCGGTCGTCAGCTGATCGAACGGCTGCAGCAGGAAACCGGCGTCACGCTCGCCGAGGTACAGACGATTGACGCGCAGATGGGCACGCTCGAGGCGCGCGCCGCGCCAGCCGATCCGCTGGCGGCGGCGTCCGTGAATCTGCCGATGACCTCGGTCGCGTTTCTCGACTACGCCGACTGGGCGACCGGCCGGCGTTCGGCGCTGCGGGCCGGCATCCGGATGAACGTCAGCGAAACCTATTCGCGGATCGCGTCGGCGGAAGGAGGCGCGGGCCGCTACTTCGGCCAGGGGCTGCTCCTGGTACTGGTGGTGATCGGCGTGCTCTTCCTCATCATCGAGGCGCTGGCGCTCGTCGTCGGCCTGGCGCTCGCGCGTTCGATCACCGGTTCGGTGCACGAACTCTTTGCCGGCACCGAGCGCGTCCGCCACGGCGACTTCACGCACAAGATCGACGTGCGGGCGCAGGATCAGCTCGGCGAACTGGCCGAGTCGTTCAATTCGATGACCGGCAGCATCGAGGATCTGCTGCGCGAGCAGGCCGAGAAGAAACGGCTCGAAGAAGAACTGCGCATTGCGCACGAGATCCAGATGTCGCTGCTGCCGCAAGGCCCGCTGGGCGTGGCCGGACTGTCGGTGACGGCGGTCTGCGTGCCGGCGCGCGAGGTCGGCGGCGACTACTACGATTTCCTCATGCTGGACGAGCAGCGCGTCGGCGTGCTGATCGCGGACGTGTCCGGGAAGGGCACGTCGGCGGCGCTCTACATGGCCGAACTCAAGGGCCTGGTGCTGTCGCTCAGCCGGATTCATCAGTCGCCGCGCGAGCTGCTCATCGATCTCAATCGCATCATTGCGCCGCATCTCGACTCGCGGAGCTTCATCACGATGACCTACGCGATCGTCGATCTGCGGGCGCGGACGATCGTCTACGCCCGCGCCGGGCACACGCCGCTCATTCACATGCCGGCGAGCGGCGATCGCCAGCTGCGCCTGCTCGCGCCGGACGGTCTGGTCGTCGGGCTGAAACTGGACAACGGCGAAACGTTCGAACGCCTGCTCGTCGAGGAAACCATGGCGCTCGGCGAGGGTGATGTGCTGCTGTTCTTCACCGACGGCATCAGCGAGGCGATGAACGCCGCCGACGACTGCTTTGGGGAACAACGGCTCGGCCGGCTGGTCGAAGATCATGCGCACCTGCCGTCCGACGAGCTGCGCGAACGCATTCTGCGCGAGATCGCCGCGTTCGTCGGCGACGCGCCGCAACACGATGACATGACGATGATCCTGCTGCGGGTGGGCACGCCGGTCGCGCCGGCGGCCGTCGTCGCCGGAGTCGCCGGCGGCGTGCAGGTCTGAGATGAACGATCTCGTCACCATCTTCCGTACCCAGTCCGAAGTCGAGGCCACCATCGTGCGCGGGCTGCTCGAGGCCAATGGCGTGATGGCGGTCACGTCGTCGGCGGTCAGCCATGCGCTCTTTCCGTTGACCGTCAACGAGCTCGGCGAAGTCCGGCTCGCCGTGCACAAGGACGCCGCCGAAGAGGCGCGGCGGATCATCGACAGTCATCGCACCGAGCTGACCACGGGACGCGTGGTCCCGCTGCGCGACGAGTTCGACACGCTGCAGACCGCGATCGGTTACCGCTTTCACGACCGCGGCCTGCTCGAGCACGCGATGACGCACACCTCGCGGGCGAACGAGGACGTGAGCGGCGGGGTCATCGACAACGAATCGCTGGAGTTCCTGGGCGACGCGGTGCTTGGCTTCGTCATCGCCGACATCCTCTTCCGCGAGTTCCCGGACACCGACGAAGGGCAGAAGTCGAAGATCAAGGCGTCGCTGGTGTCGACGACGACGTTGGCGCGCCAGGCGGAGCGCCTCGTGCTCGGCGACCACCTGCTCCTCGGGCGCGGCGAGGAGAAGACCGGCGGCCGCAAGAAACAGGCGCTGCTGGCCGACGGCTACGAGGCGTTGATTGCCGCCATCTACATCGACGGCGGGATCGAGCACGTGCGAGGGTTCATCGCGCGCGAGTTCGCGCCGCTCTTCGCCGAGGTGCGCGACGGCGCGCCGGTGGGGCAGGACTACAAATCAGCGCTCCAGGAACTGCTGCAGGCGCGCGAGCGGCCGCTGCCGGACTATCGCCTGGCCGGCACGCTCGGTCCGGATCACCGGAAACAGTTTCAGGTGCAGGTCGTGATCGGCGGAGAGGTCGTCGCGGACGGCGCCGGCGCGAGCAAGAAGGACGCGGAGCAGGACGCCGCTAAGATCGCGCTCGAGAAGCTGCGCTAGGGTTCGAGAGGTTCGAGACGTTCGACGGGTTCTCAAGAACCGTTCGAACCTGTCGAACCTCTCGAACCCCTAATCGATCTCAATAATTCCGCCACTGCGCGATCCGGCGGCGGCGTAGGCCATGGCCGGTTCGGCCGTCGCCGTGGCCGGCTCGGTCGGCTGCGGCAGCCGCGGCAGCGCGTAGCGATGGACTTCGCGCGCCACGTCGTCGTCCGACGGCGGGACGGGCCGGCAGTGCAGGCGGACCCACACGCGCATCACCGGGTCCGTGTAGGTGTAGCGCTTCTGGCGCGACGTGACGAGATCGACGTCTTCCAGCCACGACAAGTAGTCTTTCGTCGAGCCGGGCGTGCGCTGCAGGCGCTGCGAGATTTCGGTGAGCGTGAGCCCTTCCTCGTCGGCCAGGATGTCGAGAATCGCTTTGAGCGCGCCGTATCCGCGCGCGCGGTGCAGGCGCAGCTCGTACGAGAAGCAGCACTGCCTGGCGATCGTGCCGTTGCTCCCCAGCAGTTCGGCGAGCGCGCTGACCGGATCGCTGCCGCCGGCGCGGCCGCGGTCGCGCGTGACGAGCAAGGCGTCAGTGAGCGCGCCGATGTAAACCGGACGGCCGTCGGCGAGCGATTGCACCGCACGGGCGGTGTATTCCGCTTCGTGCGGGTCGTCAGCCGTCAACGGCGAGGTGTCACGGCCCAGCATGGCGAGCACATCCTCGGCGGTAAGTGCCGGCACGTGAATCACTTCGAAGCGCGCCGAGCGTTCGCGGAGGAGGCGCAGGGCGCGGGCGGTATACCGACTGCTCAGGACGAACCGATTGCTGCTGGCGCTCAGCCCATCGATCAGATCGTGCAGCACACGGCGCAGACCCGGAAAACTTTCGAAGGTCCGCAGCTCGAGGAATTCGTCGAGCAGGAACGTCGCCGGTTCCGACGCGCCGGCGCGGGCGCGTGAAAGAAACGTCAAGGTGGCGTCGAAGGCGCCGCGCGTACCGGTCGCGGCCGTGTCGCTGTGCGCGAAGGGCGACGTGCTCGTGACCGCCTGCAGGAACCGTTCGGGCGTGGTCGCGGTGCGATCGATGTCGATATATTGGGCCGCGGTGCGGCCGAGGCGATCGCGCAGCTGATGAAGGACGGTCGTTCGCCCGCTGCCGCATCCGCCGAGCAGAACCGGGATGCGCGATGGCGACGCGTCGAGCGCCGCCGTGATGCGGCGAGTCATTGCGGAACGAGTCGTGAGCATGCGGCGATCCGAAAGAGTAGACCTTAAGAAGCAGCGTCAACGTTGTCAATCGAAAATCAAAATATTTTTTTCTTGACTACAAACATGTACGCGATGTTTTGCGTTGCACGCGCGCGTCGCGACGCGCGGCGCGGCAAGCCGCCGCGCGTTTGAGGGTAGAATCGTAGGCCGATATGAATCTTGCAGTGCTGGGAGCGCAGTGGGGCGACGAAGGCAAGGGAAAGATCGTCGATCTGCTCACGCCGCGGTTCGACATCGTCGCGCGGTATCAGGGCGGACACAACGCCGGACACACCGTGTACGTCAACGGGGTGAAGTTCGTGCTGCGGCTGATTCCGTCGGGCATCCTGCATCAGCGCGTCACGTGCGTGATCGGCAACGGCCTCGTCGTGGACCCACAGGCGCTGTTCGGTGAAGTCGACGAACTGATCAAGAACGGGATCGAGGTCGAGCAGCGGCTGTTCGTCAGCGACAAGGCGCACCTGATCCTGCCGTATCACCGCGATCTGGACCTGCTGTCGGAAGCCCGGCGCGGCGAACGCAAGATCGGGACGACGTCGCGGGGCATTGGTCCCGCGTACGAAGACAAGATTGCGCGGCGCGGCATTCGCGTCGGCGACCTCGCCGACCCGCGCGCGCTCGAGCAGAACGTTCGCGACAACGTGCTGGCCAGAAATCGCCTGGTCCAGGACTCGACGATGGACTGGCATCAGGTGCTGGGCCAGCTGATCGAGACCGGCAAACGCCTGCAGCCGATGGTGCGCGACGTGTCGCTGATGCTCGCCGAGGCGATGAAGCGCGGGCAGACGATCCTCTTCGAAGGCGCGCAAGGGACGCTGCTCGACATCGACCACGGCACCTATCCCTACGTCACGTCGTCGAACGCGTCGATCGGCGGCGTCTGTACGGGGCTTGGCGTCGGTCCACGAGCGATCGGCGCGGTGATGGGCGTGGTGAAGGCGTACACGACCCGTGTCGGCGAGGGACCGATGCCGACGGAACTCACCGGCGAGATGGGCAAGCGGCTTCGCGACAGCGGCAACGAGTACGGCGCGGTGACCGGCCGTCCGCGCCGCTGTGGCTGGTACGACGCGGTGGCGGCGCGCTACGGCGTCCGGATCAACGGACTCGACGCGCTGGCGATCACCAAGCTGGACGTCCTCGACGGCCTCGATCGCATCGAGATCTGCACCGCGTATCGGGTCGGCGCGAAAACGCTGACCGAGTTCCCGTCGGATATCACGCAGCTCGCTGCCGCCGAACCGGTCTACGAGTCGATGCCAGGCTGGACGATGCCGACCAAAGGCGTCAAACGGTATCAGGACTTGCCGGAGGCGGCGAAACGGTATGTCGCGCGGCTCGAGGAAGTGACCGGCGTGCCGTCGGCGATCATCTCGACCGGCTCCGAGCGCACCGACACCATCATGCGCGACGACATCAGCGCGCTGCCGTCCTTCGCGCTCGATCAAGCGCGGCTGTCGTAGGTCCGGCTTCCCAGTCAGTTGTGGGCTCCGGCTCTAGCCGGCGCCAAGGCTACGGCGGAGAGGTCAGCCTGACTTCAGAGGATCGGGGTGATGGAACCTGGAACAGCCTCGCTGACATTCCCATCGAAGATCGATCGCTGGCTGGCGATCGTAGTCGCGACCGGACTCGCACGCCGATCATCGTCATTGCCGTTCAGGCCCGTCATCACCTGATCGGGGCGTGGCCGCGCCGTCCCAGATTGCCCCGACCCACGCCACCAGGTAAAATCGCCGCCCCCCACGCTGGATGGCGACGCTTGAAGCTGCCGCGGAAATGAGGTCCGATGTTTCGACGGGCGCTTTCCCTGCTCGGTGTCGCGATAGCGCTCCTACTGCTAGGCCTCGAGGCAGGCGTTCGTACTCAGTCGCCAACTCCACTGCCTCAGGATCGGGTTCACGGACTGACCGGTCATCTCGGCGTCCAGGTGAATCGCAATCAGGGGCCGCCGCCGGGATTCGGCTACGGTTTTGGCTTTTACAGTCTGATCCACGAACTGAATCAGGTGCAGGCGCTCGGCCTCCAATTGGGTTGGGGATCATGGATGATGCCGGACAACCGCTCCATCACGCAGCCCTTGTGTCCGCCCGGCACTTACGCTCGCGATCACTGGCCGGAGCGCGGACCCTCCTATCGCGACGTGTATCAGAACATCGAAGGCGGTGTCGGGCAGTGGGTATCGACGAAGTTCCCATCGGCGCTGGCGAAGTTCCGGGTCAATGCGACGCCTGATTGCTATTCGCATCAGATCGCCTCGAGCGCCTGGAGTTTCGGCGCGGATCTGTTGCCTCCAGACAAGCTGGGACTGGCGCAGTTGAGCAACCGCTTGCTCCAGCCGCCCGACGGATTCGTGTTCAGAGCGACGAGCGCGGCAACCTACCTCGGAAACGCCTGGATGGCGCTCCCGTTGATTCCCGCTTCGGTGTCACCGACCGGCGTCCCGACCGGCGATCAAAGCTGGACGCTCTTTCTCCACGCCGCGAATTTCCAGGGACCGGTCGTGTTCTACACGCCGGAGACCTGGAGTCTGTTGAATGCGGTCGATCGCACCGGCGTTGGACGAGGCCATGACGCGCAGCCGATGTTCGCTGGCGGCGTGGCGCTTGAAATGGGGATGGTGCCGACGATCACCTCGCAGAGCGCCAGCGGTCAGCGCTTTCGGCGTATCCCGCGGCTGGCGTTTCCGGCCGATGCCAACGGGGAGTCGGTGCTCATTCAAGACGTTCGGTTCTACTCGAAAGCAGCGATCTGGGACGCCGTCGCACAAGGGTTCGAATCAGGCGAGGCCCCGGCGAACTTCGTCGCAACGGGTGCGGTCACCCCCACGCTCGATCCGGGGACGATCGGATTGACCATGGACGGGGCGCGCGTCAATTTCGATCCCGCGATGTTCAGCGCCATCTCGCTGCGCACCGCCGGTGGCGGCAGTGGGTTTGGATTTCGCTGGCGGGGATCGCTCGCGCCTGGTGTCTTTCCGGAGTACTACGAAGAGTCCAGCTCCGGTTGGAGTCCGCTGCGGAGCGCCGTGCCTCCCGAGACCCGGCTGGCCGAACAGGTCTTTCTCCCCGCCCCACGGGCGAGCTATCCAGCGCTCGATCAGTCGGCGTCGTCTCCATGGCGGCCCAGCGGTTGGCGCGCGGGCCCGTTCACGACGACGCTGAGCGACGGATCGATCGTCCAGTACGTCTGGTACAAGTTCATCGAGCAGCCGGCGATCGTACGGCTGGGTCTCTCTGCGGCTACGCTGTCGCGCCTGCAGACATTCGTCGAGTCGTGGCATCAGAGCGCTGGTCTGACCGGCGCCACCATCGCACCACCGACCTCGGGTTCGCTGGCCACGCTCGACGACGCACAATTCGTCACGCCGCCGACCGGCCTCGAAAAAGGCTACGTCCCGGTCGCCATTCGCCAGCTATGAGCTTTGAGTCTTCGTCTACGCGCGATGACGGAGCGCGAAGGCTTCGATCGCATTCGCTTCCGCGTCCAGGAACTCGATCCCAGCCCGATAGCGCGGCGGAATCTCGAACGTGGCCCAGGCGACGCTGCCGTTGACCCGCAACGTTCCCTGATCGTCGGTCAGCGTCAGTCGCACCTTCTGATTGGGCTTCAAGACCGTGGGCGAGAGGACCTGCGCTCCGCCAATGGACAGATCGACGAGCGTGGCCGGATTGCGGTCGATGACGATCTGCAGACCCTCGGCCATCGTGTAGCGCGGGGCGAGCCGTGTGCCGTCCGCATCGAGCGGCACGCTGACCGATGCCGGCGTCGTCGACGGAACCGTCGCGGCGACGCGTGCTTCTTCGGTGAGCGAGACGACGCGGATTTCGCAGCCGCTGAGCGCCGGGTCGGCCTTGATGCGATTGATCAGCGCCGCGCCGCGCGCGGTCGCCGCGAACTCCCGTTCGAGCGCCACCGCTTGCGGCCGCCTCGTCGAGATGACCTCGAGCGCGCGCAGCGCTTCGGTGTTGGTGAACGCGAGCAGCTCGACGCCGTCGCTCTCGATACGGGGTTTCAGCGCGCCGAGGAGATCAGGCGCGGCAATCAGGACCGTGCACGGCAGGGTCACAGGAGCGGACCAGGGCCGAAGGACAAAGGACTAAGAACTGACAGGCGCAAGCGCGAATGTGGCGGTGCGCTCAGAAGATGCGCGCGTCCTGGATCGGCCACCACCGGACCTTGACCTTGCCAACGATGTACTTCTTCGGCACCGGTCCCCAGCTGCGGCTGTCGGAGCTGTTGTTCCGGTTGTCGCCCATGACGAAGTAGTAGCCCTGCTGCACAATCGTCGGGCCCCAGTCGTCGTGGCTGCGGAACTCTTCCGGCACGTAGTCGTCGTGCAGCGGCAGGTCGTTGATGTAGACGTGACCGTTGATGAGGCGGACCGAGTCGCCTTCCTTGGCGATGACCCGCTTGACGAACATCTTCTCCGGATTGACCGGGTAGTAGAGCATGACGATGTCGCCTGGACGCGGATCGCCCAGCTCGTACACCAGTTTGTTGACGATCAAGCGGTCGTGATCCTCGAGCGTCGGCGCCATGCTGAGCCCGTCGACGCGCGCGACCTGGAAGCCAAACGTGACGATGAGCGTCGCGTAGACGGCCGCGGAGAAGAGGGTCTGAAGCCCGGCGACAATCTCCGCGCCGATGCGTTGCCAGGCGACGCCCGAGGGACGCGCCGCTGGCAGCGGAGCCGCGACGGCGTCTGCGGGCACGAGATCGACCGCGGGCGCAACGCTGTCGTCGGACGTGACGGCGTCGAAAGGTTGCGGATCCGGGAAGGCGGAATCGATGGGCTGAGCAGCCGATTCGTCCATTGACACTCTGAGGGCTCAGAATACCATTACTGCGGCACGCGTGGGGAAGCGGTATGGCTGCCGGCCAGCGCCCCGGTCGCCGGCCTGACGCGATGAGCATGCGGACGCGCGCCCTCGGACATCTCCTGCCCGCTCTCGCACTTGCGGCGTTCGCGTTCGCGTGGACGGCGCCACTCGTGGCCCGGCTCGCCACGGATCTGCCCGGGCATGCTGGCGATAACCTGGACTTTCTCTGGAACACCTGGTGGATGCGCCAGGCGCTTGCGGCAGCTGATCAGCAGTTCTTCGTCACCGACCGACTCTTTGCGCCGTTCGGCTTCGACCTGACGCTTCACACGCACACTGCGCTGCCGTCATGGCTCGCCGCCACCGCCCTTGCGAGCCTGCCGACAATCACCGCTCACAATGTGATGCTGATCGCGACGGTGGCGCTCAACGCGTTTCTGGCGTACTGCCTTGCTTGGGATCGCACGCGTGACCGTGGCGCGGCGCTTCTCGGAGGACTGATCTTCGCCGGCTCGCCGTACCTCGCTGGGCATCTCACCGGCCACGTCAATCTGGTCGGCGCGTGGGGACTGCCGCTTGTGGCTCTGCTGCTGTTTCGCAGCGTCGAACAGCGGTCGTTGGTCGCGTCCGCCGGTTGTGGCGTTGCGATTGGGCTGGTTGCGTACACCGACTACTACTATCTGATCTACGCGCTCGCGCTCATTGCGGGAGTGATGATGCAGGGCCTCTGGCCGGTGCGCGTTCGCGTGACGCCGCGTCCGCTGCCGCGCGCGCTGACGCTCGTGCTGGGCACGCTGCTCGTGATGGATGCGGCGATCGTCTTTGCGATCGCCGCGACCGGCGGGTTCGACGGCGAACTGCTCGGCATCGCCATCCGGGCGACGAGGCCGACCAATCCGCTGGCGATCGGCTGGGGCCTTCTCACGCTGGGCCTGGTCGGAAGGTTCCGGCCCCGGTTGGAGCGCGTACGTCGCGAGCGCGCGCTGATCGTCGAGCGGCTGCGGCTCCTGGCGCCGCTGGCCGCCGTCGCCCTTGCCGGCGTGCTGCCGCTCGCGCTCCGCGGCTGGCGTCTCTGGACCGCCGGGGACTACACTGCGCCGCCCTTTTCGTGGCGCAGCGGCCCCTCGGGCCTCGACCTGTTCACGCTCGTTGCCGGCAATCCCTGGCATCCGCTCTTTGGCGGCGTCGTCCGGCGCCTCTACGATCGTCTGACGATTGATGTCATCGAACAGGCCGGCTGGATGGGGCTGGTTCCGATGATGCTGGCGGGCTTGGCGATCGTGCGTCACCGCCGTGAACCTGAAGCGAGACGCTGGCTGTGGATCGGCGGCGTGTTCTTTGTCTGGGCGCTCGGTCCGTGGCTTCACATCGCCGGCGCCGATCTTGGCCTGCTGCTGCCGCAGAATCTACTCGGGTTCCTACCCGTCGTGTCGAACGCGCGCATGCCCGCGCGCGCCCTGGTCATGGTCACTCTCGCCGTGGCGATGCTGAGCGCCTATGTGATCGCCGCGCTCCCGGTTCGGACGAAGCGGATCGTGACTGTGCTGGCGGCATTGGCGATCGTTGCCGACTTGCTGCCCGCGCCGATCGTCACCACCCGCGTCGAGGTGCCGCCGCTCTATGAACAGGTTCGGGACTTGCCGCCCGGGATCGTGCTGGAGTTGCCGGTTGGACTGCGCGACGGATTCGGCATGACCGGCCGGTTCGACGATCGCGTGGCCGCCTACCAGATGGTGCACGGCCATCCGATCGTCGGCGGCTTCGCGGCGAGGATTCCCGAGTCGCTCAAGCAGCGCTACGACGAGACGCCCGTGTTGCGCACGCTCTTGAAGCTGTCGGGCGGTCACGAGCGCGACCCGCGAGACGAGGCGTTGACGCGCGACGCGATCGGCGACGCGCTGCACGCGTCAGGGATCAAGTACGTCGTGCTGAACCGCGAGACCGCCACACCGGGGTTGGTGACCTTTGTGGAACTCAGAATCCCGCTTCGCCGGCTCGCGACGGAAGGCTCGCGGGAGCTGTTTGTCCTTGAGTGAGGGCAGGCAAGCCGGGCGGGGCAGGCAGGGCAGGCAAGAACTCCGCAGATCAGCCCGCCAGTCTCGGGACGTCGAAGCCCGTGCCCGCCCCGCCGGCCGCGCCAGCCTGCCAGCCCTACGAAAACGTGGCCAGTACCGGAGCGTGGTCGCTGGTGCCGACATCCTTCTGGACCGGACATGAGACGACGCCGGACGCGAGCGCGCGGCTGGCCAGGACGTAGTCGAGCCGCCAGCCGATGTTGCGCGCACGCATCTCGCGCCACGGTGCCCACCAGGTGAAGAGCTCCGCGTTGTCGGGATCGACCGCGCGGCCGACGTCGACGAGATCGCGGCCGATGATCGATTCGATCAGCGCCCGTTCCTCCGGGAGCTGGCCGATGGCGCGCGGTTTTCGTTCCTTGGGGTGCACATCGCGTTCGGTCCGCGCCACGTTGAGATCGCCACAGAGCACGAGCGTCGTGCCGTTCACTCGCGACGACTCGGCAAAGGCGTCGAGCGCCTGCAGGAAGCGCATCTTGCCGGGGAAGTCCTTGCCGCCATTCGGCACGTAAATCGACGCGACGGTCATTCCGGCGACATCGACGGTGACGATGCGATTTTCGAAGTCGAAGGCGGGGTGGGAGAACTGCGGACGCTCGGGGCAGAAGCCCTGGCGCACGTGGAGGCTGACGCCCGAGTAGCCTTTGCCGCCGTGCCAATAACTCCAGTAGCCCTCCATCTCGAAGAGCGCGACCGGAATCTGTTCAGGAGTGGCTTTGAGTTCTTGGAGGCAAACGATGTCCGGGCGGTCGCGCTCCAGCCACTGCTGGACCTGCGCGAGACGCGCCCGGATGCCGTTGACGTTCCAGGTCGCGATCGAGATCAGAAGCGCGAGTGCGCAGCCTGACGTTCGGCCGCGGGGACGGCCATGATGTCGGGGTGCGCGGCCACGTGGGCCTTGACGATTTCTTCGGCGCGGGCCATCGCGTCGGCATCGCCGAGGCGGAAGATGGCGTTGGCTTCAATCAGCGTCTTCTGGTGCGACGGCGTCGCATCAGGGCTCTCATAGATCGCCGCGACGGGGCATGCCGGCACGCAGGCGCCGCAGTCGATGCACTCTTCCGGATGGATATAGAGCATCGTCAGCTCCGCATACTCCGCTTCGTCCTTACGCGGATGGATGCAGTCCACCGGGCAGACATCTACGCAGGCCGTATCCTTGGTCTCGATACAGGGGTCGGTAATGATGAAGGGCATGCTCGCGACTCTCCGTGTTGTGTCGTGGAGTCCGGGATCACCGGACCAGAAACGTCGGCCGTCAAGGGGCCAAAACCGGGCGATTATACCTTGCGGCTATTCCAACACCAAAAACATCATCGGGCTGGTGGTGACCGAATAGCCCATGGATTCATAAAGCGGCCGCCCGGCGTCGCTGGCATTCATGGCCAGGCACTGGATGCCTTCCTCGCGGCACCAGGCGTGAATCGTGTCCATGATCCGGCGTGCCAGTCCGTGGTTCCGGTGTGACGGGTCGGTGTAGACGTTGTAGACGAAGGCCAGCCGGCCGCCTGGATAGCGCGGGCCTGGCGGCCAGGGAATGATCGTGATCCCGCCCCCCGCGACGATTCCGGCGTTACCGTCCTCGACGACCCAGCCCCGATAGACGCCGGCCGCCATCATTTCCGTGACCCACGGGCCGAACAGATCCGCCATCGCGGTCGCGTCGAACGTCAAGCCCATGTCCTGGAACATCCGGATGCGGTGGTCGACGAGCGTGTCGCGATCCAGGTGCGTGGCCGGACGCAGCCGATAGTCGCTCATGGGAACGCGGATTATACTCGCCAGATGTCGAACCCCACCGAGACCGCCGCGCCCGCACGACGAGGACCCGAGCCGCCGGATTTGAGCGAGAAAGGCGGGATGAAGAACGGCGTCCCGCAGCGCTCCGACGAACGGCTCTTCATGCAGCTCGTGGCGTTTGGCGGCAGCACCGACACGCACGCGCTGGTCAGTGCGCTCGAGCACTCGGGGGTCACGGGCGTCCTGTATGAGGACGTCAACGATCCGCGCGGTATCGCGCTCATGACATTCTCCGAAGATCCCGCGCTCTTCATCGATCGGGTCAGGCCCCTCCTCAACGCCGGGCCCTTTGCCGGTCTCACGCAGAAGCCCGAGTACACGATGCTCGGCCGCACCTACTCGATCGGCTATGAGCCCGATCTCCGCGAAGTGCTGATCGACCGGCCGCGCCGCACTGTTCTACAGCCGGCGTGGAAGTGGGCGGTGTGGTATCCGCTGCGCCGAAGCGGCCGGTTCGCGAACCTTCCGCCCGAAGAGCAGCGGACGATTCTCGCCGAGCACGGCACCATCGGCATGTCGTTCGGCGTCGGCGACTATGCCCACGACGTCCGCCTCGCGTGCCACGGACTGGACAAGAGCGACAACGACTTTGTCGTCGGGCTCGTCGGGAAGGAGCTCTATCCGCTCTCGGCGATCGTGCAGACGATGCGGAAGACGCAGCAGACCTCGCTCTATCTCGAGCGGCTGGGTCCGTTCTTCATCGGGCGCGCGGTCTGGCAGAGTCCGCTGTAGAGTCCGCCTTCAGAAGGTTGAGGCGGTCGGAGATGGACTCAGATACCAGCTGTTGAAATGAATCGCTCAATCTCTGACGCCGGCTGGGCCCCGGTCGTCCGCGTCACCTCGCGACCGCCCTTGAAGACCGCCATCGTCGGAATCGAACGGATCCCGAAGCGTTGACCGAGATCGCTGAGGACGTCGGTATTCACCTTCACGACGAGAAAGCGGCCGCCGGCCCGAGCCGCGACCTTTGCCAGTTCCGGCGCGACCATGCGACACGGTCCGCACCACGGCGCCCAGTAGTCGACGACGATTGGAATCGACGAGTGTTCGACGAGCCGGTCGAAGTCGTCCGTCGACTGAACTTCCAGGGGAACGGCCGGCACGGCTAACTCCGTCTTGCAGCTTCCGCAGCGGACCGCGGCGTCCAGATGGTCGAAGGTCAGGCGGTTCTTCTGTCCGCACGCCTGGCACGGGGCGATCAGTCCGCGGTCGTCGACATCGAGAGTGGCCATTCGAATAGTCCTGGTCTAGCGAACCGCGACGGGAGCGGCCGCGGGTTTGGTCGGCGCGGCGGCAGGAGGAATGGGTCTTGCCGGTGCAGGGGTCGCCGGTTTCGGCGGTGCCGGCGGTCTGACCGGCGCCACAATCTGCTCGCTCAACAACGCGACCGTCAGCGCATACGCGTGCGCGCAGTTGTATTCGAGCAGCGCATCGTAGTTCTGATAGACGAGGAACTTGCGCCGCGTGCCGGAGACGAGCGAGGCCGTCTGGTTGAGATACGGCAGCGGACCGTTCGCCAGCGTCCGCACCCCGAGACGTTGCCATTCGCTGAGCGGCAACGCCACCGTCATGTCGCGCGTGGCCTGACACGAACCATTTCGTCTGGCGACTTCGCGCGAGATGCGTGCCGAACTGCCGGGAGCGGTTCGGACTTCGCGACCCCAGTCCTGCCCCTCGATCCAGCCGTGACCTTTGAGATAGTTGGCGATCGAAGCCAGGATGTCGGCGTTTGACGTCCAGATGTTCCGCCGGCCGTCGCCGTCGAAGTCCACCGCGAACTGGAGGTAGCTGGACGGCATGAACTGCGGCTGGCCCATGGCGCCGGCCCAGGACCCCTTCATCTGCGCCAGTTCGATGTCGTTGCGGTTGAGAATTTCCAGGGCGCTGAACAGTTCTCGCCGGAACAGCGCCGAGCGGCGTGGATCCCACGCGAGCGTTGCCAGCGCGCTCACGGTCGGCCGCACGCCGGAGAACCGGCCGTAGTTCGACTCGATCCCCCAGACGCTCGTCAGGACTTTCGTGGGGATGCCGTATTGCTTGGCCACCGCGTCGAGGGTCGCGCGCTCCCGCGCCATGGTCTCGCGACCGTTGCGGATGAGCGATTGCGTCAGATGCTGGCTCAGATAGGTGTCGATCGACAGTACCGTTTCGGCCTGTGAACGGTCGCGCTCGATGACGACCGGGATCGGTTCCTGGACGTCGCGCAGCGCGTCGTCCAGGATTTCTGTTCGGATGCCGCGGGCGATGGCTTCGGTCCGCACACCCTCGAGCCACTCGGCGAACGATGGGCGGGTGTCGGCCGGTTCCGGCGCGGGCGCCGGCGTCTGCGCGGCCAGACCGGCGCCGAGAATACTGACGAGCAGGATCGTCGCCGCTTTCACAAGACGAGTGTACAACGGCCGTCGCCGTGGGTTCGGTCCGCGCCGATGAGTTTTAGTGCGCGCCGGCCGGCGCACGCCCGGCCCGTGGGCGCTTCATGATCAGGACCAGAGGCAGGAGCGCGAGAAACAGGACGCCGAGGAGCTGGAACAGGCCGACGAAAGACACCATCGCTGCCTGGCGCTGCACAAGTCCCGCCATGGCGGCATAGGCGCGGTTGGTCGCGGTCACCGCATCGGCGCCCGACGCCATGAATCCCGCCTTGAGCTGCGCGAACATCATCTGCGACCCGGCATCGTAGGGCGTGACGTGCGACTCGAGCACGGTGGAGGCGACCTGCGTGTGACGTTGCAGCAGTGTGCCGGTGATGGCGATCCCGATGCTGCCGCCGAGGTTGCGCATCAGATTGAACAGGCTGGTGGCGTTGCCCATGCGCTCGCGCGGAATCGGATCCATCGCCACCGTTGTGAGCGGCACGAACAGCAGCGACATGCCGACGCCTTGAATCAGCTGCGGCCAGAAGATGTCCCAGTACCCCGCTTGCAGATTCAGCCGAGACAGCCAGAGCAGGGTGCCGCCGCCGATCATCAAACCGCTGGCGAGGAGCTTTCGCGGATCGATCCGTCCGATCAGCAGCCCGACGGTCGGCATCATGAAGAACGATCCGATGCCGCGCGGCGCCATCGCAATGCCGGCCTGGACCGGCGGATAGCCGAGCAGCGTCTGCAGCATGATCGGCAGCAGGACCATGCTGCCGTACAGGACGAAACCCACGATCGTCATCAGGAACACGCCGGCCGCATAGCTGCGGGCCTTGAACACGCGCAGATCGACGATCGGATCCGACGTGCGCAGCTCGTGGACGATGAGCGTGATCAGGCACACCGCGCTCACGAGCGCGAGCGTGACGATCCAGCTCGACGCGAACCAGTCTTCCTTCTGGCCGGTATCGAGCAGGATCTGCAGCGCGCCGATGCCGAGCACGAGCAGCCCGATGCCCCAGTAGTCGACGCGGCGCGACTCCGCCCGGAGATACGGCGGATCGAAGATGTACAGCTGCGTCATGATGATCGACGCGATGCCAATCGGAATGTTGATGTAGAAGACGTAGCGCCAGCTGTAGGCGTCGGTCAGCCAGCCGCCAACCACCGGGCCGAGAATCGGCGCCACGACGATCCCGAGTCCCCAGAATCCCATCGCCTTGCCGCGGTCCTGCGGCGAAAATGCTTCGAGGAGCACCGCCTGGGACAGCGGCTGCAACGCGCCGCCGGTGGCGCCCTGAATGACCCGGAACAGGATCAGCGTGCTCAGCGTCGGCGCGAATCCGCAGAGCGCCGAGGACGCCGTAAACCCGACGACCGAGAACATCAGCAGCCGCTTGCGGCCGAACATGCTCGCCAGCCAGCCGGTCATCGGCAGGATGATCGCGTTTGCCACGAGATACGACGTCAGCGTCCAGGTCGCTTCGTCGATCGAGGCGGAGAGGTCGCTGGCGATGTGCTGCAACGACACGTTCACGACCGTCGTGTCCAGCACCTCCATGAAGGTGGCGAACATGACGGCGACGGCGACGAGCCAGGGGTTTACATGGCGGGGGGACGACATGATGCGCGTATTTCAGGATTTCAGGAACTTAGGATCTCAGGATTTGACGTCACACGTTCCCTAATTCCTTAAATCCTGATATCCCGAAATCCTGAAATCCCGAAATCCTGAAATCCTCTATCGGGTAAACACCGTCGGTGTGACTGACATGCCCGGCCGCAGCAGCCGTTCGGGATCCTGACCGGTTTCGAGCACGATCTTCACCGGCACGCGTTGCACGACCTTGACGAAGTTGCCGGTCGCGTTGTCGGGCGGCAGCAGGCTGAATCGCGCGCCCGTCGCCGGGGCGATGCTGTCGACATGTCCTTTGAGGGGCCTTCCGCCGTAGGCATCGACGTCGATGTCGACTTTCTGGCCGGCCCGCATCTCGGCGAGCTGGGTTTCCTTGAAGTTGGCGGTGATCCAGACGTCGTCGGTCTGCACGATCGCGAGCAGCGGCTGGCCCGCCTGGATGACCTGGCCGGGATTCAGGTTGCGCTTCGACACGATCCCTTTGGCCGGCGCCTTGATCACCGTGTACGCGAGATTCGCTTCCGCCTGCGCGAGGAGCGCCTTCGACTGTTCGACGCGGGCCTGCGCGGACGAGGCCCGCGCGCGCATGGCCGTCACCTGCTCGGGCGCGGTCTGCGTGCTCTTGAGGACGGAGTGGGCCTGCGCTTCGGCGGCTTCGGCCTGCCCTTGCCGGCTCTGCGCCATTTTCACGCTGGCTTCGGCTTCGACAATCGTCGCCTGCGCCGTGTCGGTGGCGGCGCGCTGCGCGTCGGCGGCGGCGACCGCCGCATCGAACTGCTGCTGCGACACTTCGTCCTTCGCCAACAGCCCGCGCAAGCGTTCGACGTCTTTTGCCGTCCTCGTCGCGTTGGCCTGCGCCTCGCGCAGCCGGGACTGGGCCGCGGCGAGGCGTGCCTTCGAGACGTCGACGTCGCGCAGCGTGGCTTCGACGCGGCTCTTGGCTTCGTCCACGCCGCTCTGGGCCGTGGTCACGCCGCTCGTCGCCGTGGCGGCGGTGATCGGGACAGTGCTGTGCGCGGCGATGGCGGTCGCCTCGGCGTCGGCCAGATCGGCGCGCGCCTTGTCGATCGACACCTGGTAGTCGTGCGGGTCGAGTTCGATGAGCACGGCGCCGGCCTCGACCAGTTGGTTGTCGGCGACGTGCACCTTGAGGACGACGCCGCCGACGCGGGCGGCGATCTGCGTCACGTGGGCGTCCACCTGGGCATCGTCGGTCGATTCGCGGCCGCGATTGAGCGACCACCAGGTGAAGCCGCCGGCGCCGGCCAGGACGGCGACGACGAGAGCGATGGCGATGGCGCGCGTGCGGCCTCGCGAGGGGGAGTCGACGGTCTCGGCCATCAGCGGACGCCTCCGAAGAATTGCCGCGCGGCTTCTTCGGCGATGCCGAGGCCGCGTGCGAGAAGCGCTTTGGCGACGTTGTAGCCGTAGAGCGCTGCGATGTACTGTTCGTTTGACTGGGCGACCGCTTCCTGCGCCTGAACCACTTCGACGTTCGTGCTGACGCCGGCGGCAAACCGATCGCGCGCCTGGACCAGTTGCTGGGCCGCGAGTTCGCGCGCGCGTGTCGCCACCTGGAGCTGCTGACTCGTGGCTTCCATGTCGAGAAAGGCGGTCTTCACGTCGTAATAGATGCCGGCTCTGAGATCCTCGGCTTCGGCGCGGCGCTGCCGCAATTCCGCGTCGGCCTCGACAATCTTCCCCCGCGTCCGTCCGCCGTCAAAGATCGGCACGGTGACCGCGCCGACGATCGTGTAGGTGACATGCGAAGAGTCGCCGGGCGTCAGCCCCAGTCCCAGGGTTCCGTAGTCGGCGTTGACGTGAACCGATGGGAGCCGTTCGCCCACCGCCGCGCGGCGCTCGGCTTCGGCCGCCTGCACCCGTTCGAGCGCGGCCTGGTAGTCGGGCCGGGTCTTGTAGGCGCGCTCGAGCGCCTCCTCGATCGTCATCTCGGGCGCCGGAATCGACGGCAGATCGCTGACGAGCGTGAAGGCCTGGCCGATCGGCAGGCCAATCGTTCGGGCCATCTGCAGCTTGGCTTTTTCCGCGTCGTTGGCGGCGGCGGTCAGACGCTGCCGCTCCGTACTGAGCTGGACCTCGGCGCGCAGAACCTCGATGCCGGCGACGAGACCGCTCGCCTTCAAGTCGGTGGCCTGCTGAAAAATCGCTTCGGCCGAGCGGACTTGCGCTTGCGCGGACTCGAGGCGCGCGGCCGCGGCGAGCGCCTGGAGATACAGGTTCGCCGAGACCAGGACGACGAGGTCGCGCGCGGTCTTGACGTTGTACTCGGCGGCGGCGATGTTGTGCTGCTCGGCCCGGGCGGCGTTGAGCGCGCGCAGGTCGATGATCGCCTGCGAGACGTGCACGCGAGCGTCGAAGGTGTTGAACGGACCGACGACCGAGGGGAAGCCTTCGGGGAGCGGGAAGCCGAAGGCCTCGAGATTGATCACCTGACGGGCTTCGGCGACGCGGCCGCTCAGGTGCGGCAGCAAGTCCGAGAGCGCCCGCCAGCGCGCGCCGTGCGCCCGTTCAGTGCTCTCCTCAGCCGTGAGCAGGCCGAGGTTGTGAGCCAGGCCACGGTTGATCGCGTCGACAATGGTCAGCGGCAGCGGCGTACTGCTCGGCGCGCCGTTCGGCACGCCACCCAGGTAGACCGGCGGGAGCTGCCCCGCGCGAGTCGCCGCGGCAATCTGAGCGAAGGCGGCGGACGGCAGAAACAGGCACGAACTACAGACGAGGACGACAGGCAGCGCGGACTTCAACCCGTTTCCTTTCTCGCCGGACGTTGGGCTCGACGAGGGTGGAGTGGAGAGAGGCTGGTCGAGGCGAGAACGTCTGGCGATCCGACCGGATCAACTACTCGCACCCGCTAGAGTACTACGCCCAAGGGCATACCCCGCCCGGATTTGCCTCCCAGCTGAGACGCCAGCCGGGGTCCGCGCGGTTCAACCCACGCGCGAACGTCGTGGTCTCTCATTTCTTACACATAATGTATAAGACCACGTATGACCCACGAGGACTACCACAAAGCCTTTGAAGCGGCGACCCGCGAGATGGAGACGCTCCTGCAGCAGCGCGCCGATCTCGAGCAGCGCATCCTGCATCTGCGACAGACACTCGTGACGCTGTCGCGGCTGTGCGGGTACACGCCGACAGTGTCGTGGGGCATGAGCGACGGGATCCGCTTCCTCCTCAAGCGCGCGGGGCGGCCGATGACCGCCGTCGACATCCGCGACGAGTTGTCGTCGTGGGGGTTCGACCTGTCGAAATACGCCAACGATCTCTCGGTCATTCACACCACCTTGAAGCGCCTGCACAAGGCGGGTGAGCTGCGCCTTGTCCCGCGCGCCGCCGGCAGCCACTCCTACGAAGCGCTGCGGGCGCCCGCGACGGTCGTCGTGCGCGACGAGGCCGGTGGGGCGGTGCGGCCGCCGCGGAAGAAGCGATGAGCGATCCGATTCGCGACGCGGTGGCGCTCCTCGAACGCCTGATGCTTACAATGGGACGCGATGCCGCATCTCTTCGACCCGATCGTGCTCCGCGATCTCACGCTGGCCAACCGGATCGTCATGTCGCCGATGTGCCAGTACTCGAGCGTCGACGGATTTCTCAACGACTGGCACTTCGTCCATCTCGCCGCCCGCGCCGTCGGCGGCGCGGCACTGGTTCTCACTGAAGCGGCCGCGGTCAGCCCCGAGGGGCGGATCAGCCCGAGCGACCTCGGGATCTGGAACGACGCTCACATCGGCGCCTTCGCGCGGACGATTCGGTTCGTCAAAGGCGAAGGCAGCGCGATCGGCATGCAGCTCGCGCATGCCGGCCGCAAGGGCAGCACCCATCCGCCGTTTGCCGGGCACGGCGCGGTCACGCCCGCCGAGGGTGGCTGGCAGCCGATTGGCCCCACGGCGGCGCCCTTCTCAGAGAACTTCCCCGTACCGCGGGCGATGACGATCGCCGACATCGCCGAGGTGGTGGCCGAGTTCCGTCGCGCGGCCGAGCGCGCCCAGCTCGCGGGCTTCGATCTCGTCGAGATCCACGCCGCGCACGGTTACCTCATTCACGAGTTCCTGTCGCCGCTCACCAATACCCGCACGGACGAGTACGGCGGGTCGTTCGAGAATCGCATCCGTTTCTGTCTCGAGATCGTCGATGCGGTGCGCGAGGTCTGGCCCGAGCGGCTGCCGCTCTTCATCCGGCTGTCGTGTACTGACTGGAGCGCCGGCGGCTGGGACATCGAACAGACCGTGGAGCTCGCTCGCCGGCTGGCCGGTCGCGGGATTGACCTCATCGACTGCTCCTCGGGCGGCAATCTGGCGCACGCCACCATTCCACTCGGGCCCGGTTATCAGGTGCCCTTTGCCGAACGCGTCCGCCGCGAGGCGTCGATTCCGACCGGCGCCGTCGGGCTGATCACCGCGCCCGCCGAAGCCGATGCGGTCATCCGGGAAGAGCGGGCGGATCTGGTGCTGCTCGCGCGCGAACTGCTACGCGATCCCTACTGGCCGATGCGTGCGGCGCGCGAGCTGGAACAGCCGTTCGGCTGGCCGCAGCAGTATCTCCGGGCCGCGCCGCCCGGCAGCAAACCGCGCGTCAAGTAACCGGTCCGTGCACGCACTCATCATCGAAGACGACCAGGCGATTGCCGAGTTCATCGCCCGCGGCCTGCGTGAAGCCGGTTATGCCGTCGACGTGGCCGCGGACGGCGAGGCCGGTCTTGCCATGGCGCTCGAACGCGCGCCCGACGTCGCCATCGTCGATCTGATGCTGCCGAAACTCGACGGCCTGGCCGTGATTGACGGGTTGCGGCGACGCGGCCGGACCCTGCCAGTCCTGATTCTCAGCGCACGCCGCTCCGTCGACGACCGCGTCCGCGGGCTGCAGGCCGGAGGCGACGACTATCTCACCAAGCCGTTTGCGTTCGCGGAACTGCTGGCCCGCGTCCAGGCCCTGGTGCGCCGCGCGACTCGCTCGCCCGAGCCGACGCGGCTGACCGCAGGCGACCTCAGCCTGGACCTGTTGACCCGGCGTGTCGAGCGCGCCGGCACGCCGATCGACTTGCGCCCGAGAGAATTCGCGCTGCTCGAGTATCTGCTGCGTCACGCCGGAACCGTCGTGTCGAAAACGATGATCCTCTCGCACGTCTGGGCCTACAACTTCGATCCGCAGACCAATATCGTGGACGTCCTCGTCAGCCGTCTCCGCGAGAAGATCGATCGTCCGTTCGAAAAGAAGCTGCTCCAGACGGTGCGCGGCGTCGGCTATGTCATCCAGTAGCCCGGTCCGCCCGCTCGCGCTCACTCTGTGGTACTCGACGCTCTTCGTCGTCGGTTCGCTCATCATCGTCCTCGTGACCTATCTGCTGACCGCGGCCTCGCTGGCGCAGCGCGATCAGCAGATCATTCAAGCGAAGCTGGGGGAGTACGCGTCCGCCTATGCGCGCGGCGGTCTCCGGCTGCTGGCGACGACCGTGACGGCCGAGCAGCGCACCGCACAAGAGCGGCTGTTTGTGCGCGTGGTCGATCGCGGCCGCGAGGCCATCGTGTTGAGCGATCGCGAAGGCTGGGACGAGGCGCTGCTCGAAACCGCGTCGCTGACGCTCGACGATGGCACGCTCGTCCAGGTCGGGAAGAGCACCGAAGCCCGTCGCGAACTGCTCGCCAGGTTCCGCGCGGCGCTCGGACTGGTGACGCTGTCGATCGTCGTCGTCGCGCTGGCCGGCGGCTGGGTCGCGACCCAGTCCACCATCCAGCCGATTCGTCAGCTGACCGAAGCCACGCGGCGGGTCGTCGACACCGGCCGCACGGATGCACGCGTGCCGGTCGGACCGAGCGACGACGCCTTGAGCGATCTGACGCAGTTGTTCAATCAGATGCTCGAACGGATCGAAGGGCTCGTGGCCGGGATGCGCGGCGCGCTGGACAACGTGTCGCACGATCTCCGGACACCGCTGACGCGGCTGCGCGGGTCAGCCGAAACCGCGCTGGCAGCGGCGCCCGATCTCGATCGCTATCGTGAAGCGCTGGCCGACGTCGTGGAAGAAAGCGACCGCGTCCTGGTGATGCTCAACACGCTGATGGACATCACCGAAGCCGAGAGCGGGGCGATGCCGCTCGTTCGCGAACCGGTCGCGCTCGCCGACATCGTCGAGCGCGCGGTCGATCTGTACCGGGATGTGGCCGAGGCCAAGGCGGTGTCGCTGGTGGCCCGCACCCTGCCGGGCGTCGTGATTGCGGGCGACCGCGTCAGGCTCGAACAGGTCGCCGCCAATCTCATCGACAACGCCGTCAAATACACCGGAAGCGGCGGTACCGTCACGGTCGAGACTGCCATGGAACCTGGCCGTGGTGTGCTTCGCGTTCGGGATACCGGGCCTGGCATTCCGCCGGCCGACCTGCCACACGTGTGGGATCGCCTGTTCCGCGGCGACACCAGCCGAACCGCCCGCGGCCTCGGCCTCGGGCTGAGCCTGGTCAAGGCGATCGTCGAAGCCCACGGCGGCACCGTCGCCGTTCAGAGCGAAGTGGGCCGAGGTTCGACCTTCACGATCTCGTTGCCCGCCTAGCACTTCGCACGCACCTCGCACCTCGCACTCCGCACCCCCGCACCTGCACCGTGCACCGTGCACTGTGCACCGCGCACCTTTCACAGATGTAATCCCACAGTAACGTCCATGACAGGCCCCCTCCCGTCTAATCGAACAGAGGCGGAGAACCCACCGCCAACAAGGAGAGGACCTGAACCATGAGTAACTACGAGAACAATCCGGCTGACACCGGATCCCACCGGAGTGGGCAGTATTCAGTCAGCAAACGCGCCGTCCGCGGCGCCGCTGCCATTGCGGCCGCCGGACTGCTGGTGGCCGGCGCGACCTGGCACGGCTCCGCCGCCGACGCCAAGGTTTCCGCGCCGACCGCGGTCGCGGAGCAGGCGCCCGCGTCCGTGTCGCGCAGCGCGGCGCTTTCCGGCCGCGATTCGTACGCCGATGTCGTCAAGGTCGTGGCCCCCGCCGTCGTGACGATTCACAGCGAGGGGAAGGCCAGGCCGATGCCGACCGGTTTCGGCGACGACGAGATGCTGCGGCGTTTCTTCGGCGATCAGTTCGAGCGTGGCCAGCGGCCGACGCCGCGCCCGTTCAAACAGCGCGGGCTCGGATCCGGAGTGGTCGTCACCGGCGACGGCTTCATCCTGACGAACAACCACGTCGTCGAGAACGCCGACGAGATTCGCGTCGAGCTGACCGACGGGCGGAATCTGAAAGCGAAGGTTGTCGGAGCCGACAAGCCAAGCGATCTCGCGCTCTTGAAGATCGAGGCGGCGAGCCTGCCGCATCTCGCATTGGGTGACTCGGACGGCGTCCAGGTCGGCGACGTCGTGCTCGCCGTGGGCAACCCGCTTGGCATCGGCCAGACGGTGACGATGGGCATCATCAGCGCGAAGGGCCGGTCGACCAGCAAGGGCGACGGGAGCTACGAGGACTTCCTGCAGACCGACGCGCCGATCAATCACGGCAACTCCGGCGGTGCGCTCGTCAATCTGAAAGGCGAACTCGTCGGCATCAACTCGCAGATCGTGTCGCCCTCGGACGGTAACATCGGGATCGGCTTCGCGATTCCGGCCAACATGGCCCGGCACGTGATGGACGGTCTGAAGACCGACGGCCGCGTACGCCGCTCGCAGCTGGGCGTCGTCGTCCAGCCGGTGAGTCCGGACATCGCTGAGAGCCTGGGCCTGAAGGATGTGAACGGCGCCATCGTCGCGTCGGTCGCCTCGGGCAGCGCCGCCGAGCGCGCGGGCGTCAAGCGGGCCGACATCATCACGTCGTTCAACGGCCAGCCGGTGCACGACTTCAACTCGCTGCGGAACCGCGTCGCCGATACGACGCCGGGATCGAGCGTCAGCCTGGGCATCATCCGCGATGGATCGGCGCGCACGCTGACGGTCAAGCTCGATGAACTGGCGGTCGAGAAGGGCGCCAGGGCCGCGGCGACAACCGATAGCGATGACAAGGCGTCGCTCGGCGTCGGTGTCACGCCGCTCACGCCGGACGTCGCGCGACGCGCCGGGCTCCCGAAGGACCTCCGCGGGGTGCTGGTGCAGGAGGTGAACCCTGACGGCCGGGCCGCCGACGCCGGCATCCAGGCCGGCGACGTGATCGTCGAGGTCAACCGGCAGTCGGTTGAAACCGTCGATGAACTGCGAAGCGCGGTGAGGAAGACCACGGACAAGCCGACGCTCCTCCTCGTTCATCGCGGCGACAAGGAACTCTTCGTCACCGTCCGTCCGTCGTAACCGTCGTGAACACGCGCCGGTCACGGCTGGTGGTCGCTAACCCCTCCTTGCGATCATCAGCCGCTGACCGGCGCGGACGGACCAGCTAAAAGCCTGTCCCTACCGGCGGTACACTCGTCCGCATGTCGCTCTCACTCCACGACGTTCAAACCCTCATCGACTTTCACTACTGGGCGCGCGACCGCGCGCTCGCGGCCGCCGCCGCGCTCACTCCCGAGCAATGGACGCGGGATCTCGGAAGCAGCTTCCGGTCGGTTCGGGACACGCTCGTTCATACCTATTCCGCCGAATGGAATTGGCTGCTGCGCCTGAACGGCACGTCTCCGACCAGCATGCTATCGGCCGATGCCTACCCAGATTTGGATACGCTGCGTCGCGATTGGATTGGCCACGAGCATCAGCTCCGGCACTACGTGGCGAACGTGGGGGAGGAAGGGATGCAGCGTGTCGTCGCCTACAAGAGCCTGGCAGGACAACCGAGCGAGACACCGTGCTGGCAGATCCTCCAGCATCTGGTGAATCACGCCACGTACCACCGAGGTCAGTTCACGACGCTGCTGCGTCAGATGGGTGCCGCGCCAGCCAAGAGCATGGACCTGATCGCGTTTTACCGCGAACACCCCGGCCGTTGAGCACCTAGAACCTCGCACCAGCACCTAGAACCTAGCACCTAGAACCTTGAACCAGCTCCCTTAACCTCTGCTTTCCTTTACGGAGCGGTAAGCGTTCCTTCATCAACGGATGTATAGTGTGTATGTCCAGTCTCTGGACACGCGTCCGCACCGAGCGAGCGGACGCGACCGGAAGGAGTCGCGTATGGCGGGCGGCACGATCAAGCGTATTCAGCGGGATAAGGGTTTTGGGTTTATTCGGGACAACAGCGGACAGGAATACTTCTTCCACCGCAGTGCGGTTCAGGGGAGTTTCGATTCCCTGAGCGAGGGCCAGCGCGTCAGCTTCGATGAGGAGCAGTCGCCCAAGGGTCCGCGCGCGGGAAACGTTCGAGCGGAATAGAGCGGCACCAGATTCGTCGTCGTTGACCGCGGGTCGTCTCCAGCCTCAAGAACGTGGAGGCAGACGAGCCGCGGTTCATGACTCACTTCCTCGCAGACGGCGTCAGCGTTGTCTCTCGTCGTACGCCTCCGCGCAGATAGACCACCTTCGCCGGTTCCCCAATCTTCAGCACATCGAGCGCATACGTGTAGTCGTAGATGTTCGCGATCGTCTGCCCTGCGATCTCGATAATCACGTCGCCTTTGTCGAGTCCCGCGGCCTCGGCCGGCCCGCCGCCAATCACGCCGCTCAAGAGCAAGCCCTTTACTTCAGTGGAGTAGTCGGGAATCGTCCCCGTGTAGACGCGGACGCCGGCCCGTCCACCGCCGGACTCCGTCGTCTGTTCCACCTTCGTGAAGAGCGGTGGCTGGGGAATCTCTTCGACGCGCCGGACGATCGCCGCCGCGAACGCCACGATCCGGTCGAGATCCTCGTAGACGATCTTGTCCGCCGTGTCGGTCGGCTTGTGGTAGTCGACGTGCGTGCCCGTGAAGAAATTGAGGCAGGGCACTCCCGCCAGATTGAAGCTGGCGACATCGGTGGGTTGATACGGATCGGGCTGAACCAGCAGTTCGAACCCCGCGGCGATATTCGCCCGTTCGAGCAGTTGCGCCCACGACGCGCTGCTGCCGGTGGCCTGGACCGTGAGCTTGTTGTCCTGCATGCGGCCGACCATGTCGAAGTTGACATAGGCCGCGAGCTGATCGAGAGGTACGGCCGGCGAGTTCACGTAGGCGGCTGAACCCACGAGTCCGATCTCTTCACCTGACCAGAACGCGAGCAGGACGTTCCGGCCGCGCGGTTCCGCGGCGAGCGTTTCGCCGACGGCCAGGACCGCCGCGCTGCCCGAGGCGTTGTCGTCGGCGCCGTGATGAATCTGACCGTGCTGCGACTTCTCGGCAAGCGAGTTGCCGTTCTCGCCATGACCCAGGTGGTCGAAATGCGCGCCAAGCGCCACCCATGGCTTCTCGGTCCCCGCCGCTGGCCGCGTCGCCGGTAGGTAGCCGGCGACGTTGTGTCCGGTGCGCTTCTCCCGGACGACATTCGCGTGAATGCTGACCGTGAGGTTGGGGATCGCGAACCCCGCGACGTGGGGATTCGCGGAATCGAGCCCGCGCTGGGCGGCTTCGAGCGTCTTGGTCGGATCGTTCAGCGCCCGAAACATCGCATCCGCGACCGTCGCGCTGATGCTCGCTGCCACGATGCCGGATCCGGCGAGGGCCGTGTCGAACGACATCGGGATGGTTTCGCCGGCGTTTGGTGAGCGTGGTCCGGTGACGACCAGCAGCGCCTTCGCACCACGCTGGCGCGCGGCCATCGCTTTGTAGCGGAGGTCCGAATAGCGGGTGAGGATGCCCTTGGTCTTCGGGTCCGCGTCTTCGGGGAAGTAGCGCAGAACCAGGACGATCTTGTCCTTCACGTCGAGCGTTGCGTAGCTGTCGTAGCCGAAGTTCTGGCTTTCCGGCACGACGATGCCGTAGCCGGCGAAGACGACGGCGGTGTTCGTGACGTCCGCGTTGTCAGAGAACGACAGCGCCTGGACATCGCGCCGGGTGTCGAACGACTGCGTCCGTCCGCCCGTCATGATCGACGTGGTCGAGCCGCCGTCGCGCGTGCCGGCCGTGAAGTCGAAGGGCAGCAGGAAGCTCGATTGTCCGGGCAACGGTCGCGCGCCGATGCGCTGCAGTTCAGCGACGAGATAGTCGCTTGCGAGCTTCTCGCCGTCCGAACCGACCAGGCGTCCATCGAGCCGATCCGACGCGAGCGTCGTCACATGCGCGCGCGTCTTCGACGCCGTAGCCGTCTGCTGCGCATGTGCCGTCGCAAGAGCGGCGACGACGAACGCGGTCGCCGCGAGAGCCCGTCCTGCCTTTCCCGCCCTTCCTGCCCTGCAGTCCAGCTGAAGCCGGACGCCACCGGTACTCATCGTTTGCTTGCCTTTCTGGGCGGCGCGGCCTTCAGTGCGGCCAGCGCGTTTTCGTGATTCCACTGAGCCAGGAACAGCTGGCCGGCCGACCCGCCGGCACGGCTCGAGGTCCAGGCGAGTTGCTTGCCATCAGGCGACGGCACCGGCAATCCATCGAAGCCGTCGGTATAGGTAATTCTGACCGGCTCCTTTTCGCCGCGCGCGTCGACGATGAAGAGCTCGAAGTTCTCGAAGCCGAGTTTGTTCGACGCGAACACGAAGTACTCGCCCGACGGATGCTCGTACGGCGCCCAACTCATCGAGCCGAAGTCGGTGATCTGTTTCGCATCCGATCCATCCAGCTTCATCGTCCAGATGTCGGCGATGAGGCCCTGCTCGTCGAAGCGCCGCCAGACGATCCGCGAGCCGTCGTGGGTGAAGAAGGGGCCGCCGTCGTAGCCGGCGACCGTCGTGAGGCGCTTCTGGCCCGAGCCGTCAGCGCGCATGATGTAGATCTCGGCGAAGTAGCTCGGATTCTCGTCGAGCGCCTTCTGCTCCTTGGCGTCGAGGCGGCGGTTGTAGGCGTCGCGCATCGACGAGAAGGCGATCCATTGTCCGTCGGGCGAGTAGCTGGCTTCAGCGTCGTAGCCGCGCGCGGCCGTGAGACGCGTCAAGGTGCCGGCCTGCTCGTGGTAGGCGTAGATGTCGGTTTCGGGATCGTAGTCCCACGAGTAACGGCGTTCCTTGCCGGAGGCGCGGAAGGCGAGCTCTTCGTCCTGCCACTGTTTGGATTTGGGATCGGCGTGCGTCGACGAGAACAGGATCTCGTCGCTGCCCGGCCGGAAGAACGCACAGGTCGTCTTGCCAAGGCCGGTGGAGATCCGTTTTGAATCGCCGGTCGTCAGATCGAGGACGTAGATCTGGTAGAAGGGATTGCCGGGCTCGCGTTCGCTCTGGAAGACGAGACGCTTGCCGTCCGGCGACCAGTAGCCCTCGCCGGCGCGCTTGCCCTCGACGGTCAGACGGCGGACGCGTGAAAGATAGTCGCGCTCTGTCGTGGTGCCCGGCTGCTGGCCGGCGGTCACCGCCCAGGCAGATGACCACATGACGAGCGCGGCACCGGCCAGGGAAACGCCACCGACGGTGCGCAGTGTTCGGTGCACGAGTCTGAAACACGAACTCATCGGAACCTCGACGGAGAATGACGGCCAGGCGCTAGAATCGACGTGTTATTCTCTATCCCCTCAACCCGCAGGAGCAATCCCATGAAGCAGATAACGTCACACATCCTGACGGCGGTCATCGTGGTGGGTCTTGGTGCCTCGTCGCTCCATGCGCAAGGGGTGGCCGGTGACTGGGCCCTGACCATTGCCGCGCCGCAGGGTGCGCAAACCATCACGTTGAGCCTCCAGCTGGATGGCGACAAGGCCAGTGGCGGGCTCTCGAGTCAGTTGGGAACCGTGCCAGTGACTGGGACGTCTACGGGCGGAGCGGTCGCGGTCAAGGCGAACCTCGAAGTCGGGGGCATGGCGCTCGCGATCAGCATCGACGGCAAGGTCGAGGGCGACAGCATGGCCGGGAACGTCAAGCTGGGCGACTTCGGCGAGTTCCCGTTCACCGGTACGCGCGCGACCAAGGCGGCCGCCGCGCCGGCCGCCGCAACCGCGGGCGGCGCGGGCGGGGCTCCAGTGAGCGGCACCGGCGTTGCGGGCAAATGGGACGTCGTCTTGAGCATCGAAGGGATCGGCGATCTACCCGGCAACGCCGAGTTGAAGCAGGATGGCGACAAAGTCACCGGAACGCTGACCAGCATGGCCGGCAGCGTGGCGGTGGCCGGCACGTTCACCGGAACGACGCTCAATCTGGATTTCTCGGCGGAAAGCCCCGCGGGTCCGATGAAGATCGTCATGACGGGCGAGTTGAGCGCCGACGGCTTGAAGGGGAAGGCGAGCATCGCCGGTGTCGGCGAAGCGGCCTGGACCGCCAAGCGCAGCGCCCCGTAGAGCGAAGTGAGCGGAGGCTCGACGACTATGCGATACGTCCACGCCGCGTTTCTGTGCCTGGGTCTGGTGGCGTTCGCGCGCGCTGACGCGCACGCCCAGCAGCGCGGCGCGCGCAGCGAAGCGCAGCAGCATCTCGATCGCACCGCCGACGCCATCCTCGCGCTCAAGAGCACGCGGTTTACGCTGAAGCGCGAAGGCGCGCCGGCGTTTCTCGACGAGAAGAACGGCATCACGTTCACGACCGCCGACTGCATCTATTCGGCGCCGGATCGGGTGTCGTGCAACGTCAAGGTGTCGCTCAGGAACGGCACCATCGTCCAGTTGACGCGCGTCTGGGTGCCGGAAGGGACGTTTCAATCCAATCCGCTGACGCGCCAGTTTGCGAAACTTCCGCCGGACACGAACTTCAACGGCGCCGTGCTGTTTGCGCGCACCGGCATTCCCGAGATCCTGCGGACCTCGGTCCAGAAGGCGCAGCTGGTCGGCCGAGAGAGGCTGCAGAGCCGTGATGCGTTCCACCTGCGCGGCGAGATCATCGGCGAGAAACTGAGTCCGCTGATGGGCGTGTCGCTCAAGGCCGATCAGTTCTATCCGGTCGATCTCTGGATCGACGAGCGGTCGGCCAACCCGCTGCAGCTGCACGTCACCGAGCCGCCAGGCAACGGCTGGCTGATCGAGATGTCAGGTACGAACGAACCGGTCGACATCCCCACGCCGCAGGTGCCGCCCCCGCCGGCACCCAGGCCTTAGGCGTCAGGCCTGAATGTCGCGTGCGCAGCAATACCCGCGGCTGACCCTCGCGCTCGTCTGTCTCCCGGTCTTCATCGGCGCGCTCGATCTCACCATCGTTTCGGCGGTGCTGCCGGAAGTCATCCGGTCGATGACCATCGAGATCCAGAGTCTCGACATCGCCGGCTGGGTCGTCACCGGTTACTTCGTCTCCTACGCCGTCAGCATGACGTTCATGGGCAAGGTGTCGGACATCTCCGGCCGCCGTGTCGTCTATCTCGCGTGTCTCGCGATCTTCTTCGTCGGGTCGTGGTTCGTCGCCGCGTCACCCGGATGGCCGGCGCGGGTCGTCGGATCGCTGATGAACACGTTTCAGTCGCAGCCGGATTCGGCGTTCGCGCCGCTCTACGCGTTGATTGTCGGCCGCGTCATCCAGGCCTTCGGCGCCGGCGCGATGGTGCCGGTCAGCATGGCGCTCGTGGCCGATCTCTTCCCGCCCGAACGCCGGGCGCTGCCGCTCGGCGTCGTCGGCGCCGTGGACACGGCCGGCTGGGTGCTCGGACATCTCTACGGCGGGATCATGGTCCAGTTCATGAGCTGGCCATTTCTGTTCTGGATCAATCTGCCCGTCGTGTTCGTGATCTTCGGCATCACGTCGTGGGGACTTGCCGGTCTGCCGCGGATGGACGTCAAGGGACGCATCGACTGGATCGGCGTCGTGCTCGTCGGCGCGGCGCTCACCCTGCTCAACATCGGGCTGGGCTCGCCGGAGATGGGCGGCGCGGGCACGACCGCGCCGCCGCAGCACCGCGCCTACTGGGTCATCGCGGCCGCGGTCGTGTTCGTGGTCTTCCTGTTGTCGCAGCGCCGCGTCCGTGAACCGATCCTCGATCTGCGGATCTTCTCGAACCGCAATCTCTCGGCGGCGAGCGGCGTCAATTTGCTCGTGGGCTTCTGCATCATGGTGGCCCTGGTCAGCGTGCCGATCTTCATCAACGTCGCCGGGAACGCCGACACGATGCGGGCGGCGCTGGTTACCGGCTACCTGCTCTGCGCGTTCACGGTGCCGATGGCGCTTGCGGCCATTCCTGGCGGGTGGCTCTCCGAGCGCATTGGCTATCGCTCGACGGTCATTCTGGGCCTGCTCATCGCCATCGCCGGTTTCTGGTTGATGAGTCTGTGGAGAGTGGACATGGCGGCGCAGGCCGTCGTGTTCTTCGATCAGTTGCGCCAGGGGCCTGATGCCGCGGCCCTGCGCGGAACCGGTTTCATGGCGGCCGGGCTCGCGCTCGCTGGAATCGGGATCGGCTCGACGATCGCACCGATCGGGACCGCCGTCATCAACGGCGTCCGCGAACAGGAACGCGGGATGGCGTCGTCGCTGGTCATCATCCTGCGGCTGATCGGCATGAGCGTCAGCATGAGCTCGATGACCGCCTACGCGCTGCGCCGGACCACGATCCTCAGCCAGCAACTCCTGGATCCCAATGACGCGCTCGATCTGGAAAAAACCGCACGGCTGGCGCTTGACGTCGTCACGCGGATCACCGGTGAGATTGCCTTGATCGCCCTCGCGGTCAGCGCCGCCGCAGTGATCGTCGCCTTGCTCTTACGAAGAGGCGACGTCACGAATTGACAATTCAGAATTGTTAATTCTCAATTCGTTCCCGTGCCGTTAGTCACTCTCGATGCCGTCTCGATCGCCTTTGGCCACGTGCCGCTCCTCGATCAAGTGTCGCTGCAGATCGATCCGAAGGAACGCATCGCGGTCATCGGGAGAAACGGCACCGGCAAGTCCACGCTGCTGCAGATCATCAGCGGCGAGCTGGCGCCCGATCGCGGTGCCGTGTGGCGGCAGCCGGCGCTGAAGACCGCGCGGCTCGTGCAAGATGTGCCGCTGACCGACACGCGCGCCGTCTTCGACGTCGTCGCTGACGGTCTGACCGGCGCGGGTGCCGAGCTCGAAGAGTGGCGCCGATCGCACAAAGTCGATCTGATTCTGTCGCGCCTCGAGTTACCCGCCGACGCCCCGGTGTCGTCGCTCTCGGGTGGCTGGCGCCGCCGCGTGCTGCTGGCGCGGGCGCTGGTCGCCGAACCCGATGTGCTGCTGCTCGACGAGCCGACCAATCACCTGGACATCGACGCGATCACCTGGCTCGAGAACTTTCTCGCGACGTATGCCGGCGTCGTGGTGTTCGTCACGCACGACCGGGCGTTTCTGCAGCGATTGACGACGCGGATTGTGGAGCTGGATCGCGGGCATCTGACGTCGTGGCCGGGTGACTACGCCTCGTATGTGGCCAGGAAGGACGCCGCGCTCACGAACGAAGCGACGCTGCAGGAGAAGTTCGACAAGAAGCTGGCGCAGGAGGAAGCCTGGCTCCGCCGCGGAGTCAAGGCGCGGCGGACGCGCGACGAGGGCCGGGTGCGCGCGTTGCTGGCCATGCGCGAGGAGCGGGCACAACGGCGCGAGGTGCTCGGTGCGGTGTCGCTCCGCGCGGACGCCGCGGATCCGTCGGGCAAGGTCGTGTTCGAAGCCGAGCGTGTGACCAAGGCGTACGGCGACAAGGTCGTCGTGAGGGACTTGTCGACCCGCGTGATGCGCGGCGATCGGGTCGGCCTGATCGGGCCGAACGGCGCCGGGAAAACGACCGTGCTTCGGCTGCTGCTCGGCGATCTCCTTCCCGACTCCGGCGGGGTACGCCGCGGCGCGAACGTCCAGGTGGCGTACTTCGATCAGCAGCGCGAGCAGCTCGACCCTGACCGGACCGTGTTCGACACCATCGGCGACGGCAACGACACCGTGACCGTCAACGGCGAGACCCGCCACATTTACGGCTACCTCCGCGACTTCCTCTTTCCGGCCGAACGCGCGCAGTCGCCGGTTCGCGCCCTCTCCGGCGGCGAACGCAATCGGTTGCTTCTGGCACGCCTGTTCACGCGGCCGGCCAACGTGCTCGTCCTCGACGAGCCGACCAACGACCTCGATCTCGAAACGCTGGAATTGCTCGAGGAACAGTTGACCGAGTGGGCTGGTACGCTGCTCCTCGTCAGCCACGACCGGGTGTTCCTCGATCACATCGTGACCAGCACCCTGGCCTGCGAGGGCGGGGGGCGCATCGGCGAATACGTCGGCGGTTACGCCGATTGGCTGCGCCAGCGGCGGACGCCGGCGGTCCCTGAACCGCGCCGCCCCGTCGCGCCGGCCGCGGCCGAAGACGCCCGCCAGCGCGCGGCCACAGAAAGCCCGGCGGCGACGAGACGGAAGCTCACCTACAATGAGCAGCGCGAACTGGAGCGGTTGCCGATGCGCATTGAAGCGCTCGAGTCCGAGCATTCGGCGCTCGACGCCGCCGTGGCGGCGCCTGAATTCTACAAACGGGGAGCCGACGCCATCGCCGAGACGCTCGCGCGGCGCGACACAGTCGAAGAGGAATTGCTCGCGGCCTACGAACGGCGCGACGAGCTCGAGTCGAGGACGTCATGACGAATCGCCAGTTCCTGCTGCGCCGGCGGCCTGCCGGCAACCCGACCGCCGACGACTTCGAGTTCCGGAGCGTTCCGGTTCCGGCCGGACCGATCGACGGGGTCCTGCGCCGCACCGTGTACCTGTCGCTCGATCCGTACATGCGCGGCCGGATGAGCGACGCCGAGTCGTATGCGACGCCAGTGGCGATCGGCCAGGTGATGGTCGGCCAGACGGTCAGCCGGGTGATCGCGTCGAACAATCCCGAGTTTGCGCCCGGCGACTTCGTCACCGGCTATGACGGCTGGCAGGACTACGCCGTGTCCGATGGCGCCACGCTGCGCAAGCTGGATCCAGCGGCGGCGCCGCTCACCTACGCCCTCGGAGTACTCGGTATGCCGGGCATGACCGCTTATGTCGGCCTCATCGACATCGGTCAGCCCAAGGCCGGCGAGACCGTGCTCGTGTCGGCCGCGTCCGGCGCTGTCGGCAGCATCGTGGGACAGATTGCCAAGATCAAGGGCTGCCGCGCGGTCGGCGTGGCGGGGTCGGCGGAGAAGTGCCGCTACGTCACCGACGAGCTCGGCTTCGACGCCTGCGTCAACTACAAGAGCGACACGTTTCGCGCCGACCTCAAGGCGGCCTGTCCGAACGGCGTCGACGTCTACTTCGAGAACGTCGGCGGTGAGGTGTTGAGGGCGGCGTTGTCACAGCTCAATGTCGGGGCGCGCATTCCGTTCTGCGGCAACATCGCCGACTACAACGCCACGTCCTCGACGCCCGGTCCGAACCTGCGGCCGCTGCTCGTCAAGCGCGCGATGATGAAGGGGTTCATCGTCTTCGATCACAACGATCGCCGGCCGGCGTTCCTGCGCGACGTCGGGCAGTGGGTGCGGGAGGGGCGCATCAAGTACCGCGAGGACATCGTGGACGGCCTCGAACACACCCCGGCCACCTTCATGCGTCTCTTTGACGGACGGAATTTCGGGAAGCTGATCGTGCGGGTCTCGCCCGAGTCGGCTTAAGCGACCGGCCGCGACGGCGTTTCCGGCGGCGCTGGCGCCGGGACCCAGCCTTCCGCTTCGCGGGCGGTCCGCTTGACGCTGGCCCATTCGAGCGCCTGAGTATCGTTCTCGAACACGCGGGTAAGGGCCACTTTTCCGCCCCGGACGATGTCCACTTCGATGCCGTAGGGGACCAGACGCGCCTGACAGGCGACTTCTTGATCGTCGCGGCGCAGGGTCCAGATCCGAGAAGGGGCGTCCTGACCAGTCACACGTCGAGTGTAGCGCGGGTGTTTGTCTTGCCGGTAGTCGCCGTGCCACCGGTATAATCATTCGCTCGTTTGTCGCGGCTCGCTGCGGGCGGTAGGGACAGCCTTCGTACCGGTAGGGACAGCCTTTAGGCTGTCCGTTCAGATGGGAGAAGAACTGATGCGTGCTCGTCTGCCGTTCTTTGCGCTCCTCGTGGTCGCCCCGCTCGTCACGGTTCTGGTCGCGGCCGAACGGTCGGCGGTGACGATGAGCAAGGCGGCGAACAAGTGGCTCGGATCGCTCTCGGCTGAGCAGCGGCAGAAAGCGACCTTCGCGTTCGACTCCGCCGAGCGCTCGCACTGGGGTTTCGTCCCCACCGAGATGTTTCCGCGCAACGGTCTGACGATCAAGGAAATGAATCCCGCCCAGCGGCAGCTCGCACGCGAGCTGCTCAATGCCGGCTTGAGCCAGCGCGGCCAGCTGACCGTCGACACGATCTGGGATCTCGAGAACATTCTCAAGGTCATCGAGAGCCAGAACACGCGCGGTCAGACGATGATCCGCGATCAGGAGCGTTATTTCTTCTCGGTGTTTGGCACGCCTGCCGATCGCGGCGCGTGGGGCTGGCGCGTCGAAGGTCACCACGTCTCGCTGAACTTCACCGTCATCAACGGTGAGATCGCCGTCGCGGCGCCGACCTTTTTTGGATCCAATCCGGCGGAAGTCCGGTCGGTGCCGGGCGTGACGGCCGGGCCGCGGCTCGGCACCCGCGCCCTGGCGCCGCTGGAAGATTCCGCCCGGGCGCTGTTCATGGCGCTCAGCCCGGAGCAGCGGACCAAGGCGACGATTCCAGGCGCGGCGCCCGGCGACATCCTGACGATGAACCAGGTGACGATCCAGCCGCTCGAAGCCAAGGGCATCACGGCGAAGGATCTGAGTGCCGGGCAGCGCAAGATGCTGCACGCGGTGGTCGATTCCTACGCCTCGTTGATGAATCCTGAAATTGCCGCGGCACGCTTCGCGCGGATCGACAAGGCCAACTTCGACAACGTGCAGTTTGCGTGGGTGGGTGAACCCGAGCGTGGCAAGAAGCACTACTATCGCGTGCAGGGCCCGACGTTCCTGATCGAGTACGACAACACTCAGAACGACGGCAACCACATCCACTCAGTGTGGCGCGACTTCAACGGCGACTTCGGACGCGATCTGCTGCGGGAGCACCTGACGGCGGCCCACTGACGCGGTTGACGCTGGAAATTCAGGATTTCAGGAATTTAGGATTTCAGGACTTCGGATGACACGTGTCACGCGTGCCAGATCCTGAATTCCTAAAATCCTGAATTCCTTAAATTCAGGCGTCGGACCGTCCGCCCGGAGGCCTGGATCGCGCGAAACGTTGGGAAACGCTGACGATCGACCGTCGCGGGAACTGGTATACTCGGCCCAATTGTCAGGATTCTTGTGGCTGATTCCAGTCCTTCGTTTCCGGTCGATCCACCCCGCGCTGCAGCGCCGCCGGTACCGCGTCTCCAGGGCCGCCAAAAAGACATCTGCCTGACCGCCGCGGTGACCTTCATCGAGCGCGGCTACGACGCGACCTCGGTGAACGACATTGCCGCCGCGCTCGGCATTACGAAGGCCGGGCTGTACCACTACATCAGCGGCAAGGAGTCGCTCCTCCACGACATCATCGCGCTCAGCATGGACTCGCTCGAGCAGCGCATCATCGAGCCGAGCCGCGCGATTGCCGATCCGGGCGCACGCCTCAAGGAAATCGTCTTCCAGCACGCGCGGTTGTCGACCTTCCATCATGGGGCGCTGACGCTCCTGACCGAAGAAGTGCACGCCCTGCCGGCGGCGCAGCGCCGCGCCTTCAATCAACGGCGCCGCCGCTATGTGAATCACGTCCGCGACACGATCGCGGAGCTCCGGGACGCGGGACGAATCGCGCCGATCGACCCGACCGTCGCCGCGTACAGCGTGATCGGGATCATCGTCGGTCTGCCGCGCTGGTTCCGCCTTGGCGGCCGCTTGAACAGCGAGGCCGTGGCGCACGACGTGTTGAAGTACGTGGTGAACGGACTCCGGCTGGACGCTCCGGCCGAAGGCCAGCCGGCGCCCGAGCCGGGCGCGCGTCGCACGACCAGACGGCGGCGATCGGACGCCCCGTTGTTCCAGCAGCTCAATCCGCGCCGTTTCAAGTTGTGCATGACCGCGGCGCGCACGCTCGTGCAGCGTGGGTTCGACGCGACCTCCGTCAACGACATTGCCGGCGCCCTTGGTGTGACCAAGGCGGGGCTGTACCACTACATCACCAGCAAGGACATGCTCTTCTTCGAGATCCTCACGCTCGGCATGGACTGGCTGGATCAGGACGTCCTGAACCCGGTCCGCGAGATTCCCGACGTGGCCGAGCGCCTCCAGGAAACCGTCCGTCGCCACGCGGTGCTCACGGCCTGCAACGAACCGTGGATCACGGTCCTGCTCGATGACCGGAAGACGCTGGCCGGCGGAGAGCGCGAGAAGATCAACCAGCGCAAGCGGGTCTATCTTCGGATGGTCCGTGAAATGATCGAGACGCTGCAGGCCGCGGGCCGGGCGCGCGATATCGATGCGACCGTGGCGGCGCATGCCACGCTGGCGATGATCATCTGGATCCCGCGCTGGATGAAGCGCCGCGGCCGGCTCACGCCGGACGCCGTCGCCCAGGACGTCTCGACGCTCGCCCTCAACGCCCTCTTCGTCTAAGCCAATCTCGTCGTAGCAAAGCTGGCGCCCCCGATTCCGGCGGGGCGCCCGTCGTCCAGATCGCGACATCAAAGCTTTCAACGCAGAGACCGCTGAGCTCGCGGAGCTATGTCGATGCCTTCACGATTCACGACAGCTGCTGTTCCACACGGGAGCCCCGGGTGGACTGGTAGGCCAACGCGGATCGAAACAGGTGACATCACCGATCGACGTGGTCGCCGCGCAGCGGCGATGGCCGACCGGGCTCGTGTCACGAAATGAATGACCGCAGCGACGGACTCCTGTCACTCATTCGTGATACGAGCCCGGTCGATCTAGCGGCCTGCTACGCAGGCCGCCCACGTCGATCGGTGCGGTCACGATTCGCTCCGTGACCTCTGTGACCTCTGTGTTGAGAAGACTCGCCTTTCGAGTTGCACGCGTGCCGGATCAAGCTATCGCACCGTTCTGAAGAACTCCCGGACGTCGTTGACGAGGAGCTCCGGCTGCTCGAGCGCGGCGAAGTGGCCGCCGCGCGGCATTTCGGTCCAGCGCGTCAGGTTGTAGCGCGCCTCGACCCACTTGCGCGGCGGCGTAGTGATCTCCTTGGGGAAGAGCGCGCAGGCCGTGGGCACCGTCACGCGGCCGGGGTTGGGCGGCGCCACACGGTTCTCGTAATAGATTCGCGTCGACGAGGCGGCGGTCTGGGTGGCCCAGTAGATCATGATGTTCGTGAGCAGTTCGTCCTTCGTGAACTTGCTTTCGACGTTGCCGTCGCAGTCGCACCAGGCGTGGAACTTCTCGACGATCCAGGCCGCGAGCCCGGCCGGCGAGTCGTTCAATCCGAAGCCGAGCGTCTGCGGTTTCGTCCCCTGAATCTGCTGGTAGCCGCGCTCGTTTTCCATGTAGGCGTTGCGCGCCTGCATCCGCTGCAGCTCCGCCGGCGGCACGCCGGCATTCGCGTCGGCTCCCGGCGGCGCCCCGGCGATGCAGAAATTCAAGTGCAGTCCAACGACGTGCGACGGGTCGTTGAGCGCGACGAGCCGGCTGATGATGCCGCCCCAGTCGCCGCCTTGCGCGCCGTAGTTCTGATACCCGAGCCGCGCCATGAGGGTGGCAATGATCTTTGCCATCCGCTCCGGGCTATAGCCGCGTGCATCCGGCCGGCCCGAGAAACCGAAACCGGGCAGCGAAATCGCGACGACGTTGAACGCGTCTTCAGCCCGGCCGCCGTAACGCACCGGATCGGTGAGCGGGCCGATCACTTTGGTGAACTCCATGATCGAGCCGGGCCAGCCATGGGTGAGCGCGAGCGGCAGCGCGTTCGGTTCCTTCGAGCGCTGGTGAATGAAATGAATGTCGACGCCGTCGATGGTCGTCACGAACTGGTCGAAGGCGTTCAGCTTGCGCTCCTGCGCCCGCCAGTCGAACCTATCCCGCCAGTAGGTGACGAGTTCCTTGAGGTAGGCGAGGTCGGTGCCGTACTCCCAGCCTGAGCCGGAAATCTCGTTCGGCAGTCGCGTCTGCGCCAGACGCGTCTTCAGATCGCGCAGCACCTCGTCGGACACCTGAATCTTGTACGGCGTGACGGCGTTGGGGTCGCGTCGCGGCGTTTGCGCCACGACGAGTGTGGATGCGGTGGCCGTGGCGAGGAGCGTGGCGGCAAGAAGCGTCGGCATCTTCATGCGGCGCTTTTACCAGAGATGCTGCGGTCGGAGCAAGGCGTCGAACGACTGACCGCCGGCGCCGAAGGAGGCAGCGCCGGCAGTCAGCCTCGCCCTCAAGAAGGGCGAGGTTCTAGAACGTGATCTGTGCGCCGAGCTTGAAGAAGCGCGGCGGCAGGATTTCGTTGAGTGTCGGCCACGTGCCGGCGGCGTTGAACTGCGGGTTGAGGGCCGCCTGCACCTGGGTCGTGATCGGGGAGTTGTCGTTCAACACGTTGTACAGGTCGAACATCACCTGCAGCCGGCGCGTCCCGCCGAGCGAGATGTATTTGCTTGCGCGGAAGTCGAGCTGATTCCGGCGGCGGTAGTACTGGGTACCGGGTTCGATCAGCTCGAGCGACGCTGTGCCCAGACGCAGGTTCCTGCCGAGCGACTGCACCAGGCCCGGTGTCGTGTTGCTGACCGCGTAGCGGGCGGTGACCATCGGCCCTGGATTGCTCTGGAGCGTGCCGCTGACCTGAATGCCGTACCAGGGCAACGTGTAGGCCCCAGCGCCGCGCCAGCCGGGCTGCCACGGCGGACTGAATTCGCAGTCGTCGTTCTGGCCGGTGAAGTTCTGGTCGATGAGCAGCGCGACGCCGACGTACGGGTTGTCGCGGCGCACACCGCAGTCGTACTGATAGGTGCGGCCGACGTTGACGCCGCCCTGAAAGAAGAGCCCTTTGCCTGGACGGTAGTTGATGTTGATGTCGACGCCGTCGTAGATGCTCTTGCGATCATCGGGATCGGCGTTGGTCACGTAGTTGTCGGCGGCGCCGGAGTTCGCGTCGTAGCCGCAGACCTGATAACCGCCGCCGTTTGGCAGCCGGCTGTCCACCGGGGCGTTGATGCAGAACCGGTCGAAGTTACTGGCCCCGAGCGCGAGGTTGTCGGTGAACTGGATGTTGCCGTAGGAGCGGCGGAAGTAGGCCGCGTCGACGGAGAGCCGGGGCAGCACTTCATGGGCGATGCCGGCTGAAAATTCCCAGTTCTTGGGTCGCACGTGCCAGCCATCCGCGAGCGCTGGATCGTAGCGGGTGCTGACGACCACGGAGCCGAAGGTCGAGGGATTGAGCGGGCCCAGCTCGCTTTCCTGCGGAATCCAATCACCGTTCGGATCGCTCCACGTGCGGGTGGCCGTCGCCTGGGTGGTGTTGATCGGGTTGAACTGACGCGAGAACCCGATCGCATTCTGTGCGACGTAGCGGCTGAGCGTGGCCCGCACCGCGGTCTTGCCGTTGCCGAACACGTCGTAGTTGATGCCGAGGCGCGGCTGGAAGTCCTTCCAGCACGGTATGCAGTCGACTTCGGCGAAATGGCGGGCCGGGACCCAGGTGCCCGCGCCCTGATCCTGCTCCGGCGCGCTCTGATGGTTGTAGTCGAACCGCAGACCGGCGTTGATCGTGAACCGGTTGAGCGTCCACTGCTCCTGCAGGTACAGGCCCAGATCCGCGTTCAGCCGGTCGTGCAGCACGGTGGGCGTGTTGTAGACGGTGATCGAGATCGGTGTGGCCGTAGCGGCGCGACAGACCAGGTTGGCGTCGCGCTGGGTGCAGGTGTTGAACGTGTTGAGCTGGGCGTCGCCGAACGCCCACGTCGAGACGCGCTCGAACCCTTCATTCAAGAGCATGCCGAACTTCAGCTTGTGCGAACCGGTGACGTACGTCCCCACGGCCTTGTAGACCCGGAGGATCGACGCATTGCGGCTCTGCGACGCCTTGGTCCGCGCCCGTTCGCCGGTGGCGCTGTCGAACACCGAATAGCCGTTCTCACCAACCGCTGAATCGGGCGGCGAGATCGAGGTCCAATCTTCGCCGAACGACGAGAAGCCGCCCTCGAACAGCAGCTTGGGCGTGATCGTCGAGGTCCACGTTGCGGTGGCGTGGTAGTTCAGCGGAACGCGGTAGTGCCAGCCAGCCTCCGGACCGGTGAGCGGGCCGTTGAACCAGTGGCGCTGTTCCTTGTCCTGATACACGTAGTAGGCCGAGATCTTGTGCTTCTGGCCGAATTGACGCGTCAGCCGCAGATCGTCGTTGAAGTTCCACTCGGGGTTGTCGGCCTGCCGCGTCAGGTCGCGGATGTAGACGAAGTCGAGCGGATTGGTGTCGTAGTAGGTGTTGGCCAGCAGCCGGTCGACGCCCCAGTAGCGGTGCGCGGTGAAGAACCACATCTTGTCCTTCTGAATCGGTCCGCCGAGCGACGCGCTGGTGTCCCAGATTTTCAGCAGGTGCGTCGTGTCGGTCACGCCTTGCGTGCGAATCTCGTCGGTGAAGTTGTTGGCCTGCCACCCTTCCGTCATCCCGTTGACGAAGCCCGAACCGCTGAAACGGTTGCCGCCGGTCTTCGGGATGATGTTGATCCGGACGCCGCCGCCGGCCACATCCGCCGAGATCGCGCCAAGCTCGTAGACCAGTTCTTCGGTCGAGGCGTCGGTCGCCTGAATGGAACTGTTCGAATAGGTGCCCTGCGCGAAGTTCGAGGCGTTCATCCCTTCGAGCTGGACGACGAAGTCGGTGACGACGCTGCCGTGGGCGGTGAGGTGGTTCTGCTGTTCGCCCGCCGCGCCGCCGACATCAATCGTGCGGCTGTTGATGCCGACCGTGATCACGCCGAGGCCGTGCCAGCTCTTGTTGGTCGGCAGCGAGTTGATTGCCTCGCTGCTGACGATGGTGCTGCGGGTGACGTTCTGGACGTCGACGACCGGTGACGATCCGGCGACGATGATCGTTTCCTCGAGCGCGCCGACCTTCATCTCGGCGTTGACGCTGGCGGTGAACTGCGCGGTGAGCTCGATGCTGTCGCGGCGGACCGTCGAGAATCCGGGCAGCGTGAACACGACGGTGTAGGTTCCAGGACGGAGCTGAACGATGGAGTAGCGTCCCGCCGCGTCGGTGACCGCCGCACGGGAGCCTTCGATCAGAGCCGGACTCGACGCTTCCACCGTGACCCCGGGCATGACGGCGCCGGTCGTGTCGACGACCAGGCCAGCGATGCCACTCTCTTGCGCGAGCGTGAGAGCGGACGTGAAGACGAACAACAGCGCAGCCACACACACACGAACTCGTCGGAGCATACGGACGTTCCTCCAGTGCTCACGTTTCGCGGGGAATGCGATCGAGCGTCGAGCGCACCCGCGAAACGGTGCGCTAGGTGTGTATCACGCTGAAATTTGGCGAGATGTCAAAAGGCTGTGTCGCGTCGCGCCGGATTTGTTAAACAACAGTGACGGCGGGCAGCGTGACGGTAAAGGCGGTGGCGATGCCGGGTTCGCTCGCCACCGCGATCGATCCGTGATGGCGTTCGATGATCGCTTTCACGATCGAGAGGCCGAGACCGCTGCCTTCGGAGGAGCCGGACGAGCGCGACGGGTCAACTTTGTAAAAGCGATCGAAGATGAACGGTAAATGTTGTGACTCGATGCCGCGCCCGGTGTCGCGCACGACGATCTCGATCTGGGTGTCGACAATCGTGGCGCGGAGCTCGACGCGTCCGCCGGTCGAGACGTGGCGCAGGGCATTGGCGGCGAGATTCTGCAGCGCCTGCTCGAGACGGAACTGATCGCCGTAGACCAGCTCGGCGCCGTGGTCGATCTGCGCGCAGATCGTCACCTGCCGCCGCGCCGCCTCCGCTTCGTGACGGGCCTTGACGCGGCCGAAGAGTCCTTCGACCGAGACGTCCTGCATGTCGAGGGTGGCACCGCTGCTCTCGAGGCGGGCGAGGTCGAGCAGATCGCGCACGATGCGTTCGACGCGCAGCGTTTCCTCACCGATGATCGCCAGGTAGCGGGCGCGCTCCGGCGATTCGCGGATCGCCGGATCGGCGGCGAGCTTTTCCTGGTAGCCGCGCACCGCGGTCAGCGGCGTCATCAGCTCGTGCGACACGTCCGCGAGCAGCAGCCGGCGCGTCCGATCGTTCTCGGCGATCTGCGCGGCGCGCACCGCCAGGTCGTCGGCCATCTGGTTGAACGTCCGCGCCAGCGACGCCACTTCATCGCCGCCGGCTTCCTTCGCCCGCGCCGTGAGATCGCCGCCGCCCAGGCTCTGCGCGGCCTGTTCGAGGTCGCGCAGCCGGCGGTGCGCCGGCGCGAAAATGAAGAACGACGCGGCCACCGTGCCGACGACGAGCAGCACGCTCGCGAGCGACACCATCGGCCGCCAGAGCAGTTCGACGAGATTCTGCGGCACCACCGCCACCGTGCCGGCGACGACGCCGTTGACGAGGACCGGGGACGCCCAATACGGCGCGACCTCCCACGAGGCGGGAATCGCCGTGAGCGCCGGCCGCTTGAAGACTTCCTGCACGTTCAGGACCGCGACGCGCAGCGGCCGCTTGTTGCCGAAATAGGCGGCCTGGCCGTCGGTCATGATCGCGTAGAACGCGCGCGGTGGATTCGGATAGCGTTCGGCGATGAAGCGTTCGACGTTGAGCGTGCGATCGGCCGCGAGCGCCTGCGCGAGATCGTTGGCGACGCCGAGCGTGAAGCTGGTGCGCGAGTCGGGATCGGCGCGGTCGATGAGTCGCAGCAGGACCACGCCTTGCACGGCGAGAATCGCCGCAATGCAGAGAATGAACCCGACGCCGATGCGCCAGTAGAGGCTGCGGTAGCGTGGCGAGCGCGCGCTAGACATCCGCGAACTTGTAGCCCTCGCCCCACACCGTCAGGATGTAGCCGGGGGCCGCAGGATCCTGTTCGATCTTGCAGCGCAGCCGACGGACCAGCGTGTCCACGCTTCGTCCGGTGACGAACGCTTCGCCCTGCCAGACCTCCGCCAGCAGGCGTTCGCGCGTGAAGACGACGCCCGGGTCGGCGGCGAGCGAATAGAGCAGCCGGAATTCGTGGGGCGTGACGGCGACCTCGCGGCCGCGGACGTGGACCCGCCGCTTCGCGGGATCGAGGGCGAGCCCGGCCCGCGACACCGGCGCGGCCTCCGCCAGCGGATCGATCGCCGTCCCGCGCGTGCGGCGGGTGAGTGCGCCAACCCGTGCGGTCAGCTCGAGCATGCTGAACGGCTTGGTCAGATAGTCGTCGGCGCCGCTGTTGAACCCGGCGAGCGTGTCGGATTCGTCGCGCCGCGCCGTGAGCATGAGGATCGGCACTTCGCGATTCACATGGCCCGACCGGATCGTGCGGCACACCGTGAGCCCGTTGATGCCCGGCAGCATGACGTCCAGCACCACGAGATCAAAGGGGCGCGACCGCAGCAGTTCCAGCGCGTCGCGTCCGTTCCCCGTCGACACGCAGTCGTAACCCTCCGAGCCGAGATGCATGCAGACGAGCTCGCGAATATTTGCTTCGTCTTCGACGATGAGTAGATGGCGGCCTTGCGGAACGCGGGCGGCGTGATGTGTTTCGAGCATGGCTCGTGGTGATTATGGCACTCGCATCACAGCGACACTGGCTGTCACGGAATTTTGACAAACGGGCGGACGGCGTCGGTTCGAAAGGTTCGACTGGTTCGAAAGGTTCGAGAGGTTCTCGGTTCTGAACCCAGCACCTTTCGAACTCTTCGAACCTCTCGAACCCATCGAACCATCTACGAAACTGATCCAGTGTCCCTCGTGACGCGATAGGCCGGCAATTCAATCGCCGCATTGTCCTTGAGCTGTGCCGGCGTCCCGTCGAACAGCAGTCGTCCCGATCGGATCATGAGGACTCGGTCGACGAGTGGATCGAGGTCGTGAGCGGCAGTGGCGGCGACCAGGATCGTTCTGTTCCCGCGAATCTGGCGCAACTGTTCGTAGAACTGCCGCCGGAGGCCGGGCTCAAAACCGCTGGAGGGCTCGTCGACCAGCAGCACGCGCGGGTCGTGCAAGAGCGCCTGGGCGAGGCCGACCCGCAAACGCTGACCCTTGGACAGCGTCGCAATGCGCCGTTCAAGCAGGTCGTCCACTTCGCAGCGCTCGACGACCTCCGTCAGTCGCCGCTTCAAGAGCGCGCGATCGAGCCCGCGCGACTCGCCGAAGTACCGCAACATCTGAAGCGGCGTCATGTCCGGGTAGAGTGGACCATTCTCCGGCAGGTATCCCAACGTCCGGACGGCTGACAGCCGCTCTTCGTGAACGTCGAATCCGGCCAGGCTGGCGACGCCGCTCGTCGGCGCGGTGAAACCGCTCAGCAGCCGGAGCGTCGTCGTCTTGCCGGACCCGCCCGGGCCGAGGAGCGCAACCGACTGGCCGGCCGGAATTTCGAAGCTGAGGTCGTTGACAGCGATGAACGGACCGAAGAACTTGGTCAGGTTCTTCGCGGCGATCGCGGGCAGCGTAGACCGGGGTGGCAGAGGGGCTCGCTCTTGTTTCAGTGTTGCGGTAGGGACAGGCGTTAGCCGATCCGTTCAATAGTCTCGCTCAGGTAGTCGGCCGACCGCTCGGTTTCTTCGGCCTGTGCAACGAAGTGCATGTTTTGCAAAGGGTTGCGGGCCATGGCTCGGCGCAGTCTTGTCACCGATTTGACATAAACAACTGTTGGTCCGACCGCGGACGACCGCGTAACATGAGCCGCGGCGCGTCCACCGGGACCCCGGTGCACCGGAAGATTTCAAGGAGAAGACGATGGGAGTGAGAGTCGGACGACGCCTCGGCTGGTCGTTAGCGGCGGGCGCGACACTCGGCGTCACCGCGATTCTCGGTTTCGCGCGGCCGGTTGCCTTGACGGCGGCCGCGCCGGTGGTTCCTGCAGATGTGAACTTCAGCAAACATATCGCGCCGATTCTCCAGCGCAGCTGCGAGAACTGCCATCGTCCCGAGGGCGTGGCGCCGATGTCGCTGGTGAGCTACGAAGACGTACGGCCGTGGGCTCGCGCCATCAAGCAGCGGACCGGCATCGGACCGAAGGCCGGCGTGATGCCGCCGTGGTACGTCGAGAAGAACATCGGCATCCAGGAGTTCCAGAACGACCCGTCGCTCAGTGAACTCGAGATCGCGATGATTGCGAAATGGGCCGACAGCGGCGCCCCGCGCGGCAATCCCGCCGACATGCCGCCGGCCAGGGTCTACAAGGATCCGCGCGCCTGGTCGATCGGTGAGCCCGACCTCATCGTCAAGACGACGGATCTCGTCGTGAAAGCCAACGCGCCCGACTGGTGGGGCGAGATTCCGCGCGTGCCAACGGGCCTGACGGAAGATCGCTACGTCCTGGCGTTGGAGGTCAAGGAAGTCAACGACATCGACAACAAGAACGGCAGCGGCCGCGCGACCGTCGGTGGTCACTACGTGTTCCACCACATGATCTGGAACACGCGCGTGCTCGGCGATCCGAACGACCCCGAACCCGATCCGCTCGCCGTCGCCACCAACCCGGACAGCACCGGCTGGCCGGTTCATGAAGTGGGACGCGAGGCGGACTTCTTCGATCCGCGCGGGGCGCGTCTTCTGCGGGCGGGTTCCTCGGTGGTGTCCGACTCGGTGCACCTGCACTCGAACGGCCGCGACACCAAGGCGCACCTCGAGATCGGGTTCAAGTTCGCGCCGAAGGGCTACAAGCCCGAATACCGCAGCGCCGCGATCGGTCTCGGCAACGGCGTCGACATCGACATCCGTCCGATGGAATCGAACCAGCAGCTGCACGCCTACGCCGTGCTCCAGCAGAACATCAAGATCAGTTCGTTCGAGCCGCACCTGCACGCGCCGGGCGCGCGGATGTGTCTCGAAGCGATCTGGGGCTACAACATCCAGACGCTCAACTGTGTCGGCTACGACCACAATTGGGTGCGCGGCTACGACTACACCGACGACAGCGCGCCGCTCCTGCCGAAGGGGACGATCCTCCACATCATCGGCTACATGGACAACTCGCCGTCCAACAAGAACGTGCCCGATCCGCGCAACTGGCAGGGGTCGGGCAACCGCTCGGTGGCGAACATGTTCATCGATCTCGGCAACCGCGTCGCGCTCAGCGACGAACAATTCCAGGCCGAAATGGCCCGTCGCCGCGAGAAGCTCCACTTGACGCGCAACAGCATGGTCATCGGATGCCCGCTCTGCAACGTCACGACGCCGCAGACGCCGGCGCGGAATACACAGCAGCAACAGCAACAGCAGTAGGAGTTATGCGGGTCACTACTCATTCGTTCCTCACCGGCAGGGTCCGCGGTTGGGCGCTGCTCGCCGCTTGTCTTGTGGCCGCGGCGCCGGTCGCGCGCGCGCAGTCGCTCAGCTACACCAAAGGCCAGAACGTGTCTCCCGCCTACGAAGGCTGGGAAGAGGACGCGAACGGGGCGAAGTTCTTTCTCTTTGGTTACATGAACCGCAACTGGGTCGAAGAACTCGACGTTCCGGTCGGCCCCGAGAACACCTTCAGCGTCGGCGGCGCCGATCAGGGTCAGCCGACGCACTTTCTCCCGCGCCGGAACCGCTTTGTGTTTCGTGTCCCGGTGCCGGCCGGGTTCACCGAGAAAGACGAACTGATCTGGACGCTGACGACCTACGGCAAGACCGAGAAGGCCTATGCGACGCTCCGGACCGACTACAAGGTCGACGGCGTGGTCAAGGCCTCCGAGACCGGCGCGCTCGGCGCCGGCACCAGCAGCCCCGAAGTCCGCTCGAATACGCCGCCCGTCGTGAAGGTCGAAGGCAGCAGAACGCTCACCGCGAAGGTCGGACAGCCGCTGACGATCGCGGCTGTGGTCACCGACGACGGCATTCCGAAGCGCCGCGCGGGCCGCGCCGGAGTCGCGGTTCAGAACGGCGGATCGCGCCGCGATACCGCAGACGCGCAAGCCGCTGCCGCGAATGCGCCACGCGTCAATCGCGCCTTGCTGCCGCCGAGCCGCGTCACCGTCGGCAAGAACGTCGGGCTGCACCTCTCGTGGTTTGTCTACCGCGGCGCGGGCGCGGTGACGTTTTCGCCCGAGCAGGTGATGGCGTGGGAAGACACGCGGACCGGCGCGAATTCGCCGTGGGCGCCGTTGTGGACCGCGCCGGACATGCCGGCCGACGGCCGCGTCACCGTGCAGGCCACGTTCAGCGAGCCGGGCACCTACGTGCTGCGCGGGCTGGCTGACGACGGTGCGCTCATGGGCGGCGAGAATGTCACCGTCACCGTGACGAAGTAGCGGGTGGCGTCCGGCCCCCTCGACGGAGCTCAGGGCCCTGAGCCTGTCGAAGGACGGCTATAGCCGGATTACACGCGGATCCCGTGACCGACACTTCCACTCGCCGTCCCAGCGTGCTCGTCGTCGAAGACGAGGAACCGATCCGCGATCTCGTCTGCTTCCATCTCGATCTCGCCGGGTACGACTGCGTCGCCGTCGGCGACGGCGGCGAGGCGCTGCGCCAGGCCGCGGAGCAGCGGTTCGATCTCATCGTGCTCGACGTCGTGCTGCCGACTGCCGACGGCATCAGCGTCTGCCGCGCGGTGCGCAGCGCCGGTCCCAATACCGACGTGCCGATTCTCATGCTGACGGCGCGGCGCGAAGAGGCGGACAAGGTCCTCGGGCTCGAGAGCGGCGCCGACGACTACCTGACGAAGCCGTTCGGCATCCGCGAGTTTCTCGCGCGCACCGGAGCGTTGATGCGGCGGCCGCGCGGGATGGCTGGCGCGGTGGCGCCGCCGGCCGCGCGTCCGATCAGTGCGCTCGGGATGAGCATCGACCCGTCGCGCCGCCGCGTCGTCTGTGACGGCAACGTGGTCGCGCTGACGCCGCAGGAGTTCGGGCTGCTGTACGTGCTCGCTTCGAATCCCGGCGTCGTGTTCAGTCGCGACGATTTGCTCGCGCGGGTCTGGGCGGGCGACGTGTTCGTGGCCGATCGCGGCGTCGACACGCTGGTCAAGCGGCTGCGCAGGAAGATCGAGCGCGATCCGGCCCGACCGACGCGCGTGATTACGGTCTGGGGTTCCGGCTATAAGTTCGGAGACACGTGAGATGAGCCCGTCGCCGCGCGGTTTCGGCCTCGCCTGGCACCGCAGCCTGTACGGCCGCATCGCCGTCGGCTACATCCTGCTGATCGCGATCTTCCTGGTCGCTCAGGGCGCGCTCTTCGTGTGGCTGGTCGATCGCAATGCCATGCCGTCGTCAGGCGTGACGCGCTCGCTCAGTCAGGAACTCGGCGCCGCGCTCGAGTCGAATCCGTCGCTCGATCTGCAGGCGTTCGTCCGCAACGTCCGGCCTGGCGAGCACGTGTTCGTGGTCATGAAGGACGGCCGCGAAGCCGGGGATCGTCTGCCGCCGCCCGTCGTCATTCGCACCGCCATCGACGACATGTGGCACGTGGAAGAAGGCATGGTGCCGACGACCTGGGAAATCGGTCCGTATCGGGCCGTGCCGGTGCTCGTCCACGGCAAGACCGTCGGGACGCTCGGCATTTTTCCGCCGACGACGTTCGAACGGCTCGCGCCGTTGATACTGCCAATCGACCTGGGGCTGCTCGCGGCCGGCACGCTGATCTCGGCGCTGGTGATTTTCGGGCCGGTCCGGCGCCGGATTCTCGACCTCGAAAGCGCCGCCGAACGCCTCGGCGGCGGCGACTTCGCGGCCCGCGCCAACGAAGAGGGCAGCGACGAAGTGGCCGAACTGTCGAGGACATTCAACGCGATGGCCGGCGAACTCTCGGCGCGCGCCGAAGCGCTCGAGGCGTCGAATCGGGCGCGCCGGCAGCTGCTTGCCGATGTCTCGCACGAGTTGATGACGCCGTTGACCGCGGTGCTCGGCCATCTCGAGACGCTGACGATGGCCGAGGTCCGGCTGGACGACGAGCGACGGCTGCGTCACGTGACCGTGGCCCGGCGTGAGGCGCAGCGGCTGGAGCGTCTGGTCGGCGACCTGCTCGACGCCGCACGGCTCGAGGCCGGTGGCGGGACGCTTGATCTGCAGGCGGTGCCGGTGGAGACGCTCTTCGAACAGGTTCTGGCGCATCACGAGGACGAAGCCTGCGAGCGCCGCATCACCATCTCCGCGTCTCCGGGGCAGCTGAGGATCTGGGGCGACCCGTTTCGTTTGGAGCAGGCGCTGCAGAATGTGACCGCCAACGCCTTCCGGCATACGCCTGACGGTGGCCGGATCACCCTTGCCGCGGCGGCGGCCGGCGACCGTGTCGTGATCACCGTGAGCGACACCGGCGAGGGCATTGCCGCGGGCGATCTCCCGTTGATCTTCGATCGCTTCTACAAGGCCAATGCCGCGCGCAGCCTCGCGTCGAGCGGCAGCGGGCTCGGGCTCTCGATTGTGAAGGCGATCGTCGAACGCCACGGCGGCCGGGTGAGCGCCGCGAGCGTGGCCGGGCAGGGCGCGACCATCAGTCTGGATCTGCCCGCCGCGGCGACCGGTTCTCCAATGCGCCACCAAGACACGAAAACACGAAACACACACTGACGACGCTACTTCGGACCCGGCGACTCATCTCGACGAGCCACGTCGATCCAAATGCGCCACAGAGACACGGGGGCATGGAGGGCCACTCCAGCGTTGCGCGTTCGACGCGGCGCCGCGTAGCGGCGCGTGCGGCGCGAACGCGTGCGATCGAACGACGGTCGTGATCCTGCCTTGTCGTTCGGTCGCACACGTTCGCACCGCACGTCGGGCCTGCTTCGCAGGCCGCCCGCGTCGAGCCACGTTTCGTGTTTTCGTGTTTTCGTGGCGAATTTCTCTGCGAACTCGGTGTGCTCGGCGTTCCGCCTTTGACAGCTACTGAATCCTGGTAAACGTAAACGTTCCCAGAGGCGTGACGACGCCGTTCGGCGAGAGCGGGGCAGTGACGATGCGCGAGATCGGCTGGAACGGGTTGGTGACCGTGTCGCGGTGTATGAACGACGGTGCGCTGTCGGTGCCCGCGTCCCACGGGACGAGTTCGACGCGCCGTTCGGCCACCCAGCGGCCGTTCTGCATCAACGAGAGTCCGTTGACGCCGACGAACCAGTCGGGGCTCGGCGCAATCATCGTCACCAGAGTGACCAGCGGGAAGCCCGGCGTGATCGTGAATTCGACCGACACCGTTCCAGGCGTGACATCGAGAGGCCGGCCGCCGATGACGAACTCGGCCGCGCCACCGCGGATGGCGGTATTGATCTCCTGCTCGAGCGGCGAGGTCTGGCCACGCTCGGCCATGTCCTTGATCCCCTGAGACGCGAGCTCGCCCTCACGCCAGAAGACGATCTCGCCGTTGTGCGTCCCGCCGATGAGCGGCGAGAAGTGGGCGGTCGCTGGAAATTCGATCGGATGCGAGACCGCGCTCCAGGTCGAGTCGAACGTGGCTCGGTAGCGTGCGGGCAGTGTGTCCGGCGGCTGCGGCGCCGGACTTGGCGCGGGGGCCGCTTCGGGAAGCGGCGAGTTGGTCGTGCCCATCTCCGGCGGCAGGGTCGGACCGGTCGGACTCGAGCAGGCCACCCCCATGGCCGTGACCATGAGGACCGCCAGGGTTGTCGTCAGCTTCATGCCCATTGGATTCCGCGGACGGCGTTCAGGTTGCAGCTAAAATGGCGCGCGCCCAAGCCTGATGAAACACCCCGCTATTGTCATCTACGCAGCCAGGCTGCTGGCGGTTTTCACGTTGGCCGGTGTCCCGCCAGGCTTTGAGAATCCGCACCTGTTCGCGCAGACGAACACGCAGGCGGGCCTCCGGATTGTCGTCATCGCCGGCGAGGATGCGGTCAACGTCGTCCAGCAGAGGACGGCGGTCGCACCTGTGGTCGAGGTACGCGATCGGAATGATCAGCCAGTCGCGGGTGCGACCGTGACATTTGCGATTCGCGGCGGTCGCGCGCTGTTCGGCGGAGCGCGCACCGTGACGCTGACCACGGACGGCGTCGGCCGCGCCGTTGCCGCCGGCTTCACGCCAACCGCGAGCGGCTCGGTGCAGATCGGCGTGACCGCCACGTTTCAGGGCCAGACCGCGCTGACCGTCATCGCGCAGACCAACGTGATGACGGCGGCGCAGGCGACAGCGGCGGCCGGTGCCGCTGCGGGAGGCGGAACTGGCGGCCTGTCGCCCGTGGCGCTCGCCGGCATCCTCGGCGGGGCAGGAGCGGCGACCGCTGTGGCGGTTGAGGTCAGCCGGTCCGACGCGCCCGCGGCCATGTCGGTGGTGCCCACCGGCAGCGGCATCCGCGACGTGACGCGCTTTGCGTTCACGGCGGCGGGGGGCGGTGGCAACGACTACACCTGGGACTTTGGCGACGGCGGCACCGCGCAAGGCGCTTCGGTGACCCATGTCTACAATCGCGAAGGAAGTTTCCGCGCCACGGTGCGTACGGATGGCGAGAGTGCGTACACAGACGTCGCCGTCGGCTCTTTGACCGGCACCTGGATCGCCCGCATCACCAGCGTGCCCAACTTCCACACCCACCGCGTGAATATCGTCCAACAGGGCAGCGCCCTTACCGGCCAGTGGGTGGTCGAGTACGACTTTCCGTCGTCCTTCGGCGGACCAGGCAATCCCAATGTGTCGGTGGTCGGCGGCAGCCTCTCGGATCCGCGCGGCATCCGGCTGACGCAGAGCGGAGACTGCCAGAGAATTGTGACCGGCACGCTCAACCCGAGCCTGACGACACTGGGCGGACCGCTCGCGCTGGCAAATCCCAACTGCATCGATACAGGATCACTGACGCTGACGCTCGTACGCCAATAGGGCGTGCGAATCATCAGCGTCGGATCGCCCGTCGCTCGACCTCTTTGAGCACCCGCAGGAAGTTGCGCCCCCACAGCTTGGCGATGTCGTTCTCCGAGTAGCCGCGCTTCAGCAGCTCGCGGGTGACGTTCGGTCCGTCGCCGACATTCGCGTAGCCGATCACGCCGCCGCCGTGATTGAAGTCCGAGCTGAGACCGACGTGATCGATGCCGATGAGGCGCACGGCGTAGTCGACGGCGTCGATCCAGTCGACGAGTGACGCCAGCCGCGTCTGGCTCGCGCCGTACTCCCGATACGCTTGCTGGTACTTCTCAAACGTCGCCGCATCGAGCTTCACGCGCGCATCGTCGCCGGGGCGAAGCTTGAAAGGCGCGAGCACGGCCTGCTCGAAGGCGGGTCCGGCATCCGACCAGCTGCGCAAATAGGCGGGAAACGCCACGATGTGGACGACACCGCCATGCGTTGCGATGGCGCGGAGTTCTTCGTTGCTCAAGTTGCGGGGCGCGTTGACGCGGCCGCGCACGCCCGAGTGGGAGGCGACGACCGGGGCGGTGCTGATCTCCAGCACCTGGCGCACGCCTGCCGGAGTCAACTGCGAGACGTCGACGACGACACCCAGGCGATTCAGTTCAGTGACCGCGCGCCGGCCGAGCGCTGTCAGGCCGCCGTTCTCGTCGGGCCGGTCGCCGAAGGCGAGGTTGGGACGGGACGAATCGGCGAACGCGGTATTCTGCGCGTGCACGAATCCGAGGACGCGCACGCCCTCGTCGCGGTAGTGCGCGAGCAGCGAGACGTCGTCGCCGAGCGAGAGCGTATTCAGAAAGCCGAGCAGCAACGCATGCCTTCCTGAGGCCGCGATGCGCTCGACGTCAGCCGCGGTCTTCGCCAACTCCAGTCGATCGGGATGCTGCTGGACGAAGCGTCGAATCGCCGCCAGCTTGCCGTCGATCTGGCGACGAGCCGCGGCGGTATTCTCTGCGGTTCGCGCCTTCGGGTCTGCGAAGAGCGCCAGCGTCGCCACATCCAGGCCCCCGCGTTCGAGCTTCGGGAGGTCGAGCTGGCCCATGGTCTCCAAGCCGGCGTCGTTCGCCGGCGTGTTGAAGTCGTCGCGGACGTCGATGTGCGGGTCGACGGTGAGCGCGGCGCGGTGCACGCGCGCGACCACGGCATCGGTCGGCTCGTCCGGCCCGCGCGGCGGCGCCTGCGCCAGGCCGTTGTTGACGAGGACCAGGATTGCGGCCGCAACGATGGCGACCGGTATCGCACGTCCGGGCCGTGAGAACTGCCTACGGGTCGGGCTCATGTCGTCCCTCCGCTCGTCAGGGTCGATGCCGAAAGAGCGGATAGACTAGCGCGAAAGCATGCCGGCCTCCAGCACGTCCGAGTTCGTACCGAGCACGAATCCGTTCGTGCGGCTGCGGCAGCACCCAACCGGGCTCTGGTTCGTCTTTTTCGGCGAGATGGCCGAGCGCGCCAGCTACTACGGCATGCGCGCCCTGCTGGCGCTCTACATGGTCGACGTCCTCGGCTTCAGCGAAGCCGGCGGGACGACGACCATGAAGGCGTTCATGGCCGCGTGCTATCTGACGCCGTTTGTCGGCGGGTACATCGCGCAGAGGTACCTGGGCTGCTACAAGACGATCCTCTACTACTCGGCGCCCTACATCCTCGGCCACATCATCCTGGGTGGCCTGCAGACGCCGACCGGCCTGTTCATTGCGCTCGCACTCCTGGCGTTTGGATCGGGCGCGATCAAGCCGAACACCAGCGTCCTGATGGGGCTCATCTACGACGCGGAGAAGAAGCAGGCCCTGATGAGCGAGGCCTTCAGCTTCTTCTACGCGGCGGTCAACATCGGTGCCGCGATCACCGCGTTCACGCTGCCACTCATCGTTCAAGCGCAAGACGGCGCGTATGGCCTTGCGTTGATGGTGCCGGCCATCCTGATGGCAGTGGCCTTTGTCGTGTTCGCGCTCGGCAAGCGCTGGTATCCCGAGGAGCGGGTTGGTGTGACCGGTCCGCCGAAGACGGCTGCGCAGCGCGCGGCGGAGCGGCAGATGCTGATGCGTGTGGCAGGCGTGTTCGGCGCCATCGCCATCTTCTGGCTCATTTACGATCAGAATGCCGACACGTGGATCTATTTCACGGACTCCCACACCGACCTGCGGCTGACCCGCAGCATCATGCTGACGGCGAATCAGCTCTCGGCGCTCAATCCGTTCTTCATCGTGATCCTGACGCCGGTCTTCAACTGGATCTGGAATACGGCGCAGCGGCTGCGCGGTGGCGTCGAGGTCCCGCATACCCAGAAGATGCTCATCGGCTTCGGGATCGTCGTCATCTGCTCGGCGGTGATGGCCTACGCCGCGTTCCTGTCCCGCGGCGGCGTCATCAGCATCTGGTGGGTCGTGCTGGTAACGTTCTTCGTGACGCTCGCTGAACTTTGCATCAGCACGGTCGGCCTCGAGTTCGCCTACCGGAAGGCGGTCCCGGGAACGGCGAGCGTGTTGACCGCGGCGTTCCACATGATGGTCTTTGCCGGCGACTCGATCGGCCTGCTGCTCGCGCCGTTCTATGAGAAGCAGCTCAAGCCCGACGCGTACTTCGGTCTCCTGGCCGTCATCATGACCGTCACGGCGATCGCGTTCATCCCGATCTCCAGGAAATTCGAACGGGGCTAACGGTGGCGTCCGGCTTTAGCCGGATTGCACGATGCAACGATACGGACAGCCTTCAGGCTGTCCGTATCGTCGGAAGAACCCTGACAACATCGCGCGCATTCACCTGTTAGACTCGCTGTACGCTCTCCTCCAGATTCGTCCATTTCGTCATCGCGTGCGCCGCGGCATCCGTCGCCATCAGTGCGCAGTCACCATCGTCCGCGCCGCCTAGCAGTGTCATGCTCGGCATTCTTCGCGAAGATTCACTGCTCGTGCCGTTTGGGTACTTCGACGGACAGTTCTGGTCTAACCCATGGCCAGTAATCGACGGCAACGAGATGGTTGATCCGCCCCGCCGGCTGGTCGACGTTCCCGTGGCCTGGTGGGGCGGCGGCCCGCCGATCCTTCGCTGGGAGCTGCTCGCGGTACCCAATACGCTCCGATCGGTCACGGTGACCGGCACTGGTGTATTCAACAACCACTGCAGTACTGGAATAGGTTTGAAAACAGACCACGTGAGCCGCCTCGCGTTCCCGACAAGCGGCTATCCAGTAGCGGACGCGGGCATCGTGTCGACGGTGCCTGGCTTGCTGACACCGGTGAGCAGGCTGACGGAGACAGACGCGGATTTTGCAGCGGTGCAAGGTCTGCTGTCCGACATCTTCGATCGTCTCGAGCCGGATGTGTGGGGCCGGGCGCGAAACGCGGAGATCAAGGGCGCGCTCGGCGGTGCGCCGGACCGGCCGATCCTCCACCGCGCGTTTCGCGGTCAGCTACCTGACGGGCGCGAATTGGTGACCTTCTTTGCCACACGCGGTCTGTGGGTAAAAGGAGCCATCGACGGTCCCGCGACGACGGTCGTGGGTTGGCTCGCGCGGACCTGGGACTCACCGCTGCGTTCCATCCTCGTCGAGGGAAGCCAGTCAGACATGGACGGCAAGGGCGGCGGCGAGATGTTCATACCCATGGCTTCGCTCTCGGTTGCCGGTCGCACATTCTGGGTCGGATCGAGCCACGGATACGAATCCGAATCGAATGATGTCGTCGAAGTCGGGCTGCGGGTACCCATCTCTCGTCTCGCGACGGGCGCCGGCGGCTGCTGAACGATTGTCAGTGCGTTCGATTGCTCGGCGCGCATTGATAATTCCAAATTGACACTTGAGAATTCGGGTATCCTTCCAGCCTTCGGAGGTGGCGCGTGAGGGTCCCCGTGAGCATTACCGTCAACGGCCGGCGTTACGACCGCGATGTCGAACCGCGGCTGTTGCTCGTCCACTTCATTCGCGACCTCGGCGGCGTGACCGGCACCAAGGTTGGCTGCGACACGAGCCAGTGCGGCTCGTGCACCGTGCTCTTCGATGGCGTCGCCATGAAGTCGTGCACGTGCCTCGCCGTGCAGGCCGACGGCGCGAACATCACGACGATTGAAGGCCTCGCGCCTGACAGCGCGCTGCATCCACTGCAGGAGGCATTCTGGAATGCTCACGGGCTGCAGTGCGGGTTCTGCACGCCCGGCATGATTCTCATCTCGCACGAGCTGCTGCGGCAGAACGCCAATCCGTCCGAGCACGACGTGCGCAACGGCCTCGGCGGCAATATGTGCCGCTGCACCGGCTATCACAACATCGTCAAAGCGGTCCGCTCGGCGGCCACCGCGATGGCGGCAGAGTAGAGGAGGCCGGTCATGTCCACACGCGCCTTTGGTTCGGGCATCCGGCGCCGCGAAGATCCGCGGCTCATTACCGGCTCCGCCACCTACACCGACGACCTCTCGCTGCCGGGCATGGTCCACGCGGCCATGTTGCGCAGCCCGCACGCGCACGCGAAAATCCGCCGCATCGACACCAGCCGCGCGAAGGCGGCCAAGGGCGTGGTCGCGGTCTACACGGGCGCGGACGTCACGTTGAACCCGTCGCCTTGCGCGTGGCTGCTGCCCAACGCCAATCTGAAAGTCGCGACCTATCCGTGCGTCGCCGTCGACAAAGTGCGTTACGTTGGGGACATCGTGGCCGTCGTGATCGCCGATACGCCGTATCAGGCCTACGACGCGCTCGAGCTCATCGACGTGGACTACGAGCCCTTGAAAGCGGTGGTGGAGCCGCAGGACGCGATCGCACCAGGCGCGCCGCAACTGCACGACGACATCCCCGACAACACCGCGTTCCATTGGACTGTGGCTGGTGGCGACGTCGACGCGGCTTTTGCGAAGGCCGATGTCGTCATCAGCGAGCGCATCATCCAGCAGCGGCTCGTGCCCAATCCGATGGAGCCGCGCGCGACGCTGGCGAAGTGGGGCGGCGCGTCCGGCGACCTGACGATGTGGAACACGACGCAGAACCCGCACATCCTGCGGTTCCTGCTGTCGGTCGTGACCGGCGTGCCGGAGGACAAGGTCCGCGTCATCGCGCCGGAAGTCGGCGGCGGCTTCGGCTGCAAGATCGCCGCGTATCCGTCCGACTTCGTGCTCGCGTTCTGCACGCGGAAGCTCAATCGTCCGGTCAAGTGGAACGAAACCCGCAGCGAGAATTTCCAGGCGACGACGCATGGCCGGCACCATCTGCAGGACGTCGAGATGGCCGCGACGAAGGACGGGCGCATTCTCGGTTTGCGCGCGACCTCGTGGTCGGCAATGGGGGCCTATCTTTCGACGGCCGCACCCGGGATTCCGACGATTCTCCACGGCCTGATGTTGTCCGGCGTCTACGACATTCCAGCGATCAAGGAAGACGTCTACGGCGTCTACACGAACGGCACGCCGGTCGAGGCGTATCGCGGCGCCGGCCGGCCGGAAGCGGCGTTCATGGTCGAGCGGCTGGTCGACAAGCTGGCCGCGAAACTCAATCTGGATCCTGCCGACGTGCGGATGAAGAACTTCATTCCGAAGTTCGACAACGGCCATACCGTCGCCACCGGTCTCGTCTACGACAGCGGCGACTACGCGGCGAGCCTCACCAAGCTGCTCAATCACGTCGACTACAAGAAGCTGCGTCACGATCAGGCCGAAGCCAGAAAGAATGGGAAGTACATCGGGATCGGCCTCGGGACCTACGTCGAGATCTGCGGGCTCGGTCCATCGCAAGTCGCCGGTGCCATCGGTTTCCAGGGCGGACTTTGGGAAAGCGCCATCGTCCGCGTCATGCCGACCGGCAAAGTGCATGTGTTCATCGGCGCGTCACCGCACGGCCAGGGTGAAGAGACGACCTTCGCGCAGCTCGTGTCGAACGAGATCGGCGTCGGCGTCGACGACGTGAAGGTCGTGCACGGCGACACCGACTCCACGCCGATGGGATGGGGCACCTACGGCAGCCGCACGACGGCGGTCGGCGGTGCGGCGCTGATCCTGGCGGCGCGCAAGATTCGCGACAAGGCGAAGCTCATCGCCGCGCACCTGCTCGAAGCCGCGGTCGAGGACATGGACTACGCCGACGGCAAGTTCTTCGTGAAGGGCTCGCCCGACAAGTCGAAGACGATTCAGGACATCGCGCTGATGGCCAACGTCGCGTGGAACATGCCGGCCGGCGTCGAATCCGGGCTTGAAGCCTCGATGTTCTACGACCCGCCGAACTTCACGTATCCGTTCGGCTCGCACCTGGCGATGATCGAAGTGGATCCGGAAACCGGCGCGATCGAGATCAAGCGCTACGTGGCGATTGACGATTGCGGTCCGCAGATCAACCCGGTCATCGTCGAGGGACAGGTGCACGGCGGCGTCGTGCAGGGCCTGGGCCAGGCGTTGTGGGAGGAAGCGATCTACGACGAAGGCGGTCAGCTCGTCACCGGCACGCTGCTCGATTACGCCTTGCCGCGCTCCGACAAGCTGCCGAATATCGAAGTGCTCAACACCGTCACACCGTCGCCGCATCATCCGCTCGGACTGAAGGGTATCGGCGAGGCGGGCACAATCGCTTCGACCGTGACGATGTACAACGCGATCATCGATGCGCTGAAGCCGTTCGGTGTCGAGTCGATCCGCATGCCGGCGACGCCGGAGCGGGTCTGGCGGGCCATCGCCGACGCGAAGGCGCACGCGCACCGCTGAGGGGAACCCATGTATTCACCAGAATTCGACTACTACCGCGCCCACTCAGTCGCTGAAATTGGCCAGCTGCTGCGCCAGCATCCGGGCGCGAAGATTCTCGCCGGCGGTCACAGCCTCATTCCGCTGCTGAAGCTCCGCCTCACCTCGCCGCCGGCGCTCGTCGACATCGGCCGGGTCGGCGCGCTCAAGGGGATCTCGCTCAACGGCGAATCGCTGCGCATCGGCGCGCTGACGACGCACGCCGAGCTCGCGTCGTCGCCGCTGATTCGCGCGCATGCGTCGGCGCTCGCGAAGGCGGCCGGTCACGTCGGCGATCTCGCGGTCCGAAACCGCGGCACCATCGGCGGCAATGTCGCGCACGCCGATCCCGCATCGGACCTGCCAACCGTTCTGCTGGCGCTCGGCGCCACGATGCACATTGTCGGCGCGTCCGGCGAACGGAGCGTGTCGGCCGCGGATTTCTTCCTCGGGATGATGACGACGGCGCTCGGCGACCACGATGTGCTCACCAGCGTCGACGTACCAGCCAAGAAGCACGGGCAGGGCGAGGCGTACATCAAGGTGGAGCACCCGGCGTCGCGGTATGCGGTGATTGGTGTCGCTGCCATCTTGAACGTCGACGCAGGCCGCTGCACCCGCGCCCGCATTGCGCTCGGCGGGCTCGTGCCGAAGGCCACCCGCGCGGAATCGGTGGAGAAGGCGCTGGTCGGGCAGACGTTGACGCCGGAGGTTGCCGAAAAGGCGTCACAGCAGGTGACGGCGGACCTCGGCGACGATCTCGTGGGCGATGTCTACGCGTCGGCCGAATACCGGCGGGCCGTGCTTCACGTCCAGGTGCGCAAGGCGATTCTGTCCGCACTCGAGCACGTGAAATAGCCGGCGATGACCCATGCCGGTGTCCGCTCGATAGACGAACTCCAGACGCGTCTCGAGCAGCAGCATTACATCGCCGACCGCGGCCTGGCGACGGCTGCGTACTTGAGCCTCGTGCTTGGCCGTCCCTTGCTGCTCGAAGGCGAGGCCGGCGTGGGCAAGACGGCGATCGCGAAGGCGCTGGCGTCCGCGATGGACGCCGAGCTGATTCGCCTCCAGTGCTACGAAGGGCTGGACCTCAATCACGCCCTCTACGAGTGGAACCATCCGCGCCAGCTGCTCGAGATCCGGTTGATGGAAGCGGCCGGCGGGCTCGATCGTCAGCGGGCCGCGCGCGAGCTGTTTTCCGAAGAGTTCCTGATCAAGCGGCCGCTCCTGCAGGCGCTGTCGGCGGGTGACCGGCCGTGCGTCCTGCTGATCGACGAACTCGATCGCGCCGACGACGAGTTCGAAGGGTTCCTGCTCGAGATGCTCGGCGACTACCAGGTCACGATCCCAGAGCTCGGCACGATCAAGGCCGAGCGGCCGCCGGTCGTCATTCTCACGTCGAACCGCACGCGCGAGCTCCACGACGCCCTCAAGCGCCGTTGCCTGTTCCACTGGATCGACTATCCCGACTTCGACAAGGAACTGCGCATTGTCACGATGAGCGTTCCGGGCGTGTCGGCGCGGCTTGCCGAGCAGGTCGCGGCGTTCGCGCAGGAACTGCGATCGGTCGAGTTGTACAAGACGGCGGGCATTTCGGAGACGCTGGATTGGACCGCCGCGCTCGTGGCGCTGGACTGCCAGGAACTCGATGCGGCCACCATCGATCGGACGCTTGGTCTGCTGCTGAAGACCCAGGAAGACATTCAGGCGGTCCGCGGCGAGCGGGTGACCGATCTGCTCGCGCGCGTCCAGCTGCGCGGCCGATGACGGCACTCTTGCCGAACCTGCTGCACTTCGCTGAAGTGCTGCGAGGTGCGGGCCTGCCGGTGTCGACGGCGCGGATGATCGATGCGGCGACCGCACTCGGTCATGTCGACCTGCGGCGCAAATCGGACTTCTACTTCACCCTGCGCGCGCTCCTTCTGCATCGTCACGAAGACGAGGCGATCTTCGAGGATGCGTTCCGCATTTTCTGGCGCAAACCGGCGGGCGAACGCACCACTCGGAACCTGCAGGCGCTGGGCGAGCGCCGTCGGATCGGACCGCCGGAGCGCAGCTGGCCGAGCCCTGGGGAGGGCGGCGAAGCGACGTCGCCGACCGTGGTCCAACGCGTCGTGCCGTTCAGTTCGAGCACGGCGCGGGTGTCGCGTGAGAAAGACTTCGCGACATTTTCAATCGACGAATTGCGGGAGGCGCAACGGCTCATCGAAGCGCTGACCTGGCGCCCGGGGATGCGGCCGACGCGGCGGATGACGCCGGCGCGCCAGGGCGTCCTCGATCTCCGGAGGGTGGCGGCGCAGGCGGCGAAAGGCGCCGATGTGCTGATCTGGCCGCGCCGTGCGCGCGTGCACAAGCCGCGTCCGCTGATCGTCCTGTGTGACATCAGCGGATCGATGGAACGCTACACACGGATGTTTCTCCACTTCGTGCATGCGCTGGCGCGGACTGATGTCCGCATTGAAGCGTTTCTCTTTGCGACCGAGCTCACCAGAGTCACGCGTCATCTGGCACAAACGAGAGCAGACGCGGCCGTGCCGCGCATGCTGCGCGATGTCACCGACTGGGGCGGCGGCACGCGCATCGGCGAGGCCTTGCGGACGTTCAACACGACATGGCGCCGGCGCATCGGCGGAACGAGCCCGGTCGTCCTGCTGATTTCGGACGGCTGGGACCGCGGCGAGCCCGAGGATTTGCGCCGCGAGATGGCTCGGTTGCGCCGCTCGTGCCGTCGCCTGATCTGGCTCAATCCGCTGCTTGGTTCGCCCGACTATCAGCCGATCACCCGCGGCATGCAGGCCGCGTTGCCGTTCGTCGATGACTTTCTGCCGGTCCACAACCTCGCCAGCCTCGAATCGCTGGCCGCCCATCTCAATCGTCTCCCGGCACGTCGCTCCGCGTCGCGACACACGCGGCGCCCGTTGACCTGATTGGGCGCCCGACGTCCTAATCGATGCACTAACGCTCTCAACACGGAGCCCGCCGAGCCCGCGGAGGTGTTTCGGTACAACATTCATTCGTGACAGCTGCCGTTTCACACGCGGAATCTGGATGAACAGGCAACTCAGTGGGAATCGAAACGAATGCCGTCACCGATCGACGTGGTCGCCGCGTAGCGGCGATGTTCGACCGGCCTCGTGGCATGAATGAACGATCGCGCCGATCGACATTTTCGTTCATTCATGCCACGAGCCCGATCGATCCAGCGGCCTGCTTCGCAGGCCGCCCACGTCGATCGGTGCTGCACTGATTCGCTCTGCGAGCCCTGCGGTCTCTGCGTTTAAGAGCATCATGCGTTTGTTGTAAATCATTCGTGCTGAAGGCATTTAGGAAATCTCGACGGCTCTCGGCGACAATACGTTATGCACGTCACACGCGAGCAGATTGAAGCGGGGCTCGATCACATCCGGCAGTCGCCGCCAGACGGCGGTACGTTGCGGATGATCGTGCGCCGGCCGGCCGTGGATCGGCGCGAGGTCGTAGCGGAAGGACAACTCGATCTCGGCGTCGGGCTGGTCGGGGACACGTGGCACCAGCGGGCCAGTCGTCGCACGCCTGACGGCACGCCGCATCCGGACATGCAGTTGAATGTCATCAACGCGCGCCTGATCGCACTGATCGCGCGAGAAGAATCACGCTGGCCGCTCGCCGGCGATCAGTTGATCGTCGACTTCGATCTCAGCGAAGCGAACCTGCCTGCCGGCACGCGGCTCGCGCTCGGCACCGCGGTGATCGAAGTCACCGACCAGCCGCACACCGGCTGCGGGAAGTTCGTCGAGCGCTTTGGTGTCGACGCGATGAAGTTCGTGAATTCGCCGATCGGCCGCGAACTGCATCTGCGCGGCATCAACGCCAAGGTCGTCGTGCCCGGCACGATCCGGGTCGGCGATCGCATCAGCAAGATCTACGGTAGGGACAGGCTTTAGCCTGTCCACGGACCGGCTGACCTGTCCGCCGTAGCCTTGGCGAAGGCGGAAGCCTGTCCCTACAGCAGCGGAAGACAGATTCGCGTCACCAGATCGCCGGCGGCGCGCGGATCCTGCGAGTACTCCTCGAAGACGGGTTCGTTGGCCGGCTCGCGCCCCGCGTCCATCAGCCAGCCGCCGTACAAGAACGCATAGGCGTCGTTGAGCGCCGTCCGCGGGCCCTCGAAGTCGAGCACCGCGTACTCGCGGCCCGCGATGAGCGTCTCCTCAAGCGGCCACTCCACTTCCGGCCGCGCGGTCAGCAGTAAACCCGCGCGCGACTGGAGCTCGATTTCCTTGCCGAGCGCCGGATCGTCGTAGAACAGCGCCAGCGGCCGGCTGCCATCGCGACTGAGCCGCCGCGCATCCAGCCAGCCGTCGAGCGCGTCAAAGGCCCGCCCGACCTCGAGATACGAGCCGCGGTGTTCGATCGTGATCGCGGTAGCGGCTGGACGGCGCTCGATGCTCACCGGGTACGCCAGAAGTGAAACGTCCCCGTTCGGCTGATGTTCGAATCCACTGTGACGGCCGCGCTGTCGGTAGCGCGCCGGGGCCAGTCCATACTGACGTTCAAAGGCGCGTGCGAAGGCCGGTGTCGATCGGAAGCCAGCGCGTTCGGCAATGTCGTCGAGGGGCATTGCCGTTTCGGTGAGACAGCTTCCGGCGCGGTGCAGCCGCAGCCGCTCGAGCGTCGCCAGGATGGTTTCGCCGCGCCGCGCGCGATAGATGCGGTGCCAGTGATACGGCGACAGCCGCGACCGCTCGGCCAGTTCGTGAAGATCGATCTCGTCGTCGAGATGATCCTCGAGAAAATCGGCAATCCGGTCGAGTCTGGCGTCGCAGTCGGCGGCGTTCATGTCGGAGCAGGGACAGCTCTCTATTGGTCGAGCACTGACGCTCGTTCGACGGAATCGATCACCAGCGTGCGCACCGGCACTTTCTTCGCCGACAGTTTGAGTCCAAGCTGGGTCTCGAGTGCAGTCATCACCGCGGCGCGCATTGGCTCGCGCGGGTCGTCACCGGCGAGGATGGTCTGTTCCGGCGGCACACGCCAGTCCGCCTTCACGTCGTAGAAGCCCGTGAGTCCCGTCTGATCGACGCCGACCAGCCCCAGTTTGCCGGCCACGAATCGTGCGAAGTCCGCCATGCTGATGCCGTGACCCTCGAGACCCGTGGCGTTGAAGCGGAACGAATCGCGGTCTTCGTTCTGAACAGCGGAGGGTGTCATTTTGTGCCCGCCGCGGGCAACTTCCAGGGCGTACGCGGACATGTTCTGTGACGTTTCGTGGAACTGGAGCTTGAAGCGATCCGCCAGCAGCGCCGCCAGCCGCGGCTGCAGCGCGGCCTCGGTCAGATTGCCGGCGATGTCTGCGTTCGCCATCACGTCGAAACGATCGGTCCGGATCCAGCTCGGTCCGCCCGTGACGTTCCAATCCATGACACCGTAGGCGCGCTGGATGAGCAGCACCAACGTATATCCCCGGGCTATGAACGTCGGACCAGGGCCGACGCGCACGGTGACGATGTGATCGTCGAGGAGATTGGGCCTGACAGAAGCGACCTCGAATCGCTCCGGCACCTGTGCCATGACACTCGCGCCAGCGACCGCAACCAACGCGCTCGAGAGGATGAAGCGCAACCGATGTGACCTGCGGCTCACATGGCCTCCACGACAATCATGGTGATCCGACGCTATCACGGTGTGGACTGTTAACGCTTGTTACAATCTTCCAGCGTGCCCAAGCATTCCCAGGCATCAGCCCAGGTTGTGGTCGTGACTGGCGCCAGTAGCGGTATCGGCGCCGCGGTTGCCGAGGCGCTCGGGCAATCGGGGCGATCGGTGGTGCTCGTCGCCAGGCGGGCCGAGCATCTCGCCGAAGTTGCCGCGCGGTGCGGCTCAGGATCGCTGGCGTTGACCGCCGACATGACGGAGCGCAGCCAGGTCCGGCGCGTCGTCGAGGAGACGCTCGCCCGGTTCGGCCACATCGACGTCTGGATCAACAACGTCGGCCGCGGCATCAGCCGGATGCCGTCGGAGCTGACCGACGACGACATCGACGAGATGATGCTCGTCAATGTGAAGTCGGCGCTCTACGGGATGCAGGAAGTCCTGCCGCACTTCAAGTCGCGTGGCCGCGGACACTTCATCAACGTGTCGTCAATTCTCGGCCGGATGCCGTCGGCGATCTACCGGTCGTCCTATTCGGCCGCGAAGCACTTCTTGAACGGATTGACCACGGCCTTCAGGACGGAAGTGCAGCAGACCCATCCGGACATTCAGTTTTCGCTGGTGTCGCCCGGCGTGGTCCGAACTGAGTTCGGGCTGAATGCGCGTCACGGAGGAGTGGATTCGCGAACGCTGCCGGAGTCGCAGAGCGCAGAGGAAGTTGCTGGAGCGATCGTCGAGGTCATCGAGTCACGCCATCCTGACGTCTACACGCGTCGGGGCTTCAAGGAACTCGTGCTGGGTTACCTGTCGCGGATGACGAGCGATCCGGAATGACTCGATTGATTTACCGCCGGCCGCGCGAATCGGAGACGATCGGCAGCCGGAAGTCCATCGACCGGCCATTCCTCAGAATCCGGATGTTTGCCGTCGACCCGATCCTCGCGTCCGCGACGAGGCGATACAGCTGCGACGGATCGTCCACCGCGGTGGTATTGAAGCGGACGATGATGTCGCCCGGGCGGACGCCGGCGTTGTAGGCCTCGGAGCCGCGCGCCATGCGCGTCACCAGCGCCCCTGACGTATTCGGTGCGCCCAGTTCCTGTGCGTATTCCGGCGTCACCTTGTCGATGGTCAGGATGCCGCCGATGGTGCCGCGCTGCACCTCGCCGTACTTGATCAGATCGTCGACGACGTGCCGCGCGAGGTTGCTCGGGACCGAAAACCCGATGCCCTGGTAGCCGCCGCTCTGGCTGAAGATGCCGGTGTTGATGCCGACCAGCTCGCCGCGGATGTTGATCAGCGCGCCGCCGGAGTTCCCGGGATTGATCGCGGCGTCGGTCTGGATGAAGTCTTCGTATTCGGCGAAGCCGACGTTGGCGCGTCCAGTGGCGCTCACGATGCCTGCCGTGACCGTCTGGCTCAATTGGAACGGGCTGCCGATCGCGAGCACCCATTCGCCGACCTGCAGTTTGCTCGAGTCGCCCCAGGACACGCCGGGCAGCCCCGTGACGTCGATCTTCACAAGCGCGATGTCAGTGGCCGGATCGACGCCGACCAGGCGACCCTTCACATCCCGCTTGTCAGACAGGGCGACGGTGATCTCCCGCATGTTCTCGCCAACCACGTGGTTGTTCGTGACGACGTAGCCGTCCGACGAGACGATGACGCCCGAGCCGAGACTCATCGACCGGCGATCGCGCGGTCCGAAGAAATCCTGATCGCCGCCAAAGAAGTACTGGAAGAACGGATCGTTCCCGAACGGCGAGTTCTGGCGGCGGACCACTTGGAGCGACGAAATGTTGACGACGCCCTTCACCGCCTGGGCGGCAATCCGCGTGAAGTCGGGCAGTCCGGCCGGCGCGAGCCCGGCGGTGACCGCCGGAGCGGGCGGGGGAGTTGGGGCCGGCGCTGGCCGCGGCGTCGCTCGCTGCGGTTCGGGGAGCGCGGCCTCCGCCGGTGTATCGGGGACCGCTGTCGTCCGCCCGGTGAGGACCCGGCCGCCGACAAAGCCCAGAGCAATCAGCACGACGATGAGCAGAAACCTGCGAAACATGATTGAAGGAAGAGGGGGAGACTAGCCGACATCCACGCGGCGGCTGCCGCGGCCCGCCGCTTTGGGCAGCGTCACCGTCAGCACGCCGTCCTTGAGATCCGCCGCGACCTGATCGATCTCGATCGGTTCGGGCAGCGAGAAGGCGCGCGAGAAGCGGCCGTGGCCGCGCTCGACGCGGTGATACTGCTCGCACGGGACGTGGCCGTTGACCCGTTCGCCGCGAATCACCACGCGGCCCTGTTCAGCGTGAATCTCGATGTGTTCGCGCGCGAGACCGGGGACTTCCGCGGTCAGCACGAAACTCTCGGCGGTCTCGAAGAGATCGACCGGCGGTGTCCAGCCCGGCGCGTCGGTGCCGACAATCTGCCCAAGCTGTTCGTGCCAGGCAAGGAGATCGCGGAGCGGATCCCAGCGGGTGTAGGACACGACCAAAAATCGTAGCACAGGTCCTGGAGGGCTGTAACCATATGTGCTACGATTGCAAGGATATACAGGCACACTATGGCGTCATCTGTTCAGGCCACCCGGCTTCGCAAGGGCAATCTCATCAAGGTCGGTAACGACCTGCTCCGCATCCTCGAAACGCACCACCTGACTCCCGGCAACAAGCGCGCGCACATCCAGTGCCGGCTCCGGAACATCAGGACGCTGACGCTCACGGACATCAAGTTCCGGGCGGAAGAGGACGTCGAGCGCGCCGTGCTCGACGAGCGTGAAATGCAGTACCTCTATAACGACGGCGACCTCTACTACTTCATGGACACCGCGAACTACGAGCAGGTGCACATCTCGAAAGAGGCGCTCGGCGATTCGAAGGACTACCTGATGCCCGAGATGACGATTCGGGTGGAGTTCTACGACATCGAGCCGGTCGGGATCGAACTCCCGCCCACCGTCGACCTGGTCGTCAAGGACACGGTGCCCGGCATCAAGGGGGCCACGGCCAGCGCGCAGATCAAGCCGGCGACGCTCGAGACCGGTCTGGTGGTCAACGTCCCCTCGTTCATCAACGAAGGCGACCGGATCCGGATCAACACCGAAACCGGGGAATACCAGTCTCGAGTCTGAGATGGAAGTCGTCCGCAAGCTCCCGCAGCACGGCTGGATCGAAGTCATCACCGGCAGCATGTTCAGCGGAAAAAGCGAAGAGCTGATCCGCCGGCTGCGCCGCGCGCAGATTGCCAAGCAGCGCGTCCAGATCTTCAAGCCGGTCATCGACAACCGCTACAGCGAAGACCACATCGTCTCGCACAGCGACATGCGGATTAAGTCGCAGAACGTCCGCTCCTCGGACGATCTCGTGCAGGCCGTGGATGGCGAGACGGAGGTCGTCGGGATTGATGAAGCGCAGTTCTTCGACGCGCACCTGCCCGCGGCCTGCAACACGCTCGCGGATCGCGGCAAGCGGGTGATTGTCGCCGGCCTCGATCAGGACTATTTGGGCCGGCCGTTCGAGCCGGTGCCGCAGCTCCTGGCGATCGCGGAATACATCACCAAGACGCTGGCGATCTGCGTCGTCTGCGGCGATCCCGCCAACCACACGCAACGCCTCGTCGCCAGCAAGGACCGCGTGCTCGTCGGCGCGACTGGCATGTACGAAGCCCGCTGCCGCCACTGCTTCGATCCCGCGCTGGCGGTGGAGAAATAGCTTTGTGGGGTCCGGCTTTCGCCGGACCTCTGCAATCCGGCTAAAGCCGGACGCCACCGTGGCCCTGCCAGCCCCGCCTGCCGTGCGCGCCCTGCCCGCCTTGTAGAATTCCCCCGTGGACGCCCTTGCGGCCCGAGTGCTGCTTCTGTTTGGCGCCGGATTCCTGCTGGCCAATGCCAGGCTCACGATCGAGCTCCTGCGTTTCCGCCGCCGCCGCGGCTCGGCCATTCTCACCTGGCAAACGCGACCTCCGTATGACGCGGTGACGATCGGTCTTGGGGCCGCCCTCGGCCTGCTCATTCTTCTGAAGGTCTTCATCCTGCGCCGACAGGCCTTCGGCGAACTGATGATGTTCGTCTACTTCGGCTACCTCGTCCCCTTGACCCGGCGAATCGGCCGGGGCTTTTATGAGGACGGCATCTGGGCCGATTCGTCCTTCATTCCTTACAACGACGTCGGCGCCATCTCCTGGCGCAAGGAGGCCGGCAACGACCGGTCGGTGGCCCTGATTGTCGGCTCACGGCTGCGCAGTCTTGCACGCCGTCTGACGGTCCCGGCCGTGCACTACGGTGCAGCCCGGCGCGTACTGCGCGATAAGATTGGCGAGCACGAAATCCACTTCCACGGCACCGGGCTGGATCTGGGGGTTCACGATGAGCGCGACGAAGCGTAAACGAATTAACAATTGACCATTAACAATTAACAATTCGTATGGCCATACGCTCCACGTGGAAGGGTTTTCTGAAAGTAAGCCTCGTCAACATTCCGGTGAAGGTGTTCCCGGCGACCGAGTCCGGCGCCACGATCTCGTTCAATCAGCTCCACGGCGAGTGCCGCACGCGCATTCAGCAGAAGCGCTGGTGCCCGCAGTGCAATCGCGAAGTGCCGAACTCCGAGCTCGTGAAAGGCTACGAGTTCGAAAAAGGGCAGTTCGTGATCATGGAGGACGAGGACTTCGACAAGGTCCGCACCGAATCGACGCGCGTCATCGACCTCGTGCAGTTCGCCACCGAAGACGCGATCGATCCGATGTATGTCGATCGGACCTACTATCTCGCCCCTGACGGCACGATGGCCGGCGAGGCCTTTGCGGTGATGCGCGACGGCATCAAAGGCAAAGTCGGCGTCGGCAAGCTGGCCCTGTACGGCCGCGAGTATCTCGTCGCGGTCCGCGCCTTCGAGCAGGGGCTGGTGATGCATACGCTGCATCACGCCGCGGAGATTCGGACCATCGACCAGGTGGACGAGCTCAAGACGGTCGGTGCGGTCAAGCGGCCGGAAGAAGTGAAGCTGGCGCGGCAGATTATCGAGTCCTTCGAAGCGCCGCTCGATCTCAAGACCTACACCGACGAATATCAGGAAGGGTTGCGCGCGATCATCGACGCGAAGATTGCCGGCCGCGATGTCGTCGCCGCCCCGGCGGTCGAAGCCCCGCCGAACGTCGCCAACCTGATGGACGCGCTCCGCAAGAGCCTCGACGCGGTCAGCGCGAAGAAAAAGACGCCGGCCAAGGCCGCCGTGGCCAAGCCGGCCGCGAAGAAGCGCGCGCGCGCCTGACGTGGCTGTCGCGCTCTCCTTCGTCATCCCGATGTACAACTCGGCCGAGACGATCGGTGCCCTCGTGCACCGGATCGAAGGCCTGTCAGTCGTCGGCGGCCACGAGATCGTCCTCGTCGACGATGGCAGTGCGGACAATACCGTGGCGGTCTGCCGCGAACTGGTCAAGACGGCGCGGGTTCCAGTCACCGTCGTCGAGCACGCCAGAAACTTCGGTGAACACAACGCGGTGCTGAGCGGCTGGCGGCACGCGGCGGGCACGCATCTCGTCAACCTTGATGACGACGGGCAGAACCCGCCCGACGAGGCGGTGCGATTGTGGCAGCACGCGCTCGCCACTGGCGCCGATGTCGTCTACGGGCACTACGAGGAAAAGCAGCACTCGATGTGGCGGAACGCCGGCAGCCGCTTCACGAACAAGATGACCGACTGGGCCCTCGACAAGCCGCCCGGGTTCTACCTCTCGAGCTTCCGCTGTGTCAGCCGGTTCGTCGCGCAGCAGGTCGTCGGCTACGCCGGGCCGTATCCGTACATCGACGGTTTGCTGCTGCAGGTCACCCAGCGCATCGGGTCGCTCGTCGTGCGTCACGAGAAGCGCGTGGCGGGGCAGAGCGGCTACACCTTCCGGCGGCTGGTGCGGTTGTGGCTGAGCGCGTGGCTGAATTTTTCGCTGCTGCCGCTGCGGGTCGCGACGTTTGCCGGGCTGACGTTTGCCGCCGTTGGCGTCATCGCATTTTTTGTCGTGCTCGGCCTGTGGTTGACCAATCGCGGTCCGAGCTACGGCTTCGGCTGGCTGATGGCGGCGCTGCTGATCTTTTCCGGCACGCAGCTGGTCATGCTTGGACTCATCGGCGAATACCTCGGGCGGATGTTTCTCACGGTCAATCAGCGCCCGCAGTCTGTGGTGAGGGCGGTCACGCGCTCGCCGCGGACGTGAACCAGCGGCCCGATCTCACCTTCAAACGCAACCGCCTCGCCGGGCGGCACGGTTGGTTGCGACTCACGCCCGCTTACAGCGTCACGCTGGTCGGAGAGATTCTCGACAGCCTGGGCGGCCGGCAGAGCGTCATCGAGCCGTTCTCCGGCAGCGGCACGACGGCGGTCGTCTCGTGCGAACGGGGCGCGGACTGCGACGCCTTCGACATCAATCCGTTTCTCATCTGGCTGGCCGGGGCCAAGGCCCGCAACTACAGCAGCGACGAGCAGACCCAGGTCATGGCCGCGGCGCGACAGATTGTTGAATCGGTTCCCGATCTCCGGCGGGTTCAGCATTGGCTGCCGCCAATAGCGAACATCGAACGCTGGTGGAGCGCGGACCGCCTGCGAACGCTGGCGTCCGTCCACGCCGGCATCGCCGCGAGGCGCGCGGGGCCGGTCGCGGACCTCCTCAAGATCGCCTTCTCGCGGGTGATGATCGACTGGTCGAACGTGGCCTTCAACCACCAGTCGATGAGTTTCAAGCCTTCTTCGGATTCGGGATCGTCGCCTGACGACGAGCGTGCGATTCTGACGGACTTCGTCGCGTGCGCGGATCGCCTGGCTGTCGACATCGCGACGCCGCTGACCGGTGCCGCCCGATTCCTTGAGGCCGACTCACGAACCCTGACCGGCGGTCGGGCCGGCGCCTACACGGCCCTGATCACCTCGCCGCCGTATCCCAACCGGATGAGTTACGTGCGCGAGCTTCGGCCCTACATGTACTGGCTTGGTTTTCTCAGCGACGGCCGCGGCGCAGGCGACCTGGACTGGCAGGCGATCGGCGGAACCTGGGGCATCGCGACCAGTCGCGTGGCCGGCTGGACGGCGGGCGGACGGTTCGGGCCCGGCCATGCGATTCACGCGACGCTCGCTCGCATCGCACCGCACAGCGAGCTGCTCGCCAACTACGTCCACAAGTACTTCGAGGACATGGCGGCGCACTTCGATGCGGTCGTCCCGCTCCTGGCCCCCGGAGCGCGGGTGTTCTACGTCGTCGGCAATTCGAAGTTCTACGATGCGCTCGTGCCGGTGGAGGAACTCTACGCCGACCTGATGCGTCACGCCGGTTTGCGAGACGTCAGTATCCGCACGATTCGGAAGCGGAGTTCGAAGAAAGAGTTGTACGAATACGTAGTGACGGGCACGCGCGGCGGCGAATGATCAATTTTTAATAGTTAATGATCAATGCGTACGCAGATTCTGACACCTCGGACACAGCTAACCTCTGAATCGTTCCGTAACTTCAGGTTCCGCCGCTGGCAGCGGGATTGCGAGGTCGTTCGGGCATGTCGGACGATCGAGAATCGCATCCAAGCTTCGAGAATGGTCAAGATATCCGGGACCGGACGTTTCGTTTCGCGTGCGAAGTCGCGACGTATTGCCAGCGACTCTACGACCGCGGCGGTGTGCCGAGAGTGATGGTGCCGCAGCTCGTGTCAGCGAGCACCTCCATCGCGGCGATGCTCGAGGAAGCATGCGGCGCCGAGAGCCGTCGCGACTTCATCTCGAAATGCAGTATCGGTCTGAAGGAGGCCCGTGAGACATGGGTCCGGCTGCGAGTGTCTGGCAGCCTGGAGCGCGGCAATCAGGAGACGCAGCGTCTTGTCCGCGAGGCCGAAGCTATCGTCAAGATTCTGGCGGCCATCATTCGGAATACGCGACGAAACGGCGGAATCGGACGACGGTAGAATTCTGAATTGTCAATGCTCAATGGTCAATGCTCAATGGTCGATGCGTGAGGAGTGCCATGGTGCCCGACGGTGTCCGGCACGCAGGTCCGCGAGTCGCATCACGAATTGATCATTGATAATTCACAATTGAAAATTAGAAGAGCCACCCCAGCAACCCCATTCCGCTTGCCGTCGGGTCGCCCAGCCAGACCGGCGGCGTCAGCCAGACGAAGGCGAGGATGGCGATCACCCAGATGTCGTAGGGGATCGTCGTGCGTTCGTCGGTCCAGAAGAAGGCGCGATTGAAGGCGCCACGCACACCCTCGCGTGTCGGCATCGGCAGGGCGTTCAGCGCGAGATACGTGAAGTAGATGCGGTTGGCGACGGCGAGCACCGACAGGACCAGGATCACCCACAGGATGCCCGCCATACGGTTCGTGAACGCGCCGATCATGAACAGGACGATCCGCTCGGGCCGTTCCATGAAGCCGACCTTGCATTTTTCGATCAGGCACTCGGCGCGCGCGCGCGCGTAGCTCGTCATGATCGAGAAGGTCAGCGTCAGCGCGGCAATCAGCACATAGTCGCTGCGCCCCAGCTTCGAGTAGAGAAAGATCAATCCGGTGATCAACGCGAGATCGGAGAAGCGGTCGAGCGTGGAGTCCCAGAACGCGCCGAAGCGCGACTGCAACTGCAGCTCGTGCGCGACTTTGCCGTCGATGAAGTCGAAGATGTTGGCCAGGATCATCACCACGCCGCCGAGCACGAAGCGCTGATAGGCCAGCGCCCACGCGGCCGCGACGTTGATGATCACGCCGACCAGCGTCAGGATATTGGGGTGAATCCGCAGCGCGACGCAGAAGGCGATGATCGCCTTGAGCGGCAGCCAGCAGATCGTGCCGATGATGCCGGTGAAGGTCAGGCGCTTCCGCCCCTTCTCGGCCGGAAGCGATGTGGAGCGGCGGTCGCGCGCGGCGGAGACGGCGTCGGCGTTCGAAGGCACAGGTATACTTGAGGGTTCAGACACAGACCAAAAGCCGGGTCATAGTAGCGTATGCCCATCCGCGAACTCAAGGATCAGATTGCCCGGTTGCCCGAGCAGCCCGGTGTCTACCTGTATTTCAACGCGGCGGGCGAGACGATTTACGTCGGCAAGGCGCGGGCGCTGCGCGACCGCGTCCGCAATTACCTCGGCGCGTACGGCGTCAGCGCGAAGACCGATGCCCTCCTCGACGACATCGTCCGCCTCGAATTCATTGTCACCGACTCGGTGGTCGAGGCGCTGGCGCTCGAGAACAATCTCATCAAGCAGCGCAGCCCCAAGTACAACATCCTGCCGCGCGACGACAAGAATTATCCCTACCTGCAGTTGACGACGAGTGAGCGATTTCCGCGGGTTCTCGTGGCCCGCGGTGTCGAGCGCGACGGAAATTACTATGCCGGCCCGTTCCTGCCGGCGCGGTTCGCCCGGAAGACCATGTCGCTGACGCACCGCTTGTTCGGGATGCGGTCGTGCAACGAGGTCATAACCGGGAAGCGCGGCCGCCCGTGCCTCGAGTACGACATCAAGCGCTGTCTGGCGCCCTGCGTCGAGACGATCTGTTCGGAGGAGGACTACGGCCGTGCGACCGTGTCGACGCAGCTCTTTCTGGAAGGCAAGAACGAGGAACTGACCGAACGGCTGCGCGTCCAGATGGTCGACGCCTCGGAGGCCGAGCGCTACGAACAGGCGGCGCAGCTGCGCGACGCGATGCGGACGGTGCAAGCGCTTCACGATCGGCAGCAGAAGATGGCCACCACCGATTTTGGCCACCGGGACGTCTTCGGGATGAAGCTCGGACCGTCCGGCGCGGTGGTGCAGGTCTTTCAGGTCCGGCGCGGCCGCGTCGTCGAGCGGATCGAGCTCGGCACGGACGCGGTCGCGGTCGGCGGCGGCGAGGCGGAAGTGCTTGAAGCGGCGCTGCAGCAGTTCTACGAACTGCGCGACGCACCAGCGGAAATCCACGTGCCGGTCGAGCCGGACGACTGCGACGCGCTCGAGTCGTGGCTGTCGGAACGGGCGGGACACAAGGTGCGGCTGGTCGTGCCGCAGCGGGGCGAAAAGCGCGGACTCGTCGATCTCGCCAACCGCAACGCCAACATCGCCTACCAATCGCGCGCCAATCAGGGCGCGGCGAGCCATTACGACGCGCTCGAGACGCTGCAGAGCGTGCTCGCGCTGGCCGCGCTGCCGCGGCGGATCGAGTGCTTTGACATCTCGACGATTCAAGGCAGCGAAACCGTCGCGTCGATGGTGGTCTGCGAAGACGGACGCATGCGGACGGGTGAGTACCGGAAGTATCGGATTCGGGGCACGAGTCTCAGTCGCGCGGCCGGCGAGGCGGGCAAGGCAGGCGGGGCGGGCGGGGCAGGCGACGACGGGGTCGGACACCGGAACGATCACCGGGTGTCTGACCCCGCGATCATCGCGAACGACTTCGCGTCCATGCATGAAGTCGTGCATCGCCGTTACCGGAAGCTCCTCGAAGAGGGCGGACCCTTTCCCGACTTGATCCTGATCGACGGCGGCAAAGGGCAGCTGTCGGCGGCGTACGCCGCGCTCGAGGGACTGGGCCTGGCCAATCTGGTGGCGGTTGGCATCGCCAAGAAGGAAGAGCTGCTCTTCACGCGCGACCATGTGGATCCGATCGCGCTGCCGGAACGCGATCCGGCGCTGCTGCTCGTGCAGCGGATCCGCGACGAGGCGCATCGCTTTGCGGTGACGTTTCATCGCAAGGCGAGGTCGCAGCGCGACCTGATGTCCGCACTCGATCATGTTCCTGGCATCGGACCGCGCCGGCGGCGCACGCTGCTGACCCGTTTTGGCAGCCTGGCCGGCGTCCGCCGCGCGACACGGGAGGAACTCGCCGCGGCGGTCGGCGCGAAACTCGCCGATGCCGTTCTTGCGTTTTTCGCAGGGCAGCCGTAACCTGTACGGCCTTGTTCGACATCAACTTCGCGCAGCTCTTCATCGCCCTCATCGTTCTGTTGTTTTCCCTGACGGTGCACGAATCCGCTCACGCCTGGATGGCCAATCGGCTTGGCGACCCGACCTCGCGCCTGCAGGGTCGGCTGTCGCTCAACCCGATCGTGCACGCCGATCTCTTCGGCACGCTGATTTGCCCGCTGGTCGCCGGTCTCGCCGGGGCGCCGCTCATCGGCTGGGCAAAACCGGTCCCGGTGGATGCACGACGTTTTCGCCGTGAGCGGCGGGACTTCGCGCTGGTCGCACTGGCCGGCCCCGCCGCCAATGTGGCGCTGGCGGTTCTGGCGTCGCTGGTCCTCAGCATGATGACGATCGCGCCGATGCGTCTCGGTGAACCGAACGTGTCAGCGCCGCTCGCGTCGATCCTGAGCCAGGCCATGCGTCTCAACCTGCTGCTCGCGGTTTTCAATCTGCTGCCGATTCCGCCGCTCGACGGCGGCCAGGTCGTCAGCCGGCTGCTGCCGGACGCGCTGTCGGTCCGCGTCGAACTCCTCCGTCCGCTGGGCGTGGCGGTGTTGTACGTGCTGGTGATGACCCACGGGGTCGACCACCTTGTGGCACCGCCGACCCGCGTGCTGCTGTCCTGGCTCCAGTAGATTCCATGTCCACGTCAAAGGCTCGCGTCGTCTCCGGCATGCGTCCGACCGGACAACTGCATCTCGGTCATCTGGTCGGGGCGCTCAACAACTGGGTGCAGCTGCAGGAGCGCTACGACTGCTTCTACTTCGTCGCCGACTGGCACGCGCTGACGAGCGATTTCGCCGACACCAGCCGCTTGACCGGCTACGCGTACGAGAACGTCGCCGACTGGATTGGATCCGGCATCGATCCGGAGCGCAGCACGATCTTCGTGCAGTCGCTCGTGCCCGAGCACGCGGAACTCTTTCTGCTGCTGTCGATGGTCGTGCCGGTGACCTGGCTCGAACGCGTGCCGACGTACAAGGAGCAGCAGGAGAGCCTCAAGGACAAGGATCTGTCCGGCCTCGGCTTTCTTTCCTATCCGCTCCTGCAGACCGCCGACGTCGCGTTGTACGACGGGCGGTTCGTTCCGGTGGGCGAGGACCAGGTGGCGCATCTCGAGCTGGCGCGCGAATCGGTGCGACGCTTCAACAATCTCTTTGGCGAGGTCCTCGTCGAAGCGCAGCCGCTGCTGACGAACTTCGCGCGACTGCCCGGGCTCGACGGCGACAAGAAGATGAGCAAGAGCCTCGGCAACACGATTCATCTGTCGGACGCCGCCGACGAAGTGAAGAAACGCGTGATGCGGATGTATACGGATCCGAAGCGGGTCCGTGCCGATGTGCCGGGCACGGTCGAAGGCAACCCGGTCTTTACGTATCACGATGCCTTCAATCCCGATACGTCGGAAGTGGACGACCTCAAGGCCCGCTACCGCGCTGGCAAGGTCGGCGACGTCGAGGTCAAGACGAAGTTGGCCAACGCCTTGAACGCCCATCTCGAGCCGATTCGCGAACGGCGGGCCGCGGCGCTGGCCAGGCCGAACTATCTGAAGGACGTCATGTTCGAGGGATCGAAGCGGGCGCGCGCGGTCGCGGTCGAAACGATGGCGCGCGTGCGCGACGCGATGAAGATCAGCTACCGATGAGCGATCCGCAGGAATTCGAATCGTCGGCCGACGCGATGCCGGTGCACCTCGATAACTTCGAGGGGCCGCTCGATCTGCTGCTGCACCTCATCAAGAAGAGCGAGGTCAGCATCTACGACATCCCGATCGCGCTGATCACCCAGCAGTATCTCGATGCCATTCACCTGATGCAGGAGCTCAACCTCGATATCGCCGGGGAGTTCCTGGTGATGGCGGCGACGCTCATTCACATCAAGTCGAAGATGCTGCTGCCGCGGCCGGAGACGGCAGCGGTCGCGGCGGGCGACGAAGACGATCCGCGCGATGCGCTGGTGCGGCGGCTGCTCGAGCACCAGAAGTTCAAGGCGGCGGCCGAACTGCTGCACGAGCGGGAGCAGCTGCGCGCGGCGCAGTGGCAGCGTCCCGACGAGCGGGTGGCGGCGATCGCCGGCGACGAGTACGAGCCGGAACTCGAAGTCGATCTCTTCAGCCTGCTGAGCGCGTTCCAGTCGGTGATGCAGCGGATGAAGCACCGTCCGAGAGTGCTGCTGCCGCCGGAGCAGCTGCCGCTGGAAGTGCGCATCGACCAGTTGCTGGCGCGACTCTCGGAGACCGAAGCGTGCGGATTCGAGGAGCTGTTCGCCGACGTCGACGACCGCGCCGGGTTGATCGTGACCTTTCTGGCGCTCCTCGAAATGATTCGCTTGAAGCTGGTGCGCGTGTTTCAGGCCGGCAGCTTCGGCCCGATTCGCGTCTACAAGCGCCCGCGGCCCGCCGACGCGCCGCATCCGATTCTCGACCCCGAGTCCAAATAGTTGAGGGGTCGGACACCGGAACAATCACCGGGTGTCTGACCCCTGCGACGTGCAGGAAGAGAACAGACCCGAGAAGGTAAGAGAGCAGAATGAGCGACATGGAACAGGACGATCAAAACCTTGAAACGCCAATCGAGACCGTCGAAGAGGTCGAAGATCTCCCGCGCCGCGGCTCGGCGGAACTGAAGGCGATTCTCGAGGCGCTGATCTTCGCGTCGCCGGAGCCGCTGACGCTGAAGGCGATCTACAAGCTGCTGGACAACGAGCCGAAGGAAGACGTCCAGGCCGCGCTCAAGGAATTGCGCCAGGATTACGAACGGCCGGGCGGCCTGCAACTCGTGGACGTGGCGGGCGGTCTGCAGATCGTCACGCGGCCGGACCTCCACGAATGGGTTCGCCGGCTGTTCCACGAGCGTTCGACGCAGAAGCTGTCGGTCCAGGCGCTCGAGACACTGGCCGTCATCGCCTATCGCCAGCCGGTGACCGCGCTCGAAATCACCGAGATTCGCGGCGTCAACACCTCCGGCGTGATCAACACGCTCCTCGAGCGTCACCTCGTGAAGATCGTCGGCCGCAAAGCGGTCGTCGGCCGTCCGTTCATGTACGCGACGACCAAGGAATTCCTGATTCGCTTCGGATTGAACGATCTCACCGATCTCCCGAAGGTCGAGGACATGGCGGAAGCGCTCGGCATCGAAACGCCGCTGCTCGTCGAACGCCTGACGAGCGAGGAGCAGTTGCCGCTCGAAGAGCCCGAGCCCGACGCGGACGCTGTGATCGAGGACGACGATTCAGATGCTGGCGGCTCGGTTCACTGAACGGTTAAGAACCTTTCGAACCCGTCGAACCTTTCGAACCCGTCGAACCTTTCGAACCTTTCGAACCTTTCGAACTGGGAGCGCTAGCGACCTTTTTGAGCGCCCGCACTTCATCGGCGGTCAGGTCGCGCCAATGGCCGCTCTTGAGCCGCCGATCGCGCAGCGGACCGATCGCGACGCGAACCAGCCGGTCGACCGGGTGCCCGACGGCGTCGAACATGTTGCGGACCTGACGATTGCGCCCTTCACGGATCGTGATGCGGAGCGTCGCGCGCTGATCGCTCCGTCCCGGCAGGACCTGCACGTCCGCCGGCGCGGTCCGCCGCCCCTCGATCGTCACACCGCGCGAGAGTCGGTCGACGTCGTGCGCGTCCGGGATGCCGAGCACGTCGGCCTCGTAGACGCGCGGCACGCCGTGGCTCGGGTGGGTCAATTTGGCGGCGAGGTCGCCGTCGTTGGTCAGCAGCAGCAGCCCTTCTGAGTCGTAGTCGAGTCGTCCGACCGGATAGACATACTCACGCACGCCGCGGAGCAGATCGATCACCGTGGCGCGCCGCTGCGGATCCGAGCGCGTCGTGACGTAGCCCTTCGGCTTGTTGAGCAGCAGGTAGCGGGGACGTTCCGGTTCCTTCAGACGCCGCCCGTCGACGCGGATATCGTCGTGCGCCGGATCCGCTTTCGTTCCGAGCTCGCGCACCGTTTCGCCATTCACGGTCACGCGACCCTGCAGCATCAACTGCTCGGAGGCGCGGCGCGATGCGATACCGGCTCGCGACAGAATCTTCTGGAGTCGTTCCACACTTTCTCTCTTATCACGGTTCACCAGGTTCGAGGGGTTCGATTGGTTCGAGAGGTTCGATGGGTTCTCGGTTCTGGCGACCGTCCTCCTCGAACCTTGAACCAATCGAACCCTTCGAACCTCTCGAACCCTTCGAACGAGTACGTTGCTAAAATCCAGGTTCTCATGAAGGCGTTGGTTATCGCGATTGATGGGCCCTCGGGCGCGGGCAAGGGCACGGTCGCTCGCTCGGTGGCGGCGGCGTTGGGCTACCGGCATATCGACAGCGGCGCGATGTATCGCGCGGTTGGCTGGAAGGCGGTCGAGGACGGGCTTGCGCTCGACGACGAAGGGGCGATTGCGGCGCTCGCCGGACGGGCGGTGATCGAAGTGGGTGCCACGGTCGTCATCGACGGCGCCGACGTCACGCGGGAGATACGGACGCCGGCGATCGACAAGGCGGCCGCCGCTGTCGCGCGCTTGCCCCGGGTCCGCGAAATTCTCGTCGCCCGCCAGCGCGCACTGGGCGTCCACGGCGGCATCGTCATGGAAGGGCGCGACATCGGGACGGTGGTCTTCCCGCATGCCGACGTCAAGATTTACATGGACGCTTCAGAGGAGGAACGCGCCCGCCGCCGCGCGAGCGATCCCGCGCACAGCGGCGGACCGACAGCGGTCGCCGACGTGGCGACGCTCCTTGTCGAACGCGATCGCCTCGACAAAACCCGCGCCGCCTCGCCGCTCTACGCCGCCCCGGACGCGATCGTCGTCGATACGACGGGAAAGGCGATTGGTGAGGTGGTGGACGAGGTGATGGGGATTGTCAGAGAAAGGTCACGAGAAAGGTCAAAGGGCTAAGGGCATAGGTCAAAGGTGAAGCAAAAGCACGTGTCTTTGCACTTCTTACCTTTGCAATTTTCCCTTTGCCCTTCCCCCAGCAAACCGGCCTCACTGCTTTCTGTCTTTGTAGTCTTCCGATGAGGCCGGGTCCAGTTCCCACCGGTGTTTGTCTCGGTCGGTGAGCTTGTCGGCGCCGCGCAATTCCTCGGCATCCTGATACTCGACCCCCAGCGCTTTGCCGATGTCGTCGACGATGTCCTGATCGGGCGTGGGGTTGTCGCCGCCGGGCGCCTCGTCGCCGGAGAAGTAGGCGTCCTCGAGGCTGACGTCGGCATCGCCCGCAGTGATTGCCGGCGCAATGCCGCCGCGGCTGGCCTTCTGTTCGGCGGCGTCGCGGCCGCTGCGTGCGGCGGACGGGTGGCGATCCAGGTTCAGCGACGACGGGGGAGAGGGGACGATCTCGGTGAGGGTCCGCCGCGGCCGATCGAGACTGGTGGCGTGACGGTGGGCTCCAGCTGGACTGGTGGCCGGTCGTGGCTTGCGCGACGCGGGTTTCGCGGCGCCCGGTGCCTTCGTGCGGGTCTTCGTGCGGGTCCTGGCCTTCGGTTTCGAGCGCGAGCGGTTGGATCGGCCGGGTCTGGACTTGGTTGAGCGGGTGGCCGAGCGCTTCAACGCCTTGCGGCGTATGGGTTTGGTTCGACGTTTGGCCTTGCGGGAAGCCGTGCGGCGTTTGGCCATCTCTGTCCTCCCGAACCTTGACAGTGTAACGCTAAGTGTCGTACTCTCCGATGCTTATCGGAAATCAGCGACTCGGCGTGTGCCTGCGTTCTTCGGTCGACCGGACCTGGCCCCGCAGCGCGCCTGATTTCTGAACTTCGGGGCCGCCGGTCCCCGTTCACCAACTCCGGTAATCACTCGGCCTCACGGCGACGCGTCGCCGCATGGGATCGAGGGACGCGAAGGAGACACGCAAGGCATGGCACACGAAGACGAGCAGCACGCCGGTCACGGTCAGACGCCGACCAGGGGCGCCGCTGGAACGATGGACCGCAGCGATCGCCACGACCGGGGGACGCTCAAGGCACGACCCCGCGACGACCACGACCAGATTGATCCCGCCGAATTCAGCAAGCTCCTCGACATCTACGATAACAGCTTCCGAAATATCGCGGAAGGCGAAGTCGTCAAGGGCACCGTGCTCAAGGTGACGCCGTCGGAAGTGATCGTCGACGTCGGCTACAAGTCGGAAGGCATCATTCCGGTCAGCGAATTCCTCGACGAGGCCGGCCAGGTCACGGTCGAGGCGGGCGACCTCGTGGACGTCCTCCTCGAGCGTACCGAAGATCGAGAAGGCTATGTCGTCCTCTCGCGCGAAAAAGCCGAGAAGATGAAGATCTGGGACGAGGTCGAGAAGGCCTACACCGATCGCAAGGTCGTCATCGGCCGCGTCATCGAGCGCATCAAGGGCGGCCTCGCGGTCGACATCGGCGTCCGCGCGTTCCTGCCCGGCTCACAGATCGACGTGCGGCCGGTTCGCAATCTGGACGCCCTGCGCGGCCAGGAACTGCGGATGCGCGTCATCAAGGTGAACAAGAAGCGCGGCAACATCGTGCTCTCCCGCAAGGCGCTCCTCGAGGAGGAGAACGCCGAGAAGAAGAAGCACACGCTCGAGACGCTCGCCGAGGGCAAGGTCCTCAAGGGCACGGTCAAGAACATCACCGACTACGGCGCGTTCATCGATCTCGGCGGCATCGACGGCCTGCTGCACATCACCGACATGTCGTGGGGCCGCGTCGGCCATCCCTCCGAGCTCTTCAAGGTCAACGACGAAATCGACGTGATCGTGCTCAAGTACGATCCGGCGACCGAACGCGTCTCGCTCGGCCACAAGCAGCTCATCACCGATCCCTGGGCAAACGTCATGGATCGCTACCCGGTCGGCGCGCGCGTCGGCGGGAAGGTGGTCAGCCTGACCGACTACGGCGCGTTCATCGAGCTCGAATCGGGCGTCGAGGGCTTGATCCACGTCTCGGAAATGTCGTGGAGCAAGCGCGTCAAGCATCCGTCGAAGATCCTCAACGTCGGCGACACTGTCGACGCGATGGTGCTCGGCGTCGACGCCACGGCGCGGCGGATTTCGCTCGGCTTGAAGCAGGTCGAAACCAACCCGTGGCACGACCTGGCCGAGAAGTATCCGATCGGCTCGCGCATCCAGGGCAAGGTCCGCAACCTGACCGAGTTCGGCGCCTTCGTCGAAGTCGAAGAGGAAATCGACGGCCTGATCCACATCTCCGACATGTCGTGGAGCAAGCGGATCAAGCACCCGTCCGAAGTCCTCAAGAAGGGCGATGTCGTCGACGCGATGGTGCTCAACATCGACGCCGAGAATCAACGCCTCTCGCTCGGTCTGAAGCAGCTGGCGACCGACATCTGGGACGACTTCTTCAGCCGTCATCACGTCGGTGACACGATCGAAGGGAAGGTCGTGCGCATGACCAACTTCGGCGCCTTCGTCGAGCTCGACGAGGGGATCGAGGGGCTGATTCACGTCTCGGAATTCGACGACAGCCGCCACGCTGCCAAGGGTGAAGAGAAGATCGATCTGAAGGTCGGGGAAACCTACCCGATGAAGATCATCAAGCTCGCGCCCGAGGAGCGGAAGATCGGTCTGTCGATCCGGGCGCTCAAGTCCGATGAGTTCCGCGCCGACTGGGAGACTTACCAGGAATCGGCCGGCGACGGCACGGCGACGCTGGGCGACCATTTTCGGAATCGGTAGGTACCGCCCGCACTCTGGCTGCTACGAGCACCAGGGTGCGGGCGGCAACGCCAATTGGGAATTGAGAATTGGGAATGAGGAGTCCGTATCAACGGACGCTGTGGGCCAAGGAACGAATTCCCCATTCCTAATTGATAATTCCTAATTTCAAGGATCCCCCATGACTGGCGGCAGTATGACCAAGGCGGAACTCGTCGAGGAAGTCTCGCGGGTTTCCGACCTCACGAAGAAGCACTCCGAAGTCATCGTCGACACCGTCTTCAAGAGCATCATCGACGCGTTGCACCGGGGCGAGAAGATCGAGCTCCGCGGCTTCGGCAGCTTCCGGCTCCGCAAGCGGGAACCGCGCAAGGGGCGCAATCCGAAGACCGGCGACAAGGTCGACGTCCCGCCGAAGAAGGTGCCGTACTTCAAGCCCGGCAAAGAGCTCAAAGACCTGATCAACAAGGAACCCGATGAGCCCGCGGCTGGCACCGCCGAGGCCGCGAATTCTTAATTGACCATTGTTAATTGCTGATTCGTGAATCGCCTGTGGTCGCCATGGAGACTGGCTTACGTGACCGCCGCACCCACGCCGCACGGGCCGTGCGTCTTCTGCGACGCGGCCGGCACCGGCCAGCCTGAGTCGAGCGGCGCCAGCGCGCAGCAGGCGCTCGTCCTGGCCCGCGGCCGCCGCGCGTTCGTCATCCTCAATCTGTATCCCTACAACAACGGCCACTTGATGGTCGTGCCGAACCGGCACGTCGCCTCGCTCGCGGCGCTCGACGCCGAAGAGCGTGCCGAAATGATGGAGCTCACGCGCGACGCCGAAATCGCGCTCGGCGAGGGCTACCAGCCGCAGGGGATCAACGTCGGGATCAACCTTGGCCGATCGGCCGGCGCGGGGATCGTCGACCATCTGCACATTCATCTCGTGCCGCGCTGGACCGGCGATACCAACTTCATGTCCGTCGTCGGCGAAACGCGGGTGCTGCCGGAGTCGCTCGAGGATACGGCGGCGAGGCTGCGGCCGCTGTTTGAAAAGCTCAAGCGCTGAGCGCGACGGCGAGCGGCCACTCGGAACGACGACGATCGTGATCCCGCTCGCCAATCACGACGACAACCAGCACGCTTTCGACGAGAATCTGCGGATTCAGAATCTGTGGGACGGGATTGAGCTGATGGCGGCTCTCATGGTGATGTAGAGGGACGTGGCGTGATTCTGGAACTCACGGCAGCGCAACGCGAATTTGAGGCCTCGGTGCGGGAGTTTGCCGCGACGAGCGTCGCTCCGCACGCTTCGGCCATTGACGAATCGGGCGCCTTTCCATCGGATCTCTTTCGCGCCGCGGCCGGCCGCGGCCTGACCGCGGTGACGCTTCCGGTCAGCTGGGGCGGGCTCGGTCTCGATCACGTGAGTTATGCCCTGGCGATCGAAGCGATTGCCGCGGCGAGCGCCACGCTGGCCGTGTCGCTGGTCGTCCACAATTCCCTGGTGAGCGAGCTGATCGCGCACGACGGCCGGGCCCGTCAGAAGGAACAGTGGCTGCGGCGGCTGACGTCGGGCGACGCGATCGGCGCGTTCGCGCTGTCCGAGCCGGATGCCGGCACGGATGCGGCGAATCAGCTGACGATCGCGACGAAGACCGCCGGCGGCTATCACCTGCACGGTCGCAAGGTGTGGGTCGCCAACGCGGAGGTGGCGTCGGTCGCGATCGTGTTTGCCTCGACGCGCCCCGGCCAGCGCGGTCAGGGCGTCACGGCGTTCCTCGTGCCGATGGACGCCGCAGGCATCACTCGTCGTGCGCGCGCCGACTCGCTGGGCGTGCGCGGCCTCGGCTGCATGGACCTCGATTTCGCGGTCGACGTCACCGACGATCAGGTCCTCGGACCGGTCGACCAGGGATTCCGGCTCGCGATGTGGGCGCTCCAGGGCGGGCGGATCGGGATTGCCGCGCAGGCGCTGGGGATCGGCGAAGCGGCCATTGCCGAAGCCATCCGGTTTGCGAAGGAGCGCCATGCCTTCGGTCGGCCGATCGCCAGCTATCAGGCGATCCAGTGGATGCTGGCTGACGTGGCGACCGAGCTTGAAGCGGCGCGCATGCTGACCTGGAAAGCCGCCGACGCCAAGGACCGCGGCGAACGCGCGCGCCTCGAGGCCTCGATGGCGAAGCTCGCCGCCTCGGAAGCCGCCCACAAAGCCGCCGACAAGGCGATGCAAATCCTCGCCTCGGCCGGCTACCGTCGCGGTTCGGTGGCCGAACGGCTCTTCCGGGACGTGCGCGCGACCGAGATCTATCAGGGCACGTCCGAAGCGCAGCGCATGATCATCGCCAGCGAGATCCTGGCCGGGTCGTGATCGGCCGGATCGTCCGCCTCCTGTTCTTTCTCGCCCTGCTCGTCCCGTTTGCGGGCGCATTCGCCGCATATCTGGCGATCGATGGCCGGCCGGCGATCGATCGCGCGGCCGAGTTCACGCCGGACAACATCGAGCGGGCGAAGCGCATTCTCGACGAACACGATCCGCGCAAGCGCCGCGGCTCGCGCGAGCGGGTGATCACCGTCACCGCCGCCGAGGTCGATCTCGCCGCGAACTACCTGCTGAATCGCTACGCGGAGGGCAGCGGCCGCGTCGAGCTCGCCAATGGCCGCGCCCACGTCGCGGCGAGCCTGCCCATGCCGGCCGTGCCGTTTGCCGCCTACGTGAATCTCGACGCGACGCTGCGCGAAGGCGCCCCGTTTCCCGAGGTCGAGCGGCTTCGGGTCGGCTCGCTGCCGCTGCCGTCCTGGCTGGTCACTCGCGTCGTGGACGCGGTTCTCGGCCGCACGCTCAGTGACGGCGATCGTCAGTTCTTCCGGACCGTGGTGAAAGGCGTCACGCTCGACGAGCGGCAGGTCGCGCTCACCTACGAGGCGCGCGGTGAGGTCTTCGAACGGTTGCAGGACGTCCTCGTCACCCCGGAAGAGCAGGAGCGGTTGCACGCGTACCACACGCGGCTGGTCACGACGACCGAGTCGCTGCCCGGACCCAACGCCTCGCTGGTCGAGTTGATGTCGCCGCTCTTTGCGCTGGCGGTGGAGCGGTCGCGGACCGCCGATCCGATCGCCGAGAACCGCTCGGCGCTGGTCGTCTTGTCGGCCTACGCGAATGGGCAGCCGCTCAGCCGCATCGTGCCGGACGCGCGGGCCTGGCCGCGCGCCCGCGGTCTGCGGCTCAGTCTCGCCGGCCGCGGCGACTTCGCGCTGCACTACATCATCTCGGCGGCGATCGCCGCAAGCGCCGGCGGGCCACTGGCCGACGTGGTCGGGCTCTGGAAGGAGATTTCCGACTCACGCGGCGGCAGCGGATTCTCGTTCAACGATCTGGCCGCCGATCGGGCGGGCAGCCGGCTGGGCGAGCTCGCCGAGACTCCGGCGTCGGCCCGTCGACTCCAGGCCCGGCTCGCGCGCCCGCTGACCGATCGCGACGTGATCCCGGAAACCCGCGACCTGCCCGAGTTCATGTCGGCGCGCGAGTTCGAAACCCGCTACGGCGGCGTCGGCGGGCCGGAGTACAACCGGATGCTCGCCGAGATCAACCGCCGCGTCGCCGCGCTCCCCGCGTTGCAGTAAGACAGACACTTCACCGCGAGACCGCAAGCGCGCAGCGTCAGTCTTTGGAAGACCTCTCGGCCCAGAATAATCTGCGGTCTCTGCGAGCTCGTTGTGAAAGCGTTTCGTGACGTCAGGCTTCCTGGCGTGCGAAGTCGAGAATGTCGTCGAGCGAGCGCTGCTCGGTGATGCGCGGCGTGTGGCGGATCACTTCTTCGAGCGTCGTCCAGCCGAGCAGGGCCTTGGCGATGCCGTCTTCCTGCAGCCCGTAGAGGTTCACGGCCTGCAGGGCGTGATGGCGGATTTCGTGCGCCGACTTCTTCTGCAGCACCATCTCGCGGATCGAGCCGTTGATCATCAGGAGCTCGTACAACCCGACACGGCCGCGATAGCCGGTCTTGTTGCAGCTGTGACAGCCGGCGCCGCGATAGAACGTGTGGCGCGCGACGTCGTCGGGGCTGAGTTCCAGGATCCGCGTCTCGTAGACCGATGGCGTGACCACGGTGCGGCATTCGGAGCAGATGCGCCGGGCCAGGCGCTGGGCCACGACGCAGACCACCGTCGACGAAATCAGGAAGGTCTCGATGTCCATGTCGAGCAGGCGGATCAGGCTGCCGATCGAGTCTTCGGTGTGGAACGTCGCGAATACCTTGTGGCCGGTGAGCGCGACTTCAATCGCGATGTTCGCGGTCTGTCGGTCGCGAATCTCGCCGACGACAATGATGTTCGGATCCTGCCGGACCATTTCACGAAGTGTCTTGTCAAAATCGCGGCCGGCCAGTGGATCGATGGAGCACTGCACGATGCCGTCGACCAGATACTCGACCGGATCTTCGACCGTGATGATTTTGACGTCCGGCTTGTTGCTGTAGTTGATCGAGCTGTAGAGCGACGTCGTCTTGCCTGAACCGGTCGGGCCGGTGAACAGCACCACGCCGGTCGGAACGTCGAGCACCGATTCCTTGTAGCGCTGCAGGAGCGCCGGCAGCATGCCGAGCTTCTCGATTGGCATGACGCCCGTCGTCTTGTTCAGGATACGGATGACGATGTTCTCGCCGTGGACGGTGACGAAGATCGACACGCGCATGTCGACCTGTTCGTCGGCCTCTTCAAAGACGATGCGTCCGCCCTGGTGGCGGCGGCGTTCGGCGACATCGCACCGGCACATGATCTTGACGCGGCTGGCCAGCTTCGGTCCGAGATAGCCCGGCAGATCGGTGCGATGGACGAGTTCGCCGTCGACGCGGAAACGGACCCGCACGCGGTTCTGCATCGGCTCGATATGGACGTCGCTCGCCTTGTCGCGGATCGCGCGGCTCAGGAGATGGTCGACGATGGCGATGATGTTGTCCTCGGTCTTGACGCCCTTGCCGAGCTTCGACGGCCCGTGGAATTTCTCGAAGTCGTCGATCGCCTGGAGAATGACTTCGCGCGGACCGACCGCGAGCTCGATCGGCATCTGGAGCGACGCGCCGAGTTCCTTGATCAATTCGTGCCTGGTCGGATCGGGCGTGACGACCGTCACGATCTTGCCGTCGGAGAACACCGGAATCGCTTCGACGCTGCGCAGATACGGGGCCGCGATCCGGCGCAGGAGGTCGAGGTCGATGAGACTGATCTCGGGCTCGATGTAGGGGCAGTCGAAGTGGTACGACAGCGCGAGCAGCATCTGCCGATCGCCGACGAATTCCTTGATGACGGCAATCTCGCCAAGCCGCTTGGCCGGGTGGGCTTTCTGGTAGGCGAGGCACTCGTCGAGCTGCTCGGGTGTGAGCAGGTCGAGCAGTACCAGGACGCCGCCGAGTTGGTATTCGTGGCCGTGGGCCTTGATGGTGTCGTGAATGCGCTGGCTCGAGGTCATCCGCTCGGTGATCAGGATTTGTCCGAGCTTGCGGCGCGGATCGCTCGCGGCCTGAATCGACAGGGCGGCGTCGAGCTGCCGTTGCGAAATGACGCCTTCGCGCACCAGCAGTTCGCCGAGACGCGGCGGCCGTTTGTCGGCGCCCTGGAGCGTCTTGAGCTTGGCCGGGTCGGACAGGGTGGCGGCGACGGCAGCAGTCTCGGACATTTTTCAAACCTCTGCGTAGAACTTCTAGTGGGAATCGGTCCGACGGACCGGATGTTGAGGGATGTCGTGTGCTGGCCGCCGTGGGGCGGGTCCTTGCGCAGGAGTGCGCGCTTCAACCGGCCCGCGCGCTAAGATAGCGGCATGGCACGGTTGCTTCGCTCCATCGCCCTTGCCGGTCTCTTTGCGGCGGCCCTGACGAGTGTCGACGGCCGCGCCCAGCAGCAACAACAGCCGCAGCCGCCCCCGCCTCCGCCACCGCCGGCCGGGGCGCAGACGCCGATCTTCCGCGCCGGCGTCAACTACGTGCGTGTCGACGTCATCGTCAGCGATCGCGCCGGCAATCCGGTGATGAACCTGACCCCGGACGATTTTCAGATCGTCGAACAGAACGTCGTCCAGAAGATCGATGCCTTCAAGCTGATCGCGCTGGACGGCGGGCTGATCCCGGGGCCGAACGGTCCGCCGCGCGAAATCCGGACCGAACTCGACGAGGAACTCGAAGCGGCGCGTGAAGACGTGCGGCTGTTCGGGATCTTCCTCGACGACTATCACGTTCGCCGCGAAACCAGCATGATGGCGCGGGGGCAGATCGCGCGCTTCGTCGAAACCCAGCTCGGTCCCTCCGACATGATCGGGCTGATGCACCCGCTCGATCCGACCGCCTCGGTCAAGATGACGCGGAATCACGAGGCGATCGTCGGCGGGATCAATCAGTTCATGGGCCGGAAGTACGACTACACGCCGAGGAACGAGCTCGAAGAGCGCTACGCCTACTATCCGACCACGACCGTCGAGCAGATTCGCAACCAGATCTCGATGTCGGCGATCAAGGCCTTCATCCTCCATCTCGGCGGTCTCAAGGAAGGGCGCAAGGCCCTGATTCTGGTGAGCGAAGGCTATACCGCGCTCTTGCCGCCGCAGTTGCGTGAACAGATGGCCGCGATTCCCGGCGTCGGCAATACCGCGGCCGCCGTGCCCGCCAACGACATCAACGAGCAGCGCGCGCAGTGGTCGGCCAGCGTCGACATGGAAGACGAACTGCGCGAGATCTTCACGCTCGCCAACCGCAACAACGTCGCGATCTACGCCGTCGATCCGCGCGGCCTGGCCGCCGCGGAGTTCAGCATCGAGCAGAACGTCACCCTGGGGCAGGACAGCGCGTATCTGAGTTCCAGCCTGCAGACGCTGCGGACGCTGGCGGTCGAGACCGACGGCCGCGCGATCATCAACCGCAACGATCTGACGATGGGGATGAAGCAGATCGTGCGCGACAGCAGCGCCTACTATCTGCTCGGCTACAACTCGACGTTCACCAATACCGACGGCAAGTTTCACGAGATCAAGGTGACGGTGAAGAAGCCGGGCATGCAGGTCCGCGCCCGCAAGGGCTACTACGCGTTCACCGCGCAGGACGCCGCCCGCGTCCTGGCGCCGCCCAAGCCGGAAGTGCCGCAGGCCTATTCGTCGGCGCTCAATGCCATTGCCGCGCCGTCGCGGTCGCGCGTGATTCGCAGCTGGGTGGGCACCGCGCGCGGCGCCGACGGCAAGACGCGCGTCACCTTCTTGTGGGAGCCGGTGGCGGCGACGCCGGGCGAGCGCAGCCGGCCCGGGGACAAGCCGGTTCGGGTCGCGGTCACCGCGGTCAGTCCGTCGGGCGCGCCGTACTATCGCGGCCGCGTACCGGAAAATCCTGCGGCGACGGCGCCATCGTCACTCATCTCGTTCGAGGCGCCGCCCGGTCCGGTGCAATTGCGTCTGTCGGTGGAGAACGCGGAGGCCGAGGTCCTGGATTCGGAAGTGCGCGAGCTGGTCGTCCCCGACCTGACCGGGCCCGATACCGCGCTCGCCACACCCGAACTGTTCCGCGCACGGACGCAGCGCGACTATCAGCAGTTGAAGGCGGACCCGAAGGGGACGCCGACGGCGGCGCGTGAATTCACGCGGACCGATCGGATCTTCATTCGTGTGACGGCGTATGGACCGGGACAGGCGCCGGCTCTCACGGCGAAGCTGCTCAATCGATCCGGGCAGCCGATCTCCGATCTCGCGACCTCGCCGTCGGCGGCCGCCAACGCCCGCGACGTCGATGTGGCGCTGACCGTGCTCCCGCCCGGCGAATACCTCGTGGAAATCAGCGCGGCGGGCGCTGACCATCCGGTCACCTCGGTCGTCGGTTTCCGGATTACGAGCTGACGGACATGCGCGCCGCGGTGATGGCGTCGGCAGTCGCCCTCGCGGCGGTCACGCTGACGGCGGCCGATCGGGCCCCGCTGCTGCTCGATGTCATCGCCACCGACGCGCGCGGCGCCGACGTGACGACGTTGACCGCGGCCGATTTCGGCGTCACCGAAGACGGAACGCCGGTCACCGTTCGCGACCTCCGATTCATCCGTCCCACCGCGGCGACTGAAGCCGACGCCCGCGTCTTTGCGTTCTTCCTCGACGACTTTCACGTCACGCCGGGCCCCGGTGCCGACCGCGCCCGCGACGCGCTCGTGCAGTTCGTCCGGGCGCTGAGCCCGTCGGATCTGATCGCGGTCCTCAAACCGCTCGACTCGGTGTTGTCGATCCGCGTGAGCGCCGATCGCGAGGCGGCGGCCGCGGCCATCGCCGCGTTCGCGCCACGCCGCGGCGACTACACCCCGCGATCGGCGTTCGAGCGCGACTTCATCGCCACCGCTCCGGGTCGGGCCGAGGCGTCGCGCGCCCAAATCTCGGCCAACGCGCTCAGCGCCCTGGTCACGCAGCTTGGACGGCTCCCGCAGCCGCGCAAGTCGGTGTTGCTGCTGAGCGAAGGTTTCCAGCCGCCGCGGCGGCGCGGCGAGGAGTTCGTCGCGGGATTCACCGGAATTGCGATTTCGGCCAATCGCCATCGTGTCGCGCTGTATCCGCTCGATCCGCGAGCCTCAGATCCGCCACCCGATTCGTCGGATGCGAAGGCGTCTGCCGAGGGACTCGTGCGTCTCGCCGAGGAGACCAACGGAGCGTGGGTCTCCTCGCCACGACCCGAGGACGCGCTCGAGCGCATGCGCCGAGACGCGAGCGGGTACTACGTGCTGACGATCGAACCGTCGTCGGAGCGCCGTGATGGCCGGCTGCATCCGGTGTCGACCGCGGTGCGCCGGCCGGGCGTGACGCTGCGGGCGCGCCGCGGCTACTGGTCTCAATCACCGCTCGAGCTGGAGCCGGCGGCCATGTTCACGGCGGCTCCCGTCTCGCCAGTGAACCTGGTGCCGCGACGCACGAGTACGATGATCCGTCCCTGGTTCGGCATGTCGCGCGACGAGAACGGGCAGACGCAGGTCAATTTCGTCTGGGAACCGGCGCCGCGGATCCCTGGCGAGCGAACGAACCCGGGGCGGCCGGAGCGGATTACCTTTTCGGCGATGACGCCGGACGGTGAGTCCGTGTTCGAAGGCGTCGTGTTGCCGTCAGCGGGCGTTCCCGCCGACGCCAGTCTGAGCCGCCAGTCGCAGGCGACGTTCGCGACCACCGCGCCGCGGCTGCTGATTCAGATGAGCATCGAGGACGCCGGGCGGAAGGTGATCGATCGCGATGTGCGCGACCTGACGCTGACCAGGTTCAGCGGTGCGGTCACCATTGGATCGGCGCAGTTCTTCCGGTCGCGGACCGCACGCGATTTCGCCACCCTGAGCAACAACCTCGAGGCCGCACCGGTGGCCGCCCGGGCCTTCAGCCGCGCGGAGCGCTTGCTGATTCGCGTGCCGGTGTCGGCGCCGGATGCGGCGACGGTCACGGCGCGCCTGGTCAGCCCGCTCGGCGGCCGACTGCGCGATCTCTCGGTACAACCGATCGGGCAGCGGCCGGGTCTCTACCAGTTCGACATCCTGCTGGCGGGGCTGCCGGCCGGCATTTACACGATTGAGATCGCGGCCCGCGCCGGCACCAATCAGGTCCTCGACAGCCTGCCCTTCAGAATTACGCCGTAGAGGGTCCAGGACGTCGGGTGGCAGAATTCCGACGCTCCTGTTGCTCGCGGTTGGGAAAATCGACAGGTTTGTCAGGAATCACGCGCTAAACCGCTGAAAACCTCAGGGCGCCAGTCTTGCTCTACTGACGGTCATCTCCCCCAGGAGTGGCCGTTATGCGTACCCAGTCCGGTTCGTCGCTCAAAGTCGTCATCCTCTTCGTTCTCGTGTGTCTCCGCGGCGCGTCGATGTCCGCTGCCAGCGATCCGGAGGCGTTGGTCGGTGCTCCCGAACGCATCCAATTCGAGCCGGAGGTTCAGCGCGCGGTGTCCGCGATGCTCGAACTGTCGCCGACGTTTCGCCAGCAATACCAGCGGCTGCTCGACGCGCCCGTCATTCTGACGGCGCGCGTCACGCCGAGCGGCTTTGACGGCACGCTGCGGGCGCGGTCGACGATCCGGCGCTATCGTTCCGGTCTGATCGTCGTTCGGATGGAAATCGGACCGGGCAGCGACATGGAGCTGTGGATCGCGCACGAATTCGAGCATGTCGTCGAACAACTGGACGGCGTCGACGTCCACAAGGCCGCGGTGCGGGGCATCGGCAGCTGGTTTTCGAGGGGGAACGCGGTCGAAACCATTCGCGCGGTCAACGCCGGCCGCGTCGTGCTCCGCGAAATGCGGCGCGGCGAAAACCGCTCAGACAAACTTGTGCAGCCGACCCGGTAGTTCCTACGGAAATGTTCTGGCCGCCGCGGGCGCGGATCGGCCAAAAGCCTTGAAAACTGGCGCGTTTCAGCCGATTCGGCATGGTCGTCGCCCGCCGTCGCCATGGAACCCGGTTTGCTTCGGTCGACGGTAGACCGACACGCGAATGCGTTTGCCCTGGTGACCCTATGTCGTCGAGACCGGTTGCGGAGTGGATGGAGCCGGCCGAAGCCCACGCTGGTGAAGTGCGGAAACTGTCGACGCTCCTCGAAGCGAGCCAGGCCCTGTCGGCCACGCTCGATCTGAAGGAAGGTCTGCAGCGCGTGCTCGAGATCCTCGAGCGCCATCACGGCGCCGTGCGCAGCACCGTCGTTCTGCTGAACGACACGACCGGCGACGTCGAGCTCGAGGCCTCGTCGGGCGCGATTGCGCCCGGTAAACGGGTGCGGTACCGGGTCGGCGAAGGGATCACCGGACAGGTCGTCCAGACCGGGAAGCCGGTCGTCGTCCCACGGGTCAGCCGCGAACCCAAGTTCCTCAACCGCGCCTCCGATCGCCCGGAATTGTCGGATCAGGAACTGACCTACATTTCTGCGCCGATTGCCGTCGAGGGGCGCACGATCGGCGCGATCAGTGTCGACCTGCACTACAAGGCCGACCGCGACTACCACCGCACCGCGAAATTCCTCGGCGTGGTCGGATCGATGATCTCTCAAGCGGTCAAGATCAGTCGCCTGATTCAGGCGGACAAGCAGCGGCTGCTCGACGAGAACACCCATCTGCGCCAGGAACTGAAGGAGCGCTACGAGTTTTCAAACCTGGTCGGCACCAGCGGTCCGATGCGGCAGGTCTACGAGCAGATTGCCCAGGTCGCGCGCACCAACACGACGGTCCTGTTGCGCGGCGAATCAGGGACCGGCAAGGAGTTGATCGCGCACGCGGTTCACTACAACTCGCCGCGTGCGAAGAAGCCGTTCATCAAAGTCAGCTGCGCGGCGCTGCCGCAGGACCTCATCGAGTCCGAGCTCTTTGGCTACGAACGCGGCGCGTTCACCGGCGCGCACGCCGCCAAGAAGGGGCGCTTCGAGGTCGCGGAAGGGGGCACGCTCTTCCTCGACGAAATCGGCGAGCTGAACATGACGACGCAGGTGAAGCTGCTGCGTGTTCTCCAGGAGCGCGAGTTCGAGCGGCTGGGCGGGACGGAGACGATCCGCTCCAACATCCGGCTGATTGCGGCGACGAACAAGGATCTGGAGAAGGCGATTGCCGCCGGCGAATTCCGCGAGGATCTCTACTACCGCCTCAACGTCTTTTCGATCTTCGTGCCGCCGCTCCGCGAGCGGAAGCCGGACGTGCTGCTGCTTGCCGATCACTTCCTCGAACGCTTCTCGCGCGAGCACGGCAAGCAGGTGAAGCGGATCTCCACCGCCGCGATCGACATGCTGTCCAGCTACCACTGGCCGGGTAACGTGCGCGAGCTCGCCAACGTGATCGAGCGCGCCGTCGTCGTCTGCGACGCGCAGGTCATTCACGGCCATCACCTGCCGCCGACGCTGCAGACCGCCGAGGCGTCAGGGACGGGTCAGACCGCGTCGCTCAAGGAGTCGCTCGAGGCATTTGAGCGCGACGCGCTGCAGGATGCGCTGAAGAGCGCCCGCGGCAACCGTGCCAAGGCGGCGCGGCTGCTGTCCACGACCGAACGGATCTTCAACTATCGCGTGCGGAGGTATGGCATTGACCATCGGCGATTCAAGTAATCGGCGCGTGCCGCGGCATCCGCCGGACCGCTGGCTGTCGGTCGTGAGCTCGCGCGACTGGCGCCTCGTTCACCTGCGCATGCTCGATCGTCCCCGTCCGTACACGCCCGCGACGCGGCCCCGTCCCATCGGCGCCACGCGGTTCATCGCGTCCAGGTAAGCATCGGCATTCTCGGATGTCACGCTGAACGCGCAGCTCGCGGAGTCCGCGGAGGACTCCGGCACCTCCGATTTCGTCGATCTGGGCAATAATGCTGCACCCTGCTCGATCGCCAGCGCCGCGCGGGTCGAGTGAGGCATCATATGCCCACGATGAACGGCTCACGCCGCGGCGGTTCCGCCCTCAGATTTACCCACGTCCATCTCGAGAACTGGCGAAATTTCGGTTCGGCCGACGTCGATCTCGCCCAGCGCGTCTTCGTCGTCGGCCCGAACGCGGCCGGGAAGTCGAATTTCCTCGATGCGTTCCGCTTTCTTCACGACATCGTCTCGGTGGGCGGCGGTCTGGAGGAAGCGGTCCGAAAGCGTCAGGGCATCTCGAAGCTGCGCTCACTCTCGGTCAGAAAATTTCCCAATGTCGTGATCAGGGTGGCACTGGGCGGTGCGGACGGCGACTCGTGGCGCTACGAACTGGCGTTGGGCCACGACAAGCAGCACCGGCCTCAAATCAAGTCGGAGCGCGTCGAACGAAACCAACGAACGCTACTGCAAAGGCCGGACGCCGCCGACAAGGACGACCCCGAGCGGTTGAGCCAGACCTACCTGCAACAGGTGAACGTCAACAAAGAGTTCAGGCCGATTGCCGACGTCTTCGCGTCGATCCGCTACCTCCACATCGTTCCGCAACTGGTCAGGGAGCCGGATCGATCCGTCGGTCACACGAACGATCCGTACGGAGGAGATTTTCTCGAGCGGCTCGCCGAAACGTCCGATCGTACGTTGAAGGCAAGACTGTTGCGGATTTCCGCCGCCCTCCGGGTCGCGGTTCCGCAGTTGTCCGAGCTCGAGCTGTCTCGGGACGCCAAAGGGAGTCCGCACCTGCGTGGCCGCTACGAGCATTGGCGGCCACAAGGCGCGTGGCAGACGGAGGAACAGTTCTCGGACGGGACGCTTCGACTCCTCGGTTTGCTGTGGGCCATTGTTGACGATGGCGGACCGTTGCTACTGGAGGAGCCGGAGTTGTCGCTTCACCCCGAGGTCGTCAGGTTTCTGCCGCAAATGTTTGCGCGCATGCTCCGGCGCTCGGGACGTCAGGTTCTGACCAGCACGCATTCCACGGATCTGCTGAAAGACGAAGGGATCGGACTCGACGAGGTCCTCCTCTTGATTCCAGGCCCGGAGGGAACCGAGGTGCGGACGGCGGCGAGCTTCAAGGAGATCAAGACGCTGCTCGAAGGCGGATCCACGCTGGCCGAAGCGGTCATGCCGCTCACTCGGCCGTCGCGCGCCGAACAGCTCGCGCTCTTTGGAGAGTAGATGCCGCCGTCCTTCGTGTCGGGCGCCGTGGAAGGGATCACGGACGAACCGATTCTCCGTTGCATGATCGAGAGCCGCGGCGGCACGGTGCACCGTCTGCAGGTGCAGCACGGCAAGCCGAACCTTCGTCGTGCGCTTCCCGGCTACAACGCAGCGGCGGAGCGGGCGCTGTGGCTGGTGCTCGTCGATCTGGACGATGACTATCCGTGCGCGGGCGCGCTCGTCGCCGACTGGCTGCCGCGCCGTTCGAGAAACATGTGTCTTCGGGTGGCCGTGCGCCAGATGGAGTCGTGGCTCCTGGCCGACGCGGAGCGGTTCTCGACGTTCTTTTCCGTCAGAAGAAACCGCATCCCGCTGGCGCCTGATGCGTTGCCGAACGCCAAGACGACGCTCGTTCAGTTGGCGGCTCAGTCGGGACGAAAGGCGATTCGCCAGGACATGACACCGCGTCCTGGTTCCGGCCGCCGCGTCGGGCCGGCCTACGCCTCCCGGATCATCGAGTTCGCTCAAGGCGAGAACGGGTGGCGTCCGGACGTCGCCGCTGCCAGGTCGCCCAGCCTTCGTCGCTGTCTCGACCGGCTGGACGAGATGCTGTCATCGTAGCGGCACCCAGCCGGCGTCGGCGTTCCTTGGTCACCTCGAAGCCGTCGAGCGAGCTTCGAGGTCAGGATTGCCGACTGACCCGCGTCGCTTCGTCATGGCTACCGCCCCCGCGCTTTCGTGTGCAAGGCTGCGACGGTAGCATCGTCATGCTCCTCATTCAATCCAGGTAGTTGCCCAGTGTCACCTGCTCGCCCAACGCGCGCTATTTTAGGCAGAGGGTGCGAAGCTAAAATAGCGCCGGCGATCGACAAGCAAACTAAACTACCGCGCGGACGAGTGTAGGCGAAAGAACAGGATGGAACCGAGTCAGCTGAATTGGATCACGAAGACTTCAAACGCTGATTGAAATCATGCCCTACGCGTACATGCCGCGAAGCTTCGTCACCGTCGCCACGCGGTTTATCGCGACCAGATAGGCCGCGGTTCGCAAGTCGACTTTGTACTTCAGCGACGTCTGCAGGACCGCATTGAACGCCTCGCACATTTTGACCTCGAGCCGTTCGTTCACTTCCTTCTCGGTCCAGAAGTAGCCGTAGCGATCCTGCACCCACTCGAAGTACGAGGTCGTCACGCCGCCGCTGTTGGCGAGGATGTCGGGGACGACGAACACGCCGCGTTCGTGGAGGTGCTTGTGGGCGTCCGGCGTCGTCGGGCCGTTGGCACCTTCGACGAGGACCCGGGCCTTGATGCCCGGCGCGTTCTCCATCGTGATCTGGTTTTCGAGCGCCGCTGGGACCAGCACGTCCACTTCGAGCTTGAACAGCTGGTCGTTCGACAGCGCCTCGCCGCCGGGGAAGCCGGCGACGGTTTTGTGCTGCTGCACGAAATCGGTGAGCTTGGCGAGGTCGAGACCCTTGGCGTTATAGACGCCGCCTTTCCAATCCGAGATCGCGACGATCTTGGCGCCCTGCTCGGCGATGAGCTGCGCGGAAATCGATCCGACGTTGCCAAACCCCTGGACGGCGACTGTCGCGCCCTTCATGTCGAAGCCCAGATGCTTGGCTGACTCGCGCGTCGCGATCATCACGCCGCGGCCCGTCGCTTCACGGCTGCCAAGCGAGCCACCAAGCTCGATCGGCTTGCCGGTGACGACCGCGGTCTCGGTGTGCCCGACGTGCATGCTGTAGGTATCCATCACCCACGCCATGACCTGGTCGTTGGTGTTGACGTCGGGTGCGGGGACGTCTTTCTCCGGGCCGATCTCGTCGATGATCTCGGCGACGTAGCGGCGGGTGAGCGCCTCGAGTTCGCGGCGTGACATCCGGGTCGGGTCGCAGATGACGCCGCCCTTGCCGCCGCCGAACGGGATGTGCGCGACCGCGCACTTCCACGTCATCCACGCGGCGAGCGCGGTCACTTCATCGAGCGTCACCCCCGGGTGGTAGCGGATGCCGCCTTTGGCCGGGCCGAGCGTCACGTTGTACTGGACGCGGTATCCGGTGAATACTTCGATTTCGCCGTTGTCCATCTGGACCGGACACGACACGGTGATTTGGCGTTTGGGATGCGTGAGGATCTTCCAGATGCCCGGTTCGAGGTTCAGGAGGCGCGCCGCACCGTCGAATTCCTGCAGCATCGCACCGAAGATCGGTCCATTGGTCGACATAGGCCTCCTAATATAATGAAACTTCCGATGAAGGCGACGGCCGACACCGACCGGCAGCGCTGGGAGCGCGAAACGCTTCAGCCGACGCTGAAGAAAGCTCCCGAGCGCGCGGCGTCGTTCACGACGATCTCGGGGCATCCCATCGAACGGCTGTACACGGAGGAGGATATCCGGCTGGGTGTCCGCCGTACCCTCGGCGAAGGCGGAAAGCCGGACGCCACTGGTGAAATCCGGCTAAAGCCGGACGCCACCGAAGCGGCGGGCGTCTTTCCCTACACCCGCGGCATTCACGCCTCCGGCTACCGCGGGAAGCTCTGGACGATGCGCCAGTTCGCCGGCTTCGGTACACCCGAGGAGACGAACGCCCGCTACAAGGCGCTGCTGGCGGCCGGCGGCACCGGTTTGAGCGTGGCGTTCGATCTGCCGACGCTCATGGGCCGCGATCCGGACCACGAGCTCGCGCTCGGCGAAACGGGGAAGTGCGGCGTCAACGTCACGTCGCTCGCCGACATGGAGCGGCTCTTCGAGGGGATTGCGCTCGATCAAATCACGACCTCGATGACGATCAACTCGCCGGCGGCCATCCTGCTGGCG
>CAZOAZ010000013.1:0-121596 GCA_964577955.1 uncultured Bifidobacterium sp. | reverse complement strand
ACGCATCATCGAAAACGCATTGACGTGGAGAGCCGCTTCATAGAAGCCCGCAGAGATCGCAGAGGTCTTTGGACTGTTTGATCTCTGCGCGCTCGGCGGTCTCGTTGTAAAACGCTCTTCTCGCGTGTCTTCGGCTTTTCTTAGAACCGCATCTGCAGCGCCAGCCGCATCGTGCGCGGCTGGAGCGTCGACGTCACCTGGCCCAGTGAAGGCCCGAACGTCGTCGTCTGCGCCTTGATATAGCTCGAATTGGTGGCGTTGAAGATATCCATCTGCCCGGAGAACTGATATCTCCCGATCCTGAAAATCTTTCGCAGCCCCAGGTCCAGCTGATTCAGCCGCTCGTAGAAGGCGCTGCCGGGCGGCGTCAGATCAAGCACATAGGTGGTTGCGGTCATGTTCGGGATGACCAGCGCCCCGGGCGTGCACGCGCCGAGGCAGTCAGCCGCGTAGCGGGTCGTGCGGCCGATGCTCCACCGCGTCGGCAGCGGCGCGCCGGCATAGCTCTGGAACGCCGCGTTGATCTGGAACTGCCACGGCAACTGGTACGAGCCCGAGAGTTTGTACTCGCTCAGGAATGGAATGCCGATCTCGGACTGGTTGCAATAATGGAAGTCCGATTTCGGCTGCTGTGAGTTCTGGGCGCTGGCGTCGTAGTAGACCGCATTGAGGTTGCCCCAGTTCTCGAGCTCGTCGCAGTGGTTGAGCACGGTGCGGTCGACGGTCCAGCCACCAAACAGATTGAGGTTGCGGATACGCGCCGCGGCGCCAAACTCGAACCCGGTGTAGGAGAAGCTCCGCAGGTTGCTGTCGGTGGAGTTGACATCGACGCGGTCGATTTGTCCACGCAAGCTTGGATTGAGGTTGTAGACCGGGATGTTCGAACCATCGAGCGGATTCGCAACGTTCAGGACCGTGTAGTCCGCCCGCGTGAATGGGCCGTTGATGCTCTGCACCATGTTGTAGGTATCGCGGTGGTACCACGAGGCCGTCAGCGCGACGCCGCGCATCAGTTCGTGCTGCACGCCGGCGCTGTATTCCCAGTCATACTCACGTCCGATGCCGTCTCCGGGCCGTCTGGTCAGCACGGCCTCGCCGAACCGCGCGTTATTGGACGGTCCGATCTCGCTATCCTGCGCCACGTCGTCCCGGTTCGTGTCGCTCCAGGTCCGCACGTCGCTCTGGGACGAGAACGGGTTGTAGCGCTGCGCGAAGCCGAGCGTCTGGCCAGCCATGTACTTGTTGATGCTGCCCTTCAACGCGGTTCTCGCGTTGCCGAACAGGTCGTAGGCCACGCCGAGGCGCGGCGTCACGTCGAACCAGCACGGCATGCAGGTGATTTCTTCGAAGTGGCGAGCCGGTACGAAGCGTCCCGCGGGGGCATCCTGCGCCGCGATCTGGCCGTTGAAATACTCGAACCGGATCCCGTAGTTCAGCGTCAGCCGCTGGATCCGCCACGAATCCTGCGCGAAGATCCCGAGATCCGCGTTGAGGACTTCCTTGGCTTCTCGCGGCGTGTTGTACACGCGCACGCTGTCCGGCACGTTATTGCGATACAGCTGAATGAGGTCGCCGTTCAGGTCGCCGCGGGTGATGTAGGGACCGAATCCCCACTGAACTCCAGTCTTGACTGCGTGCGTGCCGGTCACGTACGACAGCAGCCCGGACAGCACGTGCTTGCGCGGATCGGTACCGTTGGCCGGCGTGTTGATGCCGTTCCAGTAGCGGTATGGCGTGATGGTGCCGTAGCCGACAAGCTCTTCATGACCCGTTTGCGCATACCACTGCGGCGTCCCACGCGTCTGTTCGATGCCCGGCTGATACCGGCCGGTGTAGTACTCGACGTTGCTTGAGTAGCCGCCCTCGATGAGCAGGCGGCTCGTCAGCGCGGCAGTCGCTTTCGTCTGTGTCGTGTAGTAGAGCGCATGCTCCCAATCGCGGCGGCGGGCGGCCGTGTCCGGATCCGTCAGCGCACCCATCTCGTGCCCCTTGAACTTCGGGTAGCGATCGAAGTACGACGTGATCTTCACCTTCGGAGAGGCCTGCCACGTCAGGCGGCCCATCAGATTGAAAATCCACTGATCCTCGACGCCCGACCGTCCGCCGGTGAAGAAACCCTGCCGGCCGTCTCTGAAAAAGTTGTTGGCCACGACTTCGTCGGTCGCGATCCGGCGCACCGTGGTGAAGTACCAGAGCCGATCCTGCCGGAGCGGTCCGCCGATCGCGAAGTTGTAGTCGGACACGTGCTGAACGGTGTCGCCGCTGGTGACGCCACGGGCCTCCAGTTCGGCGGTGACATTGTTGCCCTGCCATTCCTCCCGGGTTCCGCCGATGAACAACGCCCCGCTGGTGCGGTTGCCGCCTTCCTTGGGAATCATGTTGATGCGGAGGCCGCCCGCCGAGACGTCGGCGCCGCCACCGGCCGTTGAATAGCTGACTTCGGCGTTGGCCGCGTCGCTGAAGTACGCCTGCACCTGGCCGTCGCTCATCAGACTATTCAGCTGCATGCCATCCACTTGAACGGTGGTATCAGTCTGGCGCGAGCCGTGGACCCGCATGTAGATCTGTTCCATCTGCTGGTTGCCGCCGACGTCGGTGTTCGACATCTTCACGCCGGGCATCAGCGCGGCGAGGCCGGAGTAGTTGCGTCCGGTCGGCAGCGAATCGAGCAGTTCGCGGTTGAGCACGTGCGTTCGCTGGGTGGTCTGCACGTCGACCACTGGTGATGCGCCGGTGACGGTGACCGATTCTTCCACCGCTCCGACGCGCATCTCCGCGTTGATCGTGGCCGTGAAATTCGCAGGGAGCTCGATCCCCTCCCGGCGGAAGCTGCTGAAGCCGGGCAGCGAGAAGACCACCAGGTAGGTCCCGGGCCGCAGGTCGACGATGCTGTAGCGGCCCTCACTGTCGGTGACGACCGTTCGCACCTTCTCGATGAGGACGCTGCTGCTGGCTTCGACGGTTACGCCGGGCATGACGGCGCCGCTGGTATCGCGGGCGCTACCGCTGATCGCGCTTTGGGCGCTGGCGGCGGAGGCAGTCAGGAGAACAAAGAGCGAAACAGCGAAGGCGCGAACGAGGACTCGTCGAATCACAGCGGCACTATGCATGGGCTTCTCCTTTTGAACGGAGCTGATGAAGCCGGTCTAGTGGTATGAGCTGTCGAAAGACGTCGATGCGACGAGCGCGAGCGTAAAAAAGTGGTCAACCGTAGCACCGGCGTTCGGTGCGGTCAACACCGTATTCAGCGCCCGTTGTTGTTTTTGATGGATGAGTTAGCGCTCGACGCAGGTAAAGGTGAGTGCGTCGCCGGCGAGATCGATCGTCACATTCCCGCCGTTTTCCAGCTTCCCGAACAGGATCTCGTCGGTGAGCGGATCGCGGACTTCCTTCTGCACGACGCGGGCAAGCGGGCGGGCGCCGAACACTTTGTCGTAGCCCTTCTTCGCGAGCCAGGTCCGCGCCGCTTCGGTCAACGTGATCGCCACCTTGCGCTCGCTGAGCTGCTGCTCGAGCTGCATGATGAACTTGTCGACAATCGTCTCCATCACGGACGGCGAGAGCGGGCCGAAGGTGACGATCGCGTCGAGCCGGTTCCTGAATTCCGGGCTGAAGACGCGTTCGATGGCGGTCTTCGATCGGCTTTTCGCCAGCCGCGAATCGCCGATCTGCTGATGGTCCGAGTCGACCGGCTCCGAAAAGCCGATCGTCTTCGCGCTCATCTCCCGCGACCCGGCGTTGGAGGTCAGGATCAACACCACGTTGCGGAAGTCGGCCTTCCGTCCGGAGTTGTCCGTCAGCGCCGCGTGGTCCATGACCTGCAGCAGGACGTTGTAGATGTCCTCGTGCGCCTTCTCGATTTCGTCGAGGAGCACGACCGAGTAGGGATGCGTGCGCACGGCATCGACGAGCTGTCCGCCCTGTTCGAAGCCGACGTATCCGGGCGGCGCGCCGATCAGCCGCGCGACAGCGTGCTTCTCCATGTACTCGCTCATGTCGAAGCGCACGAACTCGTTGCCGAGATGCAACGCCAGCTGCTTGGCGAGCTCGGTCTTGCCCACGCCGGTCGGGCCGGTGAAGAGAAAACAGCCCACCGGCCGCTCGGGTTGACTGAGGCCGGCGCGTGACCGCTTGATGGCCTGGGCGACGAGGCGGACCGCTTCGTCCTGGCCGAACACGACGCGCTTCAACGAATCCTCGAGTGAGCGCAGCCGTTCGCGATCGGACGCCGACGCCTGGCGTGCCGGAATGCGCGCCATCCGCGCGACCACGCGCTCGATGTCCGCCGGCACCACCTCGACGACCTGATCTTTGGCCGCAACCGGCGCCGCGAGACGGACGACCGCGCCGGCTTCGTCAATGAGATCGATCGCGCTGTCAGGCAGACGGTAGTCCCGAAGATGGCGGGAGGCGAGCTTGGCCGCCGCTTCGAGCGTGTCGTCGCTGTATTTCACGCGGTGATGTTCTTCGTAGCGTCCGCGCAGTCCGGACAGAATCTTGACGGTCTCGGCGATCGACGGCTCGTCGATGGCGACCTTCTGCAGGCGGCGGGCGAGGGCGCGGTCCTTTTCGACCTGTTTGAATTCCTCGAACGTCGTCGATCCGATCACTCGGAGGTCCCCGGCCGTGAGGATCGGCTTGAGCATGGTCGCGAGATCCATCGAGCCGCCGGACACCGCGCCGGCGCCGACGGTGGAGTGGATCTCGTCGATGAAGAGGATCGACTTGCCGCGCTTCCGGAGCGCGTTGACGACCGCCTTGAAACGCTCCTCGAAGTCGCCGCGGAAGCGGGTGCCGGCGAGGAGCGCGCCGGTGTCCATCGAGAACACCTCGACACCCTTCAGCTGCTCCTGCACGTCGTCGGCGATGAGGCGCTGGGCGAGTCCTTCGGCCATCGCCGTCTTGCCGACGCCGGGGTCGCCGACGAACACCGGGTTGTTCTTGCGCCGCCGGCAGAGGATCTCAATCGTCCGCTGCAGCTCCTCGGTGCGGCCGACGAGCGGGTCGAGCTGACCGTTGCGGGCCCGTTCCGTCAGATTCAGGCAGTAGGCGGACAACGGATCGCGCGCCGTGGACGGCCCGTCGTCGCCGGTGCCGGCGCGGGCGTCTGGCTCCGCGGGGCTCGCCGCCGGCTCGCTCGGCGCCTTGCTGATGCCGTGGGAGATGTATTCGAGGACGTCGAGCCGTGTGATGCCTTGCGCGGCGAGGAGCGAGGCGGCGTAGGTCTTCGGCTGCTGCAGAATGGCGGCGCAGATGTCGCCGGCATCGGCTTCATCGCGCTGTGCCGACTGGACGTGCAGAATCGCGGCCTGCAACGCGCGGCGGAACGCGGCGGTCTGTTCCGGCTCGCGTTCCTGCCCCTTCGGCAGTTGCTCGATCGACTCCTTCAGATAGGCATCCAGATCGCGCCGCAGCTGGCGCAGGTCGCAGCCGCAGGCGGCGAGGATCCGTTCGCCGTCGGGGTCGTGCGCGAGGGCGTAGAGGAGATGCTCGAGCGTCAGATACGCGTGGCGGCGCGACACCGCTTCGCGGTAGGCGATATTGAGGACGACCTGTACGGACGTGGAAAACATCAGGCTTCTTCGATGGCTGCACGCAGCGGAAAGCCGGCGCCGCGCGCCAGCGAGGTCACGGCTTCGACCTTGGTTTCAGCAATGTCAAAGGGGTAGACGCCGGCCAGGCCGCTGCCGTTCAGATGCACCTGCATCATGATCCGGTAGGCTTCGGCGGGCGACTTGAGGAACACGGTTTCCAGGATCTCGATCACGAAGTCCATCGTCGAGTAGTCGTCGTTGAGCAGGAGCACCTTGAAGAGCTGCGGCTCTTTCTGTTTGGTGTCCGTCCGTTCCTTGACCGCACTATCCGATGCGTCCCGCGGGTCCGCCACGTCACTAGCGTAGCCGAAGTTCTCTCCGGTGGCGTCCGGCTTTAGCCGGATGGCTCGCTCCGTGTGGCGTCCAGCTTTACCCGGATTTCACGTAATATCCACCTGGCATTCAGACGCCGTCCCTTGTGTCGACGGTCCGGCGCGTGTGAAGGAGGACGACTGTGCGCGTAATCGTTGCAGCAGTAGTGCTGGTGCTCCCCATCTGGGTAGGAGCCGTGCCGGCCTCGGCGCAAACCGCCAACGCCCCGCGGGCGCCCAAGGATCGGGCGGTCGATTTCCCGGACAAGATGCTCGACGATGCCGCGGCGGATCTGGTCGTCAAGAAACTGATTACCCAGCGCGTGCTCGACGGCGGCACGTTCAGCATCAACGTCCGGCACATTTCCGGATCGGAGACCGCGCTGCAGCACGGCAAGATCACCGAGGTGTGGGTGGTGCGCGAAGGGTCGGGCGTGGTGGCGACCGGCGGCACGCTTGTCGATCCGAAGCCGGGTGCGGCGCCGGGAGAGTTCAGCGGTGCGTCAATCCGTGGCGGCATCGAGCGCGTGATCAAGGAAGGCGACATCATCTTCATCCCGCCCGGCGTGCCGCACGGGATGAAGGAGACGAAGTCGATCACCTACATGAACATCCGCTTCGAGACTCAGTAGTGATCAGTGGCGTCCGGCTGTCGCACATCGGTGGCGTCCGGCTTCAGCCGGATTGCAGGTGGCGTCCGGCTTTCGCACATCGGTGGTGTCCGGCTTCAGCCGGATCACAGGAGACAGGATGAAACCGCAAATCTTGACAGCCTGCGCGGGCGTGCTCGCGCTGGCCATCGCCGCCCCGGCGCTGGCGCAGACCGCCGCGGCGCCGAAACTGGATTCCGTCGAACTGCTGACGCCTGAAGTGCAGGAGTTCGCCAGGCGCGGCCTCGAAGCGCTCAAGCCGGGGACGACGGTCAGCGATCGACTGATGCGCGTGTCCGATCAGGGCAAGTACAACGTCGCGATCGCCTTCGTGACGCGCCCCGGCGGCGCCGCGGCCGGCACGCGGTCACTGAGCCACGACAAGATCACCGAGATCTACTACGTGACGCGTGGCGCGGGGACGCAGGTCACCGGCACGCTGGTGAACCCGAAGAAGGAAGAGGGTTCCGCGGTCGTCGGTCCGGGCACGAGCAGCGACGTGACGCCGAAGGGGAAGAGCACGCGGCTCAAGGCCGGCGACATGCAAATCGTCCCGGCTGGCGTCGGCCACGGCTGGAGCCAGATCGACGAAGGCGGCATCGACTACATCGTCTTCCGCGTCGACCCGGAGCACATCCTGAAGATGCCGCAGTAATCCGGGTAAAGCCGTCCTTCGGCAAAGCTCAGGACCGGCCTGAGCGCGTCGAAGGCCCTGACGCCGCCGAGACGTTGAACCGCCAGGCGACGGCACAACGGTTGCTCAAAAGGCTGATGTTTCCCGCGGTCTTCAATGGAGGGACATCATGATTGCCGCCTACGCCGTCGCCGTGTTCGCCTGGACGTTCGCCGCAACTGCCTTGCTGTCGCTGATTTACGCGATCAACCACCTCGATGCCGACGTGCCGGCGGCACCGGTGCACGACGCCAGGCCCGCCGAACTGAAGCTGGCCTCGTGAGCGCGGGGCCGGTGAGCGGGGAAGATTTCGCGCTTTTGGGGAATAATCCGCTGCGCCGACTCTGACATGGCGGACCCCGGCGTATCGACATGGAGCCCCCCGCTCCCCAAACTGGTCGCGTCTCTTCGCGACTACTCGCTCCAGACCCTCGCGGCTGATCTGATCGCCGGCGTCACCGTCGGCCTCGTCGCCTTGCCGCTGGCGATGGCGTTTGCCATCGCATCAGGCGTCCCGCCGCAAAACGGCATCTACTGCGCCATCGTCGCCGGCTTCACGATTTCGGCCCTCGGCGGCTCGCGTGTCCAGATCGGCGGGCCGACCGGCGCGTTCGTCGTCGTCGTTTCCGGCATCATCGCCACCTACGGCCTCGACGGTTTGTTCGTCTGCACGCTCATGGCGGGCATTCTGTTGATCGTGCTGGGCGCGACCGGCCTCGGCACCGCGGTCAAGTACATCCCCCGGCCGGTTGTCATCGGTTTCACCAACGGGATCGGCGTGCTGATCGCGAGCACCCAGATCCGGGATCTTCTGGGCCTTGGCGTCGCCGAGGTCCCTGGCGACTTCATCGGGCGTGTTCGTGTCCTGTGGGCGTACGCGGGCACGTTCAGCGTCAGCGCCGTGATGCTGGGCAGCGTGACCGTTGCCCTGGTGTTGACGCTCCGCGTCTGGGCGCGCCGCATTCCAGGCAGCATGATCGCACTGGTGCTCGGGGCGGTGGCCGTCGCGGCGGTAGGGTTGCCGGTCGAGACGGTCGGGACCCGGTTCGGCGGCGTGCCGAGCGGGTTGCCGGCGATCCATATACCGCGGGTCGATCCCGCGCTGTTCCTGCGGCTGCTGTCGCCGGCGTTGACGGTCGCCATGCTCGGCGCGATTGAATCGCTGTTGTCGGCGGTGGTCGCCGATCGAATGACCGGCGATCGCCACGATCCGAACGTCGAGCTCGTGGCCCAGGGGGTCGCGAACGTGCTGTCGCCGCTCTTTGGCGGTCTGCCCGCAACCGGGGCGATCGCGCGCACGGCGACCAACGTGCGATCCGGCGCGCGCACGCCGGTGGCCGGGATTACCCACGCCGTGACGCTGGCGCTGATTCTGCTGTTCGCGGCGCCGCTGGCCCGGCACATTCCGCTCGCCGTGCTCGCCGGGATTCTGCTGATCGTGTCGTACGACATGGGGGAGTGGCGGGAGATTCCGGAGATCCTGCGGCTTGGCGCGGCGGAAGCCGTGGTCTGGGTGACGACGTTCGCGCTCACCGTGCTGGCCGATCTCACGGTCGCCGTCGAGGCCGGGATGATCTTTGCGGCGCTGCTCTACATCCGCCGCGTGACGACGACGACCACCGTCGCCCGTGTGACGGAGAGCTACGTCGAAGAGGGGAAAGCGCACAGCCTGCAACTGCATCCGATCCCGGCCGGAGCGGCGGTCTACCGCATTCATGGACCGTTTCTCTTCGGCAGCACCGACAAGCTGCAGGATCTCGAGCGCGCCCTGGCCGACCTTCCGAGCGTCGTCATTCTCCGGCTGCGAAACATGACGGCGATCGACGCGACCGGTCTGCACGCGCTCGAGCATCTCGCCGAGGTGCTGCATCGCAGCGGCCGCACGCTGATCCTGTGCGGGATGCGCGATCAGCCGGCGCGGATGATGGAGCGCGCCGACTTTCACGCGCGGATCGGCGAGACCAACCTGGTGCCGACCGTTGCCGCCGCGGTGGCGCGGGCCAACGAGCTGCTCGCGGGTCGTGAAGGCGCGGCACATGGCTGACGATCCCTCCGCCGCGCCGCGCGGCACGGTCGTGATCGTCAGTGTCTTCGGGGCGCTGGTGGTGCTCGGCTGGCTCGCGTTCTTCTTCGGGCTGTTCATGCCCAGGAACGCGCCGTAGGCGACGGCATGCACGTCAATCCCTCCGAGCGCTACTGGATGTGGGCCGCCACCGCGATGCTGGTGTGTTTCACCGCCGCGATCGTCGTCACCGCGGTGGTCGGCTCGACGCATCCGCCGAGTCACTCGGAGATGGTCGATCCGTCGGCGCTCACGGTGTCCGGAGAGTTCTCGACGCCGGGCGTCGTGGCTGATGCCGACGGCGGCGTGACCGTGGTGATCCGCGCCGCGATGTACGAATTTCGTCCGTTTCGGATCCACGTGCCGGTCGGCCGGCCAGTGACGTTTCGCGTCACCAGCGCCGACGTGCTGCACGGCTTCCAGATCGTCAATACCAACGTGAACCTCACGGTGTCGCCCGGCTACGTCAGCGAAGCGACCACGACGTTCCACACGCCGGGCGAGTATCTGGTCGTCTGCAACGAGTACTGCGGCCTGGCCCATCACCTGATGCAGGCAGCCGTCATCGTCGAGGATCGCCCGTGACCGCCGCCGGCACGCGTCTCGTCCTGTCGAATTTCTGGGTGGCCGTCACAGCCTTTGCGGTGGCGTCGCTGCTCGGTGTGATGCAGGCGCTTGCTCGCGCCGGGATCGATCTGCCGTTCGGATCGGCGAGCCTCTACTACCTCTCGGTGACCGCCCACGGCGTGCTGATGGCGCTCGTCTTCACCACGTTCTTCATCATGGCGCTCGGCTACCTGGTCGTCGAGTCGACGCTGGGGCGGATTGTCGCGCACGGATGGGCGTGGGGCGGTTTCTGGTGCGCGGTCGTCGGGACCACGCTCACGACGATGGCCATCCTGTCGGGCAGCAGTACGGTGCTCTACACGTTCTATCCGCCGCTCAAAGCGCATCCGGCCTTCTACATCGGGGCGACGCTGCTGATCATCGGGTCCTGGGTGTGGTCGGCCATTGTCGTGTTCAGCTATCGCGCCTGGCGGCAGCAGCACCGGGACGCGCGGATTCCGCTGGCCGCGCATGGAATGATGGCGGCGGTCATCGTCTGGATCCTGGCGACAACGGGGCTGGCGATTGAAGTCCTGGTGCTGATCCTGCCGTGGTCACTTGGTTTCGTCAGCGCCATCGATCCGATTGCCGCGCGGACGTACTTCTGGTGGTTCGGGCACCCCTTGACGTACTTCTGGCTGATCCCGGCCTACGTCCTGTGGTACACGACCATTCCGCGCGTTGCCGGCGGCAAATTGTTCAGCGACGCGGTGACTCGCGTCGTCTTCGTGCAGTTCATTTTGTTCTCGACGCCGGTCGGTTTCCACCACCAGTTCACCGATCCCGGCATCTCGAACGGCTGGAAGCTGGTCCACACCTTCACGACCTACGCGATCATGTTTCCGAGCCTGGTCACCGCTTTCACCGTGATCGCATCGCTCGAAAATGCGGGGCGGGCCCGCGGTGGGCAAGGACTCTTCGGCTGGATTGGCGCGCTGCCGTGGCGCGATCCGTTCTTTGCCGGCGTGGCGCTGTCGATGGTGACGTTCGCGCTCGGTGGTTTCGGCGGCGCGATCAACGCGGCCTACGCGATGAACGCGATGGTCCACAACACCGCGTGGGTCCAGGGACACTTTCATTTGACCGTCGGCACGGCGGTGGCGCTGACGTTCATGGGCGTCAGCTACTGGATGCTGCCGCGGCTGACCGGGCGCGCGTTGATCCTGCCGGCGCTGGCGACGGTGCAGCCGTATCTCTGGTTCGCCGGCATGATGTGTTTCAGCATTCCCAATCACATCGTCGGCCTGCTCGGCATGCCGCGCCGCATCTATACCAGCGCGTACTCGGGATCGGCCGTCGCGGCAAGCTGGCAGCCGTACGTCAACTTCTCGGCGATTGGCGGCGTCATCCTCGTGCTGTCGTCAGCATGCTTCCTGCTCGTGATCGTCGGCACGATGCTCGTCGCGCCGCGAGGCGAAACGGCACCGATCGAGTATGCCGAATCGCTGGTGCCGGTGACGCCGGGGCCGTCGCTCTGGGACCGGTTCGGTTTCTGGACCGTCGTGGGCGTCGTGCTGATCCTGCTCGCCTATGCCGAGCCGCTCTATCGTCTGCACTCGATGCCCGGCTTTCCGTCCCAGGGCTTCGCGCCCTTCTAGATCATGGCCCACGTTCCTCTTCCGCCCGCTCCCGAGACGGTGCCGCCGTTGCTGCCGCGTCGTGGCGTGTTGGCGATGGTCGCGCGGGTCTTCATGGGGGCCGGCCTGCTGGGCGGCTACGGATTCTTCGGTTGGATCGGCGCGCGGTTCATGCTGCCGGCCGACCGCGGCCGCAAGCATCGCCTGTTCGTGACCCAGCTCGATGCGCTCGAGCTCGGATCCACGCTGATGTACCTGACGCCGGACGGCCGCACCGTGAACATCACCCGGCGCGCGAAGGACAACGCGGTGTCGGACGTGGTGGCGCTCTCGAGCACGTGTCCGCATCTCGGCTGCCAGGTGAAGTGGGAAGGGCAGAACAACCGCTACTTCTGTCCGTGCCACAACGGCACCTTCGATCCCTCGGGAAAGGCGACCGGCGGTCCGCCGTTCGAGGCCGGCCAGTCGCTGCCGCGGTACGAACTGGCCGTCGACGCCGGCCTGCTCTACATCCTCGTGCCGGCCGAGGAGCTGTCGATGGGGCGCCAGGCCCGCGGCGCGGCGTGCGCGCGCGACGGGCGGCGGGCATGAGTCGCGCGCGTCAATGGCTCGACGAGCGAGTGCCGATCTCGCTCGATTCGATTGCGGCGATGTCCAACGAGCCGGTGCCGTATCACCTCAAGCGCTGGTGGTTCGCCCTCGGCGGGACGCCGGCGTATCTCTTCGTCGTGCAGATTGTCACCGGCGTGCTGCTGGCCTTCTACTACCAGCCGTCGGCGTCGACCGCCTACGAATCGGTGCGCTACATCACCGAGCAGGCGCAGTTTGGCTGGTACCTCCGCGGGCTGCACCGCTGGGGCGCCACCTTGATGATTGCCGCGGTCGTCCTGCATCAGATGCGGGTGTTCTTCACCGGGAGCTACCGCCGTCCACGTGAACTGAACTGGATGATCGGCATGACGCTGCTCGTCTGCACGCTGATGCTTGGCTTCACCGGCTACAGCCTGGTCTTCGAGCAACTGAGCTTCTGGGGGGCGACCGTTGCGGCCAACATCAGCGACACGATCCCGCTGGTCGGACCGCTGCTGAAGGACTTGCTGCTTGGCGGCGCGTCATACAACGACCGCACGCTGTCGCGATTCTTCATCCTGCACGGCGCGGTTCTTCCCGTGACGCTGATCCTGGTGCTGATGATGCACATCGGCATGGTGCGCATGCTGGGGGTGACCGAGCACGAGTTCGACGCGGATCGCGATCGCCCCGCCAAGCAGTTCAACTTCTTCCCGGATCACTTCTACACTGAGCTGATCATCGGCCTGACGCTGATGATTCTCCTCAGCGCGCTCGCCACGCTGCTCCCCGCGGAGATGGGGCCGCGCGCCAACCCGCTGGTCACGCCGGAGGTGATCAAGCCGGAGTGGTATTTCTACGTCGCCTTCCGCTGGCTGAAGCTCTTTTCCGGCACGATGGCCGTGCTGACGCAGGGGTTGATCCTGTTCACGATGTTCGTCTGGCCGTTCATCGATGCCTGGCTGGTCAAGCGGTTCAAGTATCCGGAGATCTCGGTCTGGATCGGCGTCGTCGGCGCGCTGACGATCATCGGCTTGACGATGTGGGAGGCGCTCGTCGCGCATTAGGCGACGGCGTCCGCGGTCTACGGTGCTGAGGAGCGGTATGACACTCGAACAAAAGCGGTGGGTGATTGGCGGGCTTGGGGTGCTGTTCCTGCTGTCGCTCGTGGCGGTGCAGTGGCTCGAGGTGGCGCGCCGCCGGCAGGAGTCTGGCGGACGCCGCGCGGCCGTCACGCCACCGGCGTCATCGCGGCAATGCGTCGACTGCCACACGCAGGTCGATGTCGGCATCGTCGAGCACTGGCGGGGATCGACCCATGCCGAGAAAGGCGTCGGCTGCATCGACTGCCACAAGGCCGGGCCGAAGGATGCCGATGCCTTCAATCACTACGGGGCGCAGATCGCGACCGTCGTCACGCCGCGTGATTGCGCGGCCTGCCATCCAACGCAGGCGACCGAGTTCGCCGCCAGCCATCATTCGAAGGCCGGCAACATTCTCGCGTCGCTCGACAACTTTCTGGCCGAGACCGTTGAGGGCGCGCGAACGCCGTTCAGCCCGCATTCGCCGACGCCAGGGAAAGCCGTGACGATGGTGAACGGTCTCGCGCCGGCGAACTCCGGATGCCAGCAGTGTCATGGATCCGTCGTGGCGCTCCAGGCGACGAGCGGCGGGACCATCACCGTGCGCGACCTCCAGCCCGACGATCGCGGTGTCCCGGCCAACAGCGAGGCGCTGGGGCGGATCGCGAAGAACGACAGCGGCCGGCCGCAGTTTGCGAGCAGCAGCTGGCCGAACACCGGCATCGGCCGGATCAATCTCGACGGTTCGCTCGGCTCGTGCGCGGCCTGCCACAGCCGGCACGACTTCTCGGCACGCCGCGCCCGCCAACCCGAGAGCTGCGGCAAGTGCCATCTGGGTCCGGACCACCCGCAGAAGGAGATCTACGAGGAATCGAAACACGGCGTCGCGTTCCGCGACTTGATCGCCGAGATGAATCTCGACGCACGGCCGTGGGTGCTCGGGCGCGACTACAGCGCCGCGCCAACGTGTGCGAGCTGCCACATGGGCGCCAATCTCAGGAACGGGATGACGTCGACTCACGATCCCGGCGAACGGATTTCCTGGACGAATCGTCCGCCCGTGAGTCTGGTGATGGATACCACGGCGGCGCACGACGTGGTCGTGGAGACCGATCCGGCCAGGCGGGCGGCGGCAACGGCGGATACCGCCGACGCCAAACGCAATCGGATGAAGACCGTCTGTTCGAACTGCCACACGCCCGATCACATCAACCTGTTTTATCGCCAGTACGACGATGTGGTCGTGCAGTACAACGAGAAGTTCGCGAAGCCGGGGCAGGCGATCATGGCCGCCCTGTCGTCGAACGGGCTGCTCAGCAAGACGCAGTACGACGAAGAAATCGAGTGGACGTGGTACTACCTCTGGCACCACGAAGGACGGCGCGCGCGGATGGGGGCCTCGATGATGGCACCCGACTACACCCAGTGGCATGGCATGTTCGAGGTCGCGGAACGGTTTTACATGAAGCTGCTGCCGCAGGCCCGCGCGATCACGGCCGACGCGGCGCGTACCGGCCGGGCCGAGGCCGGGCGTCGTGTCAACGCGGTCATCGACGCGATCCTGGATCGCCCGGAGCACGTCTGGATTCGGCGTGGTGCAGAAGAGCAGGCCGAACAGATCCTGAATGAGATGCGGCGGCGGTACGGACAGACGCAGTGATCGATCGGCGTCGGTCAATCCGCAGCGCCGCTCGGGGACGCCTCAGGGCAGCGACTTGAGATATGCGGCGATCGCGGCCGCGTCTTCCGCTTTCATCGTGTAGGCGGGCATCGGCGGACCGGCTTTGCCGCCGCGCGGGTTCTTCGCGGTCTGGAGGAACCGCTCGAATCCGTCCTGACCCCACCGCTGCCACAACGGGCTGCTCGACGTGATGTCAGGCGAGCGCTGATGCCATCCTGCGATCGTGCCGGACGGTGTGATGTTGAGCGTGGCGCCCTTCATCCATTGCTCTTTGACGAACTCGCCGCTCTCGGTCTTCGGCGTGTGGCATTCCTGGCAGCGGGATACTTCTTCGACGAGGTACTTGCCGCGTTCGATCTTCGCATCCTGCGCCACGGCGCTCGTCACCGCCAGTCCGGCCATCAGCAAAGGCAGTACACCTGTTCTCATGGCGGGATTGTAGTGTCAGCGGGATTGCCGACGCATAAGTTCATCGTATGCGTCCGCCGGAATTCCGCGCTGTGACGCCAACAAGACGGCATCAGGTTTGCTTTGTCGATGGGGAGGCGGGTGTGAATTCGAACCGCGTCTTTGCGAATGCCAACCTACCATCTCGGACCGTTCGTTTCGGCCGCGTGCGTCGTGGTTCTGCTGGCGGCAACCACGTCATGCGTGCGGCAGCAAGGGGCGACTGATCGGTCCGACCCGGGCTTTCCGTTTGGCCCCTCGTCGCTCGCCCCCCGACCGCTGGCCTACGTTCAGGACATCAAACCCATTCTCGATGCCGATTGCGCCAGCTGTCATGGGGCGCGCGAGCGCGAAGGCGGGTATTCAGTCGCGTCGTACGCCGACGTGCTCGACGGACAGCGACCCGGAGACGCGCAAAGCCCGCTGGTCGTGACGTCCGCCCCTGGCGGCAGCATGTATCGGTACTTCAGCGGCGACGCCACGGCCCGTGCCGCGCTGGTGTTTCGCTGGATGGTGGTCTACGACGCAGCGGAGCGCCGCTGAAGAATGACGATGATGCGCTGCCGCACCGTGCTCGCCGCCGCTGCCGTGTCCGCGCTGTGGGTTGCGTCGGTGACCCTGGGACGGGCGCAGGGCAACGAGGTCAACGTCCAGATGCATGTCTTTCAGGACTCGCGTACGGTCTCGGTCTTCAGTCCGACCGTCGATTTCACGAGAGATGTCACCGATCGGACGAGCCTTCGGATCAGCTACGGCCTCGATGCGATCTCGGCGGCGTCGAATTCGTGCGCCCGCTGCCACCATGACGGCGCGGACAGCCGCCGGCAGGAGGCCGGCGGGTCGATGACGCGCAAGTTCGACGCCGTCAAATTCACGGTTGGCGGCTCCTACAGCCAGGAGAACTTCTACCGCTCGACCACGCTCTTGACGTCACTCGCCCGCAACTTTCGAGCCGACAACACCACGCTGGCGGGCGGCTACACCGTGTCGCTGAATCAACCAAAGCTGCATCCCACCGTCCAGCGGGAGAATCAGTTCAGCCATAACGCCTATGTGTCGCTCACCCAGGTCCTTTCGAAGCTGACGATCGTCCAGGCTGGCTATGAATTCGCGCGCCTGCTTGGCTATCAGGACAATCCGTTTCTTCGTGCCGATGTCGGCGGCACGCTCATGCTCGGCCATGTGCCGGATGTGCGAACCCGACAGACCGTGACCGCCCGCCTGCGCCAGGCGCTTCCGGCTGAAACCTATCTGGAGGCCGATTATCGGCGCTACGCGGACGACTGGCAGATTCACGCCAACGCGTGGTCGGTGGGGCTGTCGCACCATTTCTCGCCGGCGCTGCTCGCTGGCGCCGTTTATCGTCGGTCGGCGCAAACCGGCGCGTATTTCTACGAACCGGAGTACAGCGGCACGCCCCAGTTCTTCACCGCCGATTTTCGTCTCGAGCCGTTCGCGTCGGATCTGTATACCGGGAAGATTGCGCTCTCGCCGCGTCGCGGGCTCTTCGGGTTGCCGCCGGGAACGGCGCTGACCTTTCAGTATGATCGGTATCGGAGCGACAACGGGTTCGAAGCCGCGATTGCATCAGCCGGACTTCGCGTCCCCGTGAGGTAGTCGCGGTCCTCATTGCCTGGAGCTTTTGTGAGAATGATTCGCGCAGCGCTCGTGGTCGGGATTGTCGTCAGCACGTTCGCCGGGACTGAAGCGGTCGCACCCGCGACGCTCCCCAACACCCCGTTGCGTCTCATTGATGGCACCCTGGTGCGTGCCACTGACTACAAAGGGAGCGTCCTGGTCGTCGACTTCTGGGCAAGCTGGTGCGTTCCGTGCCGCGCGTCGTTTCCCGCCCTTGACGCGTTGTATCAGTCCGAACGCGCGCGCGGGCTCGAGGTGCTGGCGATCAACGTCGACGAGGACCGCCGGCAGGCAGACGCGTTCCTGGCGGAGCATCCGCACGTGATGCCGGTTGCGCTCGATCCGAAGGGCGAGGCTCCTCGCGCCTTCAACGTCAAGGGGATGCCGAGTTCGTTTGTCGTCGATCGCAAAGGCGTGATCAGATTCACGCACATCGGCTACTCGACCAAGATTCTCGACCGCTACCAGGCGGAAATCAGTCAGCTTCTTGCGGAGGCACCATGACGACCGATCGACGCGCCGCACGGGCGGCAGCGTTCGCCGCGCTGTTGGTCGCGCTGGCCAGCGGCGGCTGCGCGACGGTTCAACCCTGGCAGCGCGGTCGTCTCGCCGACCCCTGCATGATCTTCGATGCCGACAGGTCGGCGTCGGCATACGCCGCCCACTGGCAGGAAGCGCGCGAAGCCGCCGCCGGCGGCTTCGGCGTGCAGAGCGGCGGGTGTGGTTGCAAGTAGTCGCGGCGGCCGGCCGATCGTCCGCTACGGTGCGACCCGGACGAACGCGATGCCGCCCCCTCCTGGAACCACGATCGGATACATGGCGAACTCCAGGAAATTGCCTTTTCCGTGGCGGGTGACGGTGTGTCCGACCATGTAGCCGACACCGGCGCCGAAGATGACGTCGCTCACATAGTGTCGATTCTCGTGCAGGCGAGACATGGCGATGTATGACGCGAGGAGGTAGGTCGGGATCGCCGCCTTGGCGCCGAAGTGTCGCTGCAGAACGGTTGCGGCCGCGAACGAGTCCGCCGCGTGGCCGGACGGAAACGAGTAGCCGGTCCCATCTGGGCGTTCGCGACGAATCGCGTATTTCATGCCCTGCACGATCAACTCGGTTTCGAGCAGCGCCCGCAACTCGTCGATGCCGATGTGGGTCGCCTTTTCGTTCTTCGTGAGTCGGCCGGCGACGTAGGTTGCGAATCCCGCGGCAGCGATGGTGTAGGACTGGCCGATGTGCTGCCCCGCGGCGAAGAAGCCGGTATTGCTGCCTTGGAAGTGAGCGTTCATGGTCGGATCCTGCCCCTGAACGGTCAGCGCCAGCCCTCCCACGCCGCCGAGCACCGCGTAGGTGCTTTTCATCGTGGGCATCGCGCCGAAGTCATGGGCCACGCTGTAGAAGTAGGCGTGAAATCCGGTCCTGGCCACCGGCTCCGGGCCCGGTTGATCTGCTGGCAGCCGGATGAGCTCGTTCTCCCGCGGCTCGGCCGGCGGCGCCACCGCATCTGTTTGTGCAGGAATCGCACGCTCATCGTCTCGCGTTTGGGCGGCCAATTCCGTCGATACGGCCATGGTGCTGAGCACGACCAGCGTCAATCCGATGATTGCTTTGGACATGAACCCTCACAATCAGTGCCATTGCCACGTCACCGTCGAGCATCTGCAATAGCGATGCTGGATGGCCGCGCTCGGACTCCGCCTTTGCGGTCTTCAGCTGAGATGGTGATAATCGGCGGCGCGCCGATGGGCTTTGGATACCGATGAAGACGCCGCGTCTGGCGATGCTCGTGCTCGCGTTGGTGGTTCTGGCCGGCACGGCCGGCTACTCGCTGATCGAAGGGTGGGGCGTCTGGGATTCGTTCTACATGACCATCATCACGGTGACGACGGTTGGGTACCGCGAGGTCTATCCGCTGTCGCGGCCGGGGCAGGTCTTCACCGTGGCGCTCCTCCTGGGCGGCGTGGGCGCTGCCTTCTACACCTTCACACTCGTCATTTCCCTCGTCATTGAAAGGGGACTGCCGGCGCGCTTTCAGTGGCGACGCCGGGCGGCCATGCTTGAACGCCTCGCCAATCACTTCATCATCTGCGGCTACGGCCGCATCGGAACGACCGTGGCACGCCAATTCTCCAGGGAGAAAGTGCCGTTCGTCGTCGTGGAACGCGATCCCGCGAGGGCGCAGGCGGCGATCGAGGAAGGGCGGCTGGTCATCGAAGCGGACGCGAGCGCGGAGGAGACGTTGACACGAGCCGGCATCGCGCGCGCGCGCGGACTCATCGCCGCGGTGGGCTCGGACGCGGAGAACGTCTACACCGTGCTCAGTGCTCACGTGCTTCGCCCTGACCTACCGGTGGTCGCTCGCGCCGAATCCGAAGACGCCATCGCCAAGTTGAAGCGGGCGGGTGCGGCCCGCGTTGTCTCTCCCTACCAGATCGGCGCGACCCAGATCGCGCAGACCGCCCTCAGGCCGGCGGTCGTCGACTTCTTCGAACTGGCCACCAACGCCGACAATCTCGAATTGGTCATCGAGGAAGTGCCCGTCGCCGCCGCCTCGTCCTTTGCCAATCAGTCGCTCGTCAGCGCCAATCTCCGGCATCGGTTCGGTGTGATCGTCGTCGGGGTGCAGCGTGCCGACGGGAGGATGGAGTTCAACCCGGAACCCGACGTCTCCATCCGTCCCGGCGACAAGCTGGTGGTGCTTGGCAAGCCCGATTCGCTGCAGCGCCTTGCGGCCGAGGCGCTGGCGCCGTGAGGGCCACTAGTGGACGTGCGAATGGACGATGCCCTCGCTGGGCAGCGTTGGCTTGAACCGGGCGTGGCAGCCGAGGCAGGCGTCGACCAGGCGGCCGTTGGCCTCGATCACGCCCTGGACGTTCCGGGCCTGGGCGGCGTTGAAAGCCGCCAGGCCGGCGTTCGAGACCTCATGCGCCCACTTCCGCCACTCCGGCTGCTGCACCCAATCGCGATCGTTGACTCCGGTACCTTCCAGCTGAATCAAGGCTCCGGCCGCGGCAACCTGTGTGGCGTGCTCTTCGAGCGTTTCCCAGTCGGACTCGTTCTTCGGCATCATCTCCGGTTTCTCGATGTCCCAGAGACGGTGCGAGCCGTGGTCGACGACCCGCACCATCACCGCATTGATGCTGACCGGAATCGTCGGAGTCGTCGCTGACGCCGCCGTCGCCTGCGCCGGCGGCGTCTGATTGGCACCGCCGCATCCTGAAAGCATCAGCGCCGCGGCGGCGAGCAGGGTCAGAATCTGATTCGTCGGCACAGAGACTCCTTGTTGTGGTGTCGATGCCGGAGCCATCAGTTGTGGCCGGTCGGCGTCGGCGCACCACCCTTGACGTGCACCTGCACGATCGCAGTCGTCCAGCAGCATCCGGCACCGCCTCCGCCGTTGCCGGAGTAGTCGTTGGCGGTGACATGCAGTTGATAGTCGCCGGCGCGATCGAACGTGGCGGTGGTGGCCGCTGAACCGCTGTAGGGCTCCTCCGGCTTGCCGCCTTTGATGGCTTCCATCTTCGGCCGCGCGCTCGCGAACGTGACGTTCCCCGGGCCGCGGTACTTCGAGAGCGTCAACTCCACCGGTGGCGGCGCGTTGCGCATCTCGCTGTTCGCGCCGCTGGTGTACTGGGCATCGTCGTCCGCCCAGAAGTTGAGCGGCAGCGGTACGCCGACCACCGCGTTCATCGATTTCGCGGGGGTCGCCGGGTGGGCCATCGGACCGGCGATACCCGGACCAGCGGCCGCGAAGCGGAGGACGGGCGGCAGGTTGTATCCGCCATTCGGTCCCTGCTCGGACGCTTTGGTCGGCGTGATGTTGTAGTCGGAGCTCATGTAGAACGGCACCTTGCTCGTGACGCCGTTGACGGTGAGCACCCACGTCAGTTTCTGGTTCTTCCCGAATTCCTTCGGCATCTTGTAGACGAACATGCCGTAGCGGCGGCCGGTGAGGAAGTGCGTCGGCTGCCCCATGTCGGCGCTGCCCGGCTCGAAGTGATTCTCGGGGCCGAGCGGTACGTCGGGTTCAGCCTTCGTGTTCCGATTGTAGTAGCCGATCAGAAAACTGTGCGTGCCGTCGGGATTGTCGAACCAGCCCTCGAAGGCCGGCGTGACGCTCGCGCCGAATCCCTTCGGCGGCGTGCTGGGCAGGAGCGTCTGCGCCGAGAGCATGGCGCCGCCCGCCACCAGGGCGAGCGGCGCGCAGAACTGAAGCAAGGTCTGTCGTCTCATGTGAGTCTCTCCTCGCGCGCTACTGGTTCTGTGTGCCCGCGCCGGCCGGCTTGTGTGTGGCCAGCCAGGTCTGGTACTCGGCGTCGGTCAGATAGACCACGTTCATCCAGGCGTGCGCCATCTCGTCGACCGTGCGATCGCCGTAGCCGACCCACTGATCCGGATCGGGATTGTTCTTGTTGGCCTTGGTGTTGTCGTAGAAGGCGGTGACGTGGATGATCGTGCCCTTCGGGAACGCCGGCGACGCCTCTTCGGCGTAGATGTAGTTCGTCATCCAGTTGAAGTTGAAGTTGTCCACGTAGCTGATCACCTGCGTCCGCCCGTCAGGCAGGATCGCTTCGACCTGCATCGCCTTGCCGCGCAGATGGAAGTGCGGCTGGAAGTTGGTGATGATCGTGTTCTCACGCAGCACCGTGAATCCTTCGGTGTGGGCGATCGAGTTCGGCGGGATGTCGAGCCGTCCGGGTCCGTCCTTGAGCCCGCTGAAGGCGATCAAGTACGTCCGCTTCTTCGGCTCTTCGCCCTTCGGGTACAGCCAGAGCCCGAGCTCCGATCCGGCCGTGATGTCCTCGCCGGCCGCGTGAATGTGCTCGTCCCACGAAATCTTTTCGCCCGGCATGATCAGCTTGCCGGTGCCGTCCATGTAGCGGTCGTAGCCCTTGCCGATCGCCCATTCCATCAGCTGCGGCCGGCGATTGACGCGGTCGTCGGCGCTGCCGCCGGCGGGGAAGCCACGTCCGACGCCGGTGTTGACGGCGTCCACGTTCTCCGGGACCAGCACCTGATAGGCGATCGAGTGGTGAAGGATTTTGCGTCCCTGCAGATTGGAGGGGCGGATTTCGACCATGCGCACCCAGCGCGGTTCGGTGATCGGAATGTCCACGAGCGGCCGCCACCATTCATCCTGATGGAGCGCCGGCATCGTCTGTTCGCCCGACTTGACGACGATGTCGGGTGGACCATAGCCGTCGCGTTCGGCCTGCCAGTACAGCGACGTGGAAATCGGGCGGACGGGCGGCAGATCGGCGGGATCGCCCTGCGGCGCGCCCTGATCGACCCAGGCCACGACGGTGTCCAGCTGCTCGTCGGTCAGCGACATGTCGTTCTTGAACTTCTGCACGCCGACGCTGCGGTCGATGTGCCACGGCGGCATCTGGCGGGTCGCGACGCGATTGCGGATCGACTTGGCCCAGGGGCGCGCCTCCTCGAAGGTGACCAGCGACATCGGCGCAATCGATCCCGGCTCGTGACACGACTGACACTTGGCTTGAAAGATCGGCGCCACGTCCTTCGAGAACGTCACCCGCTTGGCCGGTTCAGCCGCGCCCGCGGCAATGGGGAGAGCGAGCAGTGCGGCGACGGCGAGGAAGGAGTGGGCGCTCCAGCGCTGAGTTCCTGACATGGTCGGTTCCTCCTGGTCGATGGATAAAAACTGCGTGAGGGTGCACAGCAGACGTCGTGCCGTCGCAGCGCCGGCCGCCTGTTGGGCGATCGCGGCGTTCGGCATCGATGGAGGTGCGAAAGTTTTCGTGCGGGTGGGAGTTATTCCGCTATCTGCGAGGGCCCGCGAAGAATCGGGAAAAACGTGCCGGTGAAGTAGCCGAGACGCAGGCCGAACGGCCATACGAGGACGTGAAACGCGGCGTACATGCTTGTCAGCAAGACTGGCGGCGCCGCGATGAGGAGACGCCGCGGTCGCCGACGCGCCAACGAAGGTCCCGCCCGCAATGGGCTCACTTCTGGTTCAGCGGCGACAACAGTGCCCATGAGCGGCGCGCCGAGGCGCGGGAGTCTAAAGATGTCGGCGTACGCAGGAGCGTCGTGGCCAGCACCACCACCCACAGCAAGAACACGCCGATGTTGATCCGTTCCCAGAGCCCGATCCACGGCGTGGGTAGACCCGCGTCGACGCCCGGAGCCTCCAGGCTGGTCAAGCCGCCGAACAAGGCGAGCAGCACCATGGTGGCGATGGAGTAGAGGCCGAAGCGCCGGCCGAGCCCGGCGGCGCCGAATCCCATGGCGAGCAGCATCAGCAACACCGCCGCGGCGGCGTAGACGAGGTGCATTGTGTCGGTCAGCGTCGCGCCGCCGGCTGCCAGCACCTCGCGCAAATGCATCGGCGGCCATGTCGCGCAGACGACGCCGTAGGCGACGAGCAGACCGCCGGCGACGCGCAGCGCACGGCTTTGCCCCGCCGACCGGAACACGCCCCATCCGAAGGCGATGGTCAGAAGGGCGTAGACGCAGCCAAGCGGCACCCAAATGCCACGTGTCGGCGCGTCGATGGCCGAGAGTTCGCTCACGGTCTGCGAGATTGAGCTGTAGTCCTCCCACTGCCTCGCGACGAACACGCACATCGCGGCGTAGAGCAGCGACGAGAGAAGGCCGCAGACGAGTAGCGTCCTCCGCACAGGGCCACGCCTCCTAGCGCGCCGCGGAGGCCTTCGGAGCCGCCGGATCGGCCGCGGCCGGCTCGGTGCGCTCGACGTGGATCGTGCATTCCTTGTACAGCGCGACGACGGCGGCGATGGCCGCGACCGGCGGTGCGAGCACCGCACCGACGACGCCCACCGTCAGCGGAAATTCGGCGATCGTCCGCCCGTCATGCTCGATGACGACACGTCGAACGTTGCCTTCGCGGACGAGCGCCTTGATCTTGTCCATGATGCTGGCGCCCTCGGCCTTGAACGATTCCCAGTTGCAGGCTTTCTCGGTCATTGGTTCCTCCTGAAGATGGTGGCGATTGATGACGAAGTCGTTGGTGGCCCATGAGGCAACGGTTGTGCCGAATGTCATCGCACCCCGGTCGGGGAATCTGAGCTGGTGTGCGGTCACTGTCCCCCTGGAAGATTCCACTGTCGACGGGAACAATTCCGCAGCCGCGAGTGGCATGCGTCGGACAACAGCGGGGATTGGCGACAGTCGAAGCGGTACTGTTCTTGCCGTCAGAGGGGCGGCAGGAGCACTCTTATGGCGAACACACTCAACGTCACAGTGGATCAGAACGCACGCGAGTCGAACGGGCCAGGTTCCCCTCGCGGCGTCGGCGACTGGAGCCGAATCGTTCGCGCCGAGTACGGTGAAATGCCGGGACTCTCCTTGACGCAGCCACAGGTCGAGCGCCTCTGGCAGCTCCGCTCACCCGATGCGCATGCGCTTCTGGATCAGTTGGTCAGCTGCGGTTTCCTGTGCTGTACCCACACCGGCCGCTACGTTCGCGCGGACTTGACGCGGAACTGACGCATGGCTGCCGCGCGCATCGAACGCATCCTCTGTCCGTTCGACCTGTCCGAGCCGTCTTTGATGGCGCTGGCGCAGGCCGTGGCCTGTGCCCGGTGGACCGGCGCACGCCTGACCGCGCTGCGCGTGATTGAAAGCGGGACCGACCGAGCGGAGGAGTTGACCGCGTGTCACGGCGGCCTGTCTGAATCCATTCTGGCGCGTATTGGGGTCGACGCCGGGTCTGACGGTATCGAACTCGTGACGCGGCCAGGCCGGCCGGCCACCGAGATCCTCGCCGCGGCGGACACCCTGCATGCCGACCTCATCGTCATCGGGACGCACGGCGCGAGCGGCTTCGACCGCGCCATGCTCGGATCGGTCGCGGAGAAGGTGCTGCGGAGGGCGTCGTGTCCCGTCCTGACCGTGCCGCCGCACAGTGCGCCGGCCTTTTCACTCGCATCCGCGCGGGTGCTGTGCGCGGTCGATTTTTCTGATTGCTCGCTGGCAGCGCTGGAGTTTCTCCTCGCCGGTTCGCTCGGCGGCGAAACGCGGATCACGCTGCTTCATGTGCTCGAGTGGCCCTGGCATGAACCGCCGGCGCCGGCGTTTGGCGAGATCCCGCGTGCGGAAGCCGAGGCGCTGCAGTCGTTCCGCGCCCGCCGCGAGGCGGCCGCACGGACGCGCCTCGAAGGCCTCGAGCCCGAAGGATTTCGTGGCCGCTGCTCGGCTCGCATCAGCCATGGACGGCCGTCCGACGAGATTCTCCGGGTCGCCGCCGAGGAGCAGTCGAACCTGATCGTCCTCGGTGTGCACGGGCGAAGCGTGGCCGACCTCGCGCTCTTCGGCTCGACGGCACAGCAGCTCGTCCGCCGTGCGGACTGTCCCGTGCTGACGGTCCGGAAATAGATCGAGGACTCGGGTGAAGGCGTCAGATCCCGGCCCGGCGCGCGAGCTTCGCTATTGGGCCGAGCCGGCCGCCGCCGTCCTGACTGCGCTGACGGCGAGCGTGCTCGGCCTCAGTACCGAGGAGGCGGCGCGCCGGTTGCGCGACGGAGGACCCAACCGGATCGGATCCCACCGCGAGCTGACCGGGATGCGGGTCTTCCTCAAGCAGTTCCGCAATCCGCTGCTCGCGATTCTGATCTTCGCCGCTGTCGCCTCGGGCGCCTCGCGCGAATGGATCGACGCCTCGGTGGTCCTGACCATTGTGGTCGCCACCGTCGCGATCGGATTCTGGCGCGAATACGCGGCGGAAATGACCGCCGCCGCGCTCCAGTCGCGCATTCGCACGACCTCGCGCGTACTCCGCGACGGTCAGCTCACCAACGTCCCGATCGAAGAGCTCGCGCCGGGCGATGTCGTCTTGCTGAGCGCCGGGAACCTGGTCCCGGCCGATGCGCTGCTCCTGGATGCGACCGAGCTGTTCATCAACGAAGCGGTCCTGACCGGCGAAAGCTTTCCAGTCGCCAAGACCGTCGGGACCGTTCCGGCCGATGCGCCGCTCACCGCGCGAACCAACGCGCTCTTTCTGGGCACCAACGTCCGCAGCGGACGGGGGACCTGCGTGGTCGTCAACACGGGCGCGCGCACCGAATTCGGGCGCATCGCCGCCCACTTGCTCGAGCGCGCCCCGGAAACGGAATTCGAACGCGGACTGCGCCGGTTCGGCTATTTCCTGACCAGCGCGATGCTCGCCCTGGTCCTGGCCATCGTCCTCGTGCACCTGTTGGGTGCGCGCTCGCCGATCGACACGCTCCTCTTTGCCGTCGCGCTTGCGGTCGGTCTCAGCCCCGAACTGCTGCCCGCGATTCTTGCCGTGAACCTCTCACGTGGCGCGGCGAATCTGGCGGCGCACGGCGTGCTCGTGCGACGGCTGAACGCGATCGAGAATCTTGGCAGCATCGACGTTCTCTGCACCGACAAGACGGGCACCCTCACCGAAGGCGCCGTCAAGCTCGAGGGCGCGTTCGACGCGGATGGCGCGGAGTCGCCGGACGTGTTGCGCGCCGCCGCCTTGAACGCGGCGCTGCAGACCGGCCTCGATAATCCGCTCGACGCGGCGATTCTCGACGCCGGGCGGCCCGATCTCGGAACGGTCGAAAAACTCGGCGAGATTCCGTTCGACTTCATTCGCAAGCGGCTGAGCGTCGCCTATCGCACGGGGTATCGCCGGCAGCTGGTGACCAAAGGCGCGTTCCACCGCGTGCTCGAAGCCTGCGCCCGCCTCGCCGACGGCACGCCGATCGATAGCGCGGTTCAGAGCCGTCTGACCGCCCGCTACGAGCGCTGGAGCAGTCGCGGCATTCGCGTGCTCGCGTTGGCCACTCGCGACCTCCAGCCCGATGAACCGTGCGACCGCGCGAGCGAGCACGATCTCTCGTTTCTCGGATTCCTGACGTTTTTCGACCGGCCGAAAAGCGACGCCCCACAGGCGATCCACGCGCTGGCGAAGCTCGGCGTCAGCGTGAAGGTCATCAGCGGCGACAGCCGGTCAGTGGTGGCCCACGTCGCGAGCCTCGTCGGTATTCAAGGCGCCCGCATGCTGAGCGGCGACGAGATTGACGCCACGAGCGACGATGCCTTGTGGCGGGCAGTCGATCGCACGGATCTCTTCGTCGAGGTCGATCCGAATCAGAAGGAGCGCATTATCGGCGCCCTGCGCAAGGGTGGCCATGTGGTCGGCTTTCTGGGCGACGGCGTGAACGATGCGCCGGCGATGCGGGCCGCCGATACGAGCCTGTCCGTCGACGGCGCGGTCGATGTGGCGCGGGCCACCGCCGACTTCGTCCTGCTCGAACACGATCTCGACGTCATCCGGCGCGGGATCGAGGAAGGGCGTCGCACGTTCGCCAACACGATCAAGTACTTGCTGACGACGATGAGCGCCAACCTGGGCAACATGATCAGCATGGCGTTCGCATCGACCGTGTTGCCGTTCCTGCCGATGTTGCCCGGGCAGATCCTGTTGAACAACTTTCTGTCCGACGTTCCGGCCGCGGGGATTGCCGACGATGCCGTCGATCCGGAACTGGTGGCAAGGCCGGAGCGCTGGGACTTGCGGATGATTGGCCGGTTCATGGTCGTCTTCGGTCTGCTCAGTTCGGTCTTCGATCTGGCGACCTTCGCGATCCTGGCGTGGTTCTTCCACGCCTCGCCAGAGCGCTTTCGGACCGGATGGTTCGTCGAGTCGCTGCTGACGGAACTGGTCGTGGCGCTCGTGGTCCGGACCCGGCGGCCGTTCTGGCGCAGCCGGCCCGGCACGCTGTTGCTGACGTCGACCGTGCTTCTCATTGGCGTCGCGATCGGCATTCCATACGTGCCCTGGGCGACGTTCTTCGGCTTCGAGGCGCTGCCGGCCAGCATGGTGGGCGCGATCGTCCTGCTGGCCGGGTGCTACATGCTCGCGGCCGAACTCACGAAACAGTGGTTCTTTCGGGGGCGCGAGCGAACGACACCGGCGGCGGTTTTCGGCGCGGTCGGCATCGTCGGCTGAAACAGGGGAGAGCAACCATGGAAAAGATCCATCACGTCACCGTCAAGCTGACGGACAACTACGAATTCGTCGCCCAATTCGACGATGTCGACGGACTGCCGGAAATGGTCTTCGACGAACCGGTGCCGCTCGGCGAGGGGCGCGCCCCCAGTGCCGCGGCGGTGCTGGGCGCGGCGGTCGGCAACTGTCTCGCCGCGAGCCTGGTGTTCTGTCTGCGGAAGGTCAGGATCGAGCCTGAAGGGTTGACCGCGCGCGTGGCCACGCATGTCAGCCGCAACGAGCAAGGACGCTTCAGGATCAGCGGCATCGACGTCGAGCTGGTGCCGGAGCTCGGCCCCGACGTCGATCAATCGCGCTTCAATCGTTGCGAACAGCTGTTCGAGGACTTCTGCACGGTGACGGAAAGCATTCGGCAGGGGATTCCGATCAGAGTGGCGGTTGGCAAACCGCTTCAGACGTCGGCGGTCATCGAGGCGTAGTCGAGTGGATGAAACGCGGAATCGGATACGCCGGTTGGCTAACTCGTTGCCGCTGGCTTTTCGAGTTTGAACTTCTCGATCCGGTAGCGAATCTGATCGCGGTTCAACCCGAGAAGACCGGCCGCTTTGGTCTGATTCCAGCCGCTGCGCTCGAGTGCCTGCACCACGAACGATCGCTCCCACTGCTCGAGGTCGACGCCAGTGGCCGGCAGTTCTACCGCATCGACGGCGGCGCCGCTACCGCCGCCGCGTACTGCGAAGTCGTCGGGCGAAAGCTCGTCGCCTTCCGCGAGCAGCACGGCGCGCTCGACGGCGTTGCGGAGTTCGCGGATGTTGCCGGGCCAGCCGTAGCCGCTCAGGCGCTCCATCGCCGCCGGTGTGACGCGCTGAATGCGCTTGCGGAATTCGCCGTTGTAGAGATCGACGTAGAAGTTCACCAGGCGCGGGATGTCTTTGGGCCGCTGGCGAAGCGGCGGCAGGACGATCGGCACGACGTTCAGTCGGTAAAACAGGTCAGACCGGAAGTGCCCCTTGCGGACCTCTTCTTCGAGGTTGCGGTTGGTGGCGGCAATGACGCGCACGTCGACCCGGATGTCGGTCGACCCGCCCACCCGCTTGAAGGCGCGCTCCTCCAGAAAGCGCAGCAGCTTGGCCTGGAGGAGCGGTACCATTTCGCCGATCTCGTCCAGGAACACCGTGCCGCCGTCCGCGGACTCCAGGAGCCCCTTCTTCTGACGGTCGGCGCCCGTAAAGGCGCCGCGCTCGTGGCCGAAGAGCTCGCTCTCGAGCAGATTTTCCGGCAGCGCCGAGCAGGTGATGTTCATGAATGGCTTGCTCGCTCGCGGGCTCGCGTAGTGGATCACCTTGGCCGCGAGATCCTTGCCGGTGCCGCTTTCGCCGGTCAGGAGCACGGTCGATCCGGGACCGGTCGCGACCTTCTTCAGCAGCGCCCGCATCTTGACGACGGCGTCGTCGGTGCCGACGATCCGATCCAAGGTGTAGGGTTGCGCCTGCGAGGCGCGAAGGGAGCGCACTTCGCGACGCAGGGTGGTGGTTTCGAGCGCCTTCTCGACGAGCAGCACGATCTCGTCCAGATTGAACGGCTTGTTGGCGTAGTGGAAGGCGCCGGCGCGCATCGCGAGGACGGCCGTACTCACCGTGGAATCGGCCGTGAGCATGATGACGAGCGTTTCCGGCATCGTCTCCTTGATCTGTTTCAACACCGTCAGACCGTCGGCGTCCGGGAGGTGGTAGTCCAAGAGGACGAGATCAACTCCTTCGCGCGCTGCCTTCAACGCGTCAGCGGCGTTGGCCGCTTCGACGACCCGATAGCCCTCCTCGGTCAATCGACTCGACAGCGACCACCGAATGAGTTGCTCGTCGTCGACGACGAGAATCGTTCCTGATGCCATGGACCGGGAGTATACCGGGAGCGGCGGCTGGCGGTCACCTCCAGTCGGTCGTGTAATATGAGGCTCTCCAAACGTCCACGCGTCGGCTGGCATATGGGTGCGGCGGTCGTCAATCTATGAGCGAGAAGCCCTCGTTTTTCGATCCGGCCGGCGATCCCGACCGCTATCTCGCCGCCATCGTCGAGTCCTCGGACGATGCCATCATCGGCAAGACGCTCGAGGGGATCATCGTCACCTGGAATCGCGGCGCTGAGCGCCTGTATGGCTATACGGCGAAGGAAGTCCGCGGCCGCTCGATCGCCTTGCTGATTCCTGACGACCGGCCGACCGAACTCGACGAGATCTTCGAAGAAGTGCGCGCCGGCCGCCGGATTGAGTCGCGCGAAACCGTGAGACGAACCAAGGACGGGCGGCTGGTCGACGTGTCCCTCACGGTCTCGCCGGTCACCGACCGCGACGGCCGGGTGCTCGGCGCGGCGACCATCGCCAGAAACATCACCGCGGAGAAACGCGCCCAACTCGCCTTCAAGACCAGCGAGCAGCGCTGGCGCGCGATCGTCGACGCGGCGGTTGACGGCATCGTCGTTATCGACGCGAAAGGGGTGATCGAAGCGTTCAATCCCGCCGCGGAGCGTCTGTTCGGCTATCGCGAAGGCGAACTGGTCGGCCGGAACGTCACGGCGATCATGCCGTCGCCGTACCGCGAAGAACACGACGGGTATCTCGCCGCCTATATGAGGACGGGCGAGCGGAAGATCATCGGGAGCGGGCGCGAGGTCGTCGGGAGCCGCAAGGATGGCACCACGTTTCCGCTTCATCTCTCGGTCGGTGAAATGGCGGTCGGCCATGAACGCAAGTTCATCGGCATCCTTCACGACCTGAGCGCACGGGTGGCGCTCGAGGAGCGGACGCGCGCCAGCGAAGCGCGGTGGCGATCGATCATTGATTCAGCCGTCGACGCGATCATCGTGATCGACGCCTTCGGGCTCATCGACGCCTTCAATCCGGCCGCCGAGCGGCTGTTCGGCTACACGGAGGTGGAAGTCATCGGCCGCAACGTCAAGCTGCTCATGCCGTCGCCGTATCGTGAGGAGCACGACTCCTACATGGCGCGCTACCTGGCCACCGGGCAAGCCCGCATCATCGGCATCGGCCGCGAAGTCGTGGCGCAGAAGCGGGATGGGACAACCTTTCCCGTCCATTTGTCCGTCGGCGAGATGCTCTCGAGCGGCGAGCGCAAGTTCACCGGCATCATCCACGATCTGTCCGGCCGGGTCCGTCTGGAGGGGCAGCTCCGCGAGCAGGCCGCGATGGTCCGGCTCGGCGAGATGGCCGCCGTGATCGCGCACGAAGTGAAGAATCCGCTGGCCGGGATCCGCGGTGCGATTCAGGTGATCGGCTCGCGTCTCCCGGTGGGCAGCCGGGATGCCAGCGTGACCCAGGACATCATCGCGCGCATCGACGGCCTGAACGCGTTGATGAAGGATCTGCTTTTGTTCGCGCGACCGCCGCAGCCGCGCAAGGTGCCGGTCGACATCGGACAGCTGGTCACGACCACGGCGAATCTTCTCGGCCAGGATCCCGAAGCGGCCGGCATACGCGTCGAAATATCGGGTTCGGCCAATGCCACCATGGCCGATCCCGAACTGCTGAAGATCGTGTTCGTCAATCTCCTCGTGAACGCGGCTCACGCCATGGAAGGCGATGGGGCGATCCGGATTTCGCTGGCCGAAGCCCGAGGCCACAGCCGGATCGTCGTGACCGACACTGGTCCCGGCATTCCAGCGAAGGTCCTCCAGCAGATCTTCACGCCCTTCTTCACGACCAAGGCGCGAGGCACAGGTCTGGGGCTGTCAACGGCGAAGCGCGTCATCGAGGCCCATGGCGGAACGATTGCGATTGAATGCCCGCCATCCGGCGGCACGGCCGTCGTCATCGAGTTGCCGTTGTCCTGACGTGTTCCTGCCTCGGGTACGACGCCGGGCGTTGAAAAGTTGGCCTCGATCTTGATTGTGTCAAGGCGTACCTTGCATTCGTCCGTTCAGCGAGCGGAGGTCCGGCAGCGGATGAGCAAATTTCCCCGACGGGGTGGAGAAACTCGCAGTGCTTCGTATTCTGATCGTCGACGATGAGCCGCTGATTCGATGGTCGCTGGCGGAGACGCTGAGCGGCGCCGGTCACGAGGTCGAAGAGGCGGGGAGCGCCAAGCAGACCATGCAGGTGCTGTCGCGCGGCGGGGCCCCCGACGTCGTGCTTCTGGACTTCCGGATGCCTGACTCGAAGGATCTCAAGCTGCTCGAGACCATTCGCCGGACGCAGCCGCAGACCGCCGTGATCATGATGACCGCCTTCAGCACCCCGGAAATGATTGCCGAAGCAGAGCGCCTGGGGGCCTTTCGCGTCCTGAGCAAGCCGATCGACATGGCCGACCTGCCAGCCCTCGTCCAGCAGTCTCACCTCGCCAGAAGCGCGCCGCCGAACAGTCACTGACGCCACAACCGGTGGCGACCGGTTTGCACTATCCCTGTCGTTCATGTTCCTCCTTCGTGCGGTCGCCACACTGCTTGCGGCCGCGACCGTTCAATTCACCTTCGCGTCTTCGTCGACCCTCCAAGTCAGCGAGGCTATCCGTCACCGCCTCGATACGGAGGACGCTGTCCCATTCGGATTGAGCCGGGACGAGCGCGAGACCCTGCGACGCATCTACAGCGACAACGCCGGACGGCCAATGTGGACTGCCGATTGGCGCCTGACTGAAGCCGGATGGAAGGCACTCGCGATTCTGATCCGCGCGGAGGACGAAGGGCTGGAGCCATCGGACTACGGCGTCGCGTCACTCGAGGCGCAGACCTTCGCGGTCAGGGGCGACAGGAACGCGAGCGCCGACGCCAGCGCCAAGGTTGACGTGGCGCTTACCGCTGGGCTCTTGCGCTTCCTCAATGATCTCCGCTACGGAAGGACTGACGTTCGGTTCGGCCTGCCGGGCGTCCCCCTGTCGGGACGGCCCGACGTGTCAGTCCGACTGCGCGAGGCGGCGTCCGCCGGCACCGTCGAGCCGTTGGTGGCGTCGATGGCGCCGCCCGTTCCGCAATATCGATCGCTGCGCGACACGTTGAAACGGTATCGCCAGATCGCGACGCAACGGCCGAAGCCCGTGTCGGCACATGGCCCGCGAACCGTGAAGCCAGGCGATTCATACCGCGACCTCGGACTGCTGGCGACCTGGCTCGTGGCGACTGGCGACCTCGACCCGGGGGGGCCGCTTCCGCCGAAATACGACGAACCGATCGTGGCCGGCGTCAGGCGGTTTCAGGAGCGGCACGGTCTCAGCGTGGACGGCGTCATCGGTCCGCGCACGTTGGCGGCGCTGCAGGTCGCACCCGCAGCACGAGTGCGGCAAATCGAGCTGGCGATGGAACGACTGCGCGGGCTTCCGGACCCGGCCAACCGTCCGCTGGTCGCCGTCAACATCCCGATGTTCCGGGCGTGGGCCTGGAACGCGCCGCTCACGGATGCGCGGCCCATGCTCATGATGAACGTCATCGTCGGAGCGGCGATGCGGGCGGAGACCCCTGTCCTGGCGGCCGCCATGCGTCACGTGGTGCTCCGGCCGTACTGGGATGTGCCGCCGACGATCGTCCACGACGAGATTTTGCCGTTACTCCGGCAGGACGCTCGCTATCTGGAGCGCCAAGGCTTCGAAGTCGTGTTGCCCGATGGCCGCGTCAGTGCGCCGCCACTCGCGACCGACGGGATTCTTGAACAGTTGGCTGGCGGCGAGTACCGTCTGCGGCAGCGTCCGGGCCCGGACAACGCGCTCGGCCTGGTGAAGTTCGTTCTGGCGAACGACGCGGACGTCCACATGCACGGCACGCCGGCGCCGGAGTTGTTCGAGCAGCCGCGGCGCGATTTCAGTCATGGCTGTATCCGAGTCGACGATCCGATCAGTCTGGCCGAATGGGCACTCTCGTCGATGCCTGGCTGGACGCGGGCGAAGATCGTCGAGGTCATCGCGGGGACGCAAACCGTCAGGATTGCGCTGAGCGATCCGCCGCAGGTCGTCATTTTTTACGCGACCGCCGTTGTCGATCCTGAAGATGACCGCATCTATTTCGCCGAGGACATCTATGGTCATGACGCGGCGCTCAACCGGTCGCTTCGTGCCGTGACGCGGGATCGCGCGATCACCATCAAGGAGAGGAAACGGGTACCGCAATGACGACATGCGGCTGCACGAGGGTTCACGCACGACGCCGCGTGGCGCTGACCGGCGGGCCAGGCGCCGGAAAGACGGCGCTGCTCGAACTGGTGCGCCAGGCATTTTGTCCGCACGTGAGGATTCTGCCCGAGTCGGCCGGCGTGGTCTTCGGCGGCGGCTTCCCGCGCGAAGACGATCTCGTGTGCCAGCGGGCGGCGCAACGCGCCATCTACTACGTCCAGCGCGAGCTCGAGGCGGCGGGCGACTCGCACAATGCCGCCATCGTCCTGTGCGATCGCGGAACGGTCGATGGGGCGGCCTACTGGCCTGGGGGCCTCTCCGACTTCTTCACCGCCCTCGGGACAACGCCCGAGACTGAAATGGCGCGTTACGATGCCGTGCTGCATCTCCGCACGCCGGCCGGTCACAACGGCTACAACCACCGGAATCCGCTGCGGACCGAGTCAGCCGAAGTCGCGGCGCAGATTGACGCCCGCATCGCCGAAGTCTGGGCCAGCCACCCGCGCCGATTCGTCGTTGAATCGTCGATCGAGTTCGTGGACAAGGTGGAGCGCGCGCTGCAGTGGCTCCGCGGTGAAATCCCGGAGTGCTGCCGCAGTCTGTCGATCTGAACCGGCCTACGACAGCGAAAACGGTGGGTAGTCGTCGACGAGGAGCAGCAGATACGACTCGACGCGAAGCCGCCACCTGAGGACGCCGACACCGAACTGATAGAGGCCTTGGGGATACGTACCCATGAAGAGAATCGCGAACCACGCCACGATGGTCGTGACGCCCCATGCCAGCAGAACGAAGGCGAGCACGATGAAGTGCGGGATGGCGAGGAAGAATCGGACAGCGACCGTCAGGCGGTCGCGCGGGCCGATCGGATCCACGATATCGATCGATGCCGGATACGGCATGTCGCCAAACGGCGGATAGGGATCGACGAGGAGCATCAGATACGCCAGCGCGCGGACCCGCCAGCGCATGTAGAACGTGGTGAACTGACGGATCCCGGTGATGTGCAGCCCCGCGATCAGGATCGTGAACCAGCTGACGATCGCCATGAACGTCGCGACGGCTCCGAGCAGACCGGCTTCGCCCCCCAACATGCTGGTGTTCTCACGTCGGTATGAGAGCCCGATGCCGATCCCCCCGACGAGGATGACGTGGGGAATCGCCAGGATGAGGCGGAAGGCCGTCGTCAGACGGTTTCGCTGCTCCACCTGCGGCACGACGTCCACGGAGACTGGATATGCCATGGCTACCTCGATCCGATCATTAGTGGCACGTTGCCGATCCGCTGTCCTGAACGCCGTGGTCGACGGTGATGAATTCCCACGAATACGACTCGGCGCTGAGCGTCATCTTCAAGATGCCGAACATGCCTGTGCGGCGGACCTGACTGTTCAACGCGAGGTTGACCACCGGCGACAATGGCAGCGTGCCTCCGGTCCCGACGATGAACTGCCGGATGCCACGTGCGGCGTCGGGCTGCCCCTCGGAATTCTGTGGGTCGAACCGTTCGTACAGATGATCGTGACCGTTCAGGACGACGTCCGCGCCCGCTTCATACAGGAGCCGGAAGACGGGACGCATGCCGACGCTCGGTCCGTTCTGTCCGGATGAGAATGCCGGATGATGCCAGTAGGCGAGTGTGCACTTGGCGTGACTGGCCTGCAGATCCTGGAACAGCCACGACATCTGCGCCGCGCCGGGCTCGCCGGCGTTGGGCCTCGTGCCGTAAAAGTTGCTGTTCAGCGAGATGATGTGCCAATCGCCCCAGTCGTATGAGTAGTAGCCAAGGCCCGCGGGTCCGGCATTGTCGAAGTAGTTGTAGTACGGCGCCGCCTCGTGGCGGACCGTATCACCGTAGTCGTGATTGCCCGGCGAGGGGTACGTCCGGAGCCGCAGCGAGGGCCGGCCCCAGCTGGCGTCATAGCAATTCTGAAAGTCCTCGCGCTGGCCACGCGGGTAGGCATTGTCTCCCAGCGTGAAGATGCGGCCGCCGATCCCTTCAAGGATGCGCGCGGTGCCCTCGTGGTTCGTGCCAGGCACCGAGCAATTGGCGATGTCGCCGGCGCCGGAGAACAGCACCGGCGGACTCGGCAGGGCGATCACCGGCCCCGGAGCCGAAGCAGGCACGGTCGCCGCCGCCGGCGGCGGCGTGACGCTCGGTTCGGTGGGCCCCTTGCCACACTGCACCAGCAGCAGGCCGACCGCGGCCGCCGTGGCCACGACCGCGAACGTGGAGCGTGCAATCGAGTGGGCCCGCATCATCCGTTCCGTGGGCGAGGTGGCATCGTCGGCTATTGGCGGACGAATTCGACCCGCCGATTCTGGGCTCGTCCCGCCGGCGTGTCGTTCGAGTCGGCCGGCTTGGTGGCGCCCAGGCCCGTCGCGGTCAAGCGGGATGAATCGACACCGAACTGCCCGACCAGCACGGCCTTCACCGCTTCGGCGCGGCGTGTCGACAAGTTGAGATTGTGCGTCGCGTCGCCGAGGGCGTCGGTGTGTCCTTCGATGCGCAGCCGGAGGTTGGGATTCAACTCCAGCGCCTTCGCGACCGCTTGCACGGATGCCGCCGATTCGGGCTTCAACCGGTCGCTGTCGGTGTCGAACGTGATCCCGTGCGAGACATAGCGGCCCGCGGCGTTGATCGACGCGCTGACATCAGGCGCCGACTCGGCAAACCGGACGCGCCGAAATCCGACCGTGGTTCCCGCGCCGACGATATCGGTCTTGATCTCGACGCGATCGATCGGCGGCAATTCGACTTGATTGACGTCGACATGGCGCTCCCCGTTGATGAAGAGGCGCAACCGTCCATCCTGAATCCACCAGGCCAACGCGGCTGGTTCGGCGAGGGGAACCTTGATGCCGGTCTTGCGGGCCAGCTCTTGATATTTCGGCAGCTTCTGCGCCAGCGTCGTGTCGATGCCGGTCGCGCGCACGGACAACATCCAGGTGACGGCCTCGCGGTTCTTGGAGAACAGGGAGACGAAGATGCGACCGAGACCCTTTGGCGTGTCGAACTTCACGTCGCTCTCGAAAGTGAAGTTGGGAGGGAGTGCCGTCAGGTTTGGGGTTAACGTGTTCCCCTGAACGATGGTCAGCTGCTTGATGCCGTCGCCGGCGCGGAGCTCCGGTGCCGCACCGCGCGACTTGAAATGCGGCGGCGCGTCGTCGGCGCCCATGTCGCTGAAGTCGTCGAAGAAGATCGTCCTCTCGCCGGGCACGAAGTCGGCCTTGAGCGTTTTCAACTCCGGCTGCCTGGTGGTCTGAGCCTTTGCCGCGGGGGCGTCAAGGAGCATCGCCGCCAACATCAGCATGCCGCACCGAGCGGCCGGTCCTGGTCGGAACATCATCGTCGTCTCCTGAAAAGGGGCCTGTCAGCCCCTCACAAACCCGCGTCGCCGCCTGCCGACAGCGGTTCCGGTTTGGCATCGGGCACTTCGGTCATGGTGGCTTCGGTCAGCAGCAGCACGCTGGCCGCCGACACGGCGTTCTCCAGCGCGAGGCGTACGACCTTGGTCGGGTCGATGATGCCGGCCTCGATCAGGTCGACATACTTCCCCGTGGCGGCGTCGAAGCCGTAGTTGCCGGTGCCGTTGCGCATCTTCTCGATCACGACGCCGCCGTCGACGCCGGAGTTCTCGGCGATCTGGCGCGCCGGCGCTTCGAGGGCGCGGCGCAGGATGTGCGCGCCCGAGCGTTCGTCGCCCTCCAGTCGCATGGCCTCGGCCTCGACGGCGGCAATGGTCCGCAGCAGCGCCAGGCCGGCGCCCGGTACGACGCCCTCGGCGACGGCGGCGCGCGTGGCGTGAATCGCATCGTCGAACGCTTCGTGCCGGCTCTTCATCTCCGCTTCGGACGGCGCTCCGGCGCGGATCACGGCGACGCCGCCGGACAGCTTCGCGAGCCGCTCCTCGAGTTTCTCGCGGTCATAGTCGGAGGTCGTATCGGCGATCTGCTTGCGCAGTTCCTGGCAGCGTCCGGCGATCGCCGCCTTGTCGCCCTTGCCGCCGACGATGGTGGTGTGGTCGCGATCGACGACGACGCGCGAGGCGCGCCCGAGCTGCTCGGGTGCGACGTTTTCGAGACGGATGCCGAGCTCGGTGGCGATCAGCTGCCCGCCGGTGACGATGGCGAGATCCTGCAGCATCGCCTTGCGCCGATCGCCGAACCCCGGGGACTTGACGGCGACGTTGGCAAAGACGCCGCGCAACCGGTTGACGACCAGCGTGGCGAGGGCTTCGCCCTCGACGTCCTCGGCAATCACCAGCAGCGGACTGCCACGCTTGGCGATCTGCTCGAGCAGCGGCACGAAGTCCTTGACGTTCGTGATCTTGCCCTCGTAAATCAGGATCAGCGCATCTTCCAGCACCGCTTCCATCTTCTCGGGGTCGGTCACGAAGTACGGAGACAAGTAGCCGCGGTCGAACTGCAACCCTTCGACAATGTCCATGGTCGTCTCGGTGCCCTTGGCTTCTTCGACCGTGACCACGCCTTCGCCGCCGACCTTCTCGATGGCGCGCGCGACGAGCGCGCCGATCTCGGGATCGTTGTGCGCGGAGATGGTCGCGACTTGCATCTTCTCCCGCTCGCTCTGGACCGGCTTCGACTGCGAGCGGAGCGCGGTGATGGCGACCTGCGCCGCGCGATCGAGCCCGCGTTTGAGATCGATGGCGCTGGCACCGGCGGCAATGTTTCGCACGCCCTCGGCGACGATCGCGTGCGCCAGGATGGTCGACGTGGTGGTGCCGTCGCCGACTGAATCGCCGGTCCGCTCGGCGGCGCCGCGCAGCATCTGGGCGCCGAGGTTTTCCTCGGGATCCTTGAGGGCGAATTCCTTGGCGATGGTCACGCCGTCGTTGCAGACGACCGGCTTGCCCCATTTCTTCTCAATCAGGACACAGCGCGACCGCGGGCCGAGGGTGACGCGGACGGCGTCGGCGATCGCCGTCGCGCCCTTCAGAATCTTTTCGCGAGCTTCAGATCGGAAGAACAGACGTTTGTGTGGCACGTGAATGTCTCCGCGTATCGGTTAGGCAACGAGTCCATGTTCGGCGCGGCGTTCAGGGTCCGCAATCGCGGCGAGGTCGGCTGCCGCATTGTGGGGGTGCGCAACCGGCTCGTCGCGCTGAATGCGGCCGTCGACAAACCGAATCTGGCGCGCCGCGTAGTGCGCGATGTCGGGTTCGTGTGTCACCAGCAGGATCGTCAGGTTCCGCTCGACGTTGAGCCGCTGGAAGATGTCGATGATCTCGACGCTGGTCTTCGAATCCAGATTGCCGGTGGGTTCGTCGGCCAGCAGCAGCGCCGGATGGTTGACCAGGGCTCGGGCAATCGCCACGCGCTGCTGCTGACCTCCGGACATCTGGCTGGAGGTGTGCGAGAGCCGATCACCGAGCCCAACTGCCTCGAGCGCCGCTCGGGCGCGATCGTGCCGTTCCCGCGTCGACACTCCCGGCGAGTAGAGCAGCGGCAGTTCGACATTGTCGAGCGCGGTCGTCCGCGAGAGCAGGTTGAACCCTTGGAACACGAAGCCGATGTCGCGGTTGCGAATCTCGGCGAGTTCATCCTTCGAGAGAGCGGCGACATTGCGGCCGTTCAGCCAGTACTCGCCGCTCGTCGGGTGGTCGAGGCAGCCGACGATGTGCATGAAGGTCGACTTGCCGGATCCCGACGGGCCCGTCACCGCGATGAATTCCCCGCGCCGCACGTCGACGCTGACGCCGCGCAGCGCGTGGACGGGTTCCGCGCCAAGACTGTAGATCTTGGTGACGTCCCGGAGCGAGATGAGCGGGGCGGTCATATCGTTCCCGGACTCGCGGTCAGCACTCGCGGTCGGCGGCAGGGTCGCTCAAGGGCAGCAATCGGTTGACGACGACGATACGGTTCTCGACGTCCGTGATGCCGGGCGTCTGCGCCGCCGCCTGTTCCGCGGTTTCGCGCTGGACCAGGCTGCCCACCGTGCCGGTCAGCGTCGCGACCGAGCCGGCAATGTTGACCTCGATGTGTTCGGCTTCGACGGCCGCGTTCTGGTGCAGGGCTTTGACGATGTGCTTGCGGACGTCGCGCGCCGCGCCTTTGGCCGAGATCTCGATGTGGTTGTCGACGTGGCGCAGGCCGCGGATATGGCGGACAGCGTCTTGGGCCGCGTCTTTCTGGAAGCGGAAGTCGACCTTTCCGGTCAGGACGACGTGCCCATGTCGGACGCTGGCCTGCACGGCCGCCGGGACATAGTGGTTCAACCGCAGCGCATAGACCACGTCGTCGGCAATGTCGGAGTCCGTGCGCTCCAGCATCGGGCGGACCTGGATCTCGTTGGCGACCGCGCGTACGCCGCGGATCTGCTTGGCGGCACGCTCCGCGGCCAGTTTGCCGGCGTAGCTGTTGATGTAGCCGGTCAGGGTGACCGTCGCATCGGCCGCGGCGACACCGATGCCGGCCGCGTCCACCGCCTGATCCCACTCGAGTTGCCAGAGCACGTTGTCGCGGAGCTGCATGTCGGCGGTCGTCATGTTGAGGGTGCTCATCGGTTTCTCCTTGATTGACGAAGTCGTGTCACGAACCTCGTCTCGCTGGAGGGCAAGAGCAATGCCCAACCGGCCTGGCCAGGAACCGCCTGTTTTCGCGCCGGAAACGGCGTCGGGAGGAACGGATTGCGGAAAACTCCGGCGGCGATGCGGCATTTCCCGCGGTGGCATGACGACGGGTCCTGAGACACCGCGTCGTCGTTGCCGGGTTCCGCTCCGACGTCAGCGCACGTAGAGTCGGCGAGGGTGGGTCAACTCGGGCCAGCGGATCATGTCTGCCATCAGCGCCACGGCTGCCACCACGAGGGCAAGGTCGGCCCAGACACCGAGAAAGATGGCCGCGGAACTCGCGACAACGGCCCAGAGTATCGGGATGACCTTCACCCCCCACGGTATGTGCGCGTACATCAGCAGCAGACCGGCCGTGACCAACGCGGTGGGACACGGGACTGCGAAGAGCGGCACCCGTGGATACTCCATGCCGGAGGCGATCCCGAGAACCGGGTAGAGCAGTCCGTAGATCAGAAAGCCTGTGCCAACCGCGCGCGGGAACCCTCGCCGCGCGACCCACTGACCGCGCGCCGTCGCCAACCACGCGAAGAGTATTGCCTCCACGATGAAGGCACCAGCGAAGAGCGTCGCCGCGGGATTGATTCGCCGGAAGAAAAGCCAGTGATAGGCGACGCCTGACCACGCCCAGTGGATTGCCAGAAGCCCGAACATCGCGCGCGGCGCCGGCGCCGCGGCGCGCACGGTGAGAAGACCCAGCCACGCGGTCGCGAGCCACAGTGCCGTCACGGCCGGCCAGAGCGCGGCATTGTAGGCGCCGAACAGATCGAGAAAAGCGTCGTGCGAAAATGGCGGTCTCATCAGTCAATCCCTTCGTATTGAGAGAAACACTTCCGTGTCTTCGCGCCAGACGAGCAGAAGGACCGGCCGACGGCGATCGATCCGTGACAGCGCTTCACTGAGGTCGGCCGCGCCGCGGATGCGCGCGCGGTTCACGCGCAGCACGATGTCACCCGCGGCCAGCCCCGCCGCGTCGGCCGCACTGTCGGGCACGACCTCCAGGACCCGCGCGCCCTGGGCGTCGCCTGGAAACTCGATCGCGGCGGCCAGCGCCGGTGTCAGGTCGTCGAACGTGAAGCCGTCAGTTGGCGCTGATTCCGCAGCGGGTTTGGGGGCCACCGGCTCGAGGGGCACCGCCTCGATCCGCGCTTTCGTGCGGAGCGTGGAACCGCCGCGTACGATGTCGAGCGGGATGAGGGTACCCGGATGCGCCGACGATGTGCGGATGAGGACGTCGCGCGGCTGTGCGACCAGCTGTCCTTGGACCGTGACGATGACATCGCCGGCACGGAGGCCGGCGCGTTCGGCCGCCGAGCCGCGTGCGACCGACTTGATGATCGCGCCGCCCGGCCGTGAGAGTCCGAGTTCCACGGCCTCATCGCTCCGGATCGGATCGGGGTGCAGGAACAGGCCGTCGATGCGGCCGCGCGTCACATGGCCCGCCCGCAGTTGGTGGAGGATCGCTTTGATACTGTCCACCGGCACCGCGAATCCGATGTTCGGTTTGGCCTCGATCCCGTTGTCGAACATCGCAACGGTGATGCCGACCACCGCGCCATGGGTGTCGATCAAGGGTCCGCCTGAACTGCCAAAGGTGATGGACGCGTCGGTTTGAATCAGATCGCGCCAGGCGTCATCGCCGATCGCCACGCCGCGCGGCGCGGCGCTGACGACACCCGCGGTGACGGAGTGCCCCAGTTGATAGGGGTTGCCGATCGCCAGGACCCAGTCGCCGGGAAGAAGAGCCGTCGAATCGCCCAGGACGGCGATTGGCAGGTGTGGCGGCGGACGTTCGAGCCGAATCAGGGCGATGTCCAGCACCGCGTCGCCGCCGACCACGGTCGCTTGATAGTGGGTCCGTTCGTCGCCGAACAGCACCACGTCAATCGAGTCTGCGTTCTCGACCACGTGGTGGTTGGTGAGAATCTCGCCGGTCGCGCTGATGATGACGCCCGCGGCGGCGACCTCTTCGATCCGCTCGCTTGCCGCCGGGGGCTGCACCCCAAAGAGCCGAAAGACCTGCTCTTCGACGGGCCGCCAGGTCTGCACGTGCGTCCGCGCGGTGATCGATACCACCGTCGGGTTCTGGCGACGGACGATGTCCCGGAACCCGGCGCCGGGCGCGTCGGCCGTCGGCGTCGGGAGGTCTTGGGCCGAGGCGCTCCACGCCAGGAACGACATCGAACCGACGAGAATGAGCCGTCGGGTCAGCCGGGGGAGCTTCATGGCGGGTTTGCAAGAGCAGAGATCGTGCCGTCGGGCCGTTGGCTCGATCAGCGCGCCAGCATCTCGCCCCAGAAGCGGGCCAGCGTCGCAGCTTCGACGACGCCAATTGAGCCGGCGGTATCCACGTGAGTCAACACGTCGGTGATCAGCAGGTGCACCTCGGCCTGCTCTCGCAGTCTCGCGGCCAGGTGGCGGGACTCATCCGCCGGAATGACACTGTCAGTCCGACCGTGCAGCAGAAACACCGGGGCGACCGGTGTCGCGGCGCGCGAGGGTGACAGCGCCGGATCATGCGCGAGCGTGGCCATCAGCGGCGCGAGGCGGCGTCCGAGCTGCGTCACGTCGCGCCGGTTGACCAGACGCAGCAGCGTCGCCGCCGGCTCGGCGAGTATGGACTCGAACGCCCGGGCCGACGCGTATTCACGTTCGGCGGCGGCAGCGTCAATCCGATCGAGATACGACGCGTTGAGGAAATGGCGAAGGGCGGCGCGGAGAGGGGCCACCTGCGCCGGCGGGACGGCCTGTTCTGCAACGTTCAGGAGGACGACCGCCAGACCGTAATCATGCGGCTGAAGGCAGCTGCCCAGCGGATCCTCGGGCCCCGTGCAGACGTACTTCAGGACGCGGCCGAGATCGTCGTGGCCGCCAAGAGCGAACACGTACCGCAGATGGTGGCGCAGACCGGGACGGCCGGCCGCCACGACCGCGAGTCCGCCGCTGAAGCTGACGCCCATCAGCCCGATCCGGCCATCGCGCGCAAGCCCTGAGCGGAGCGCCAGCCACGTCGCCGCCGCCTCGATTTGATCCGTCAGCCGTGGCGTGATCTCGAATGCCCCAAGCGCGGGCAGCTCCGGGGTCACGACGGTGACGCGAGCTTCGGCGAACGTCCGCGACAGCCGCACAAAGCGCGATTCGTCGATCCCACCGGGGTGCAGCCCCGGTATCAGGAGCACCGCGTAGCGGGGGGCATCCACGGGGGCATAGACGCGCGCCACGAGCGCGCCGCCGGCCGACGGAATGCTGAGTCGTGATTCGGTAATGGCCGTGGTATCGAGGTCGGCCAGGCGGCGGACGAGACCGTTTCGATCTGCCGCGCGAATGAGCAACGCCAAGCCATGGCCCGTGCGCACCGTCGTCCGCACAATCGGCGGGAGTGCGCAGGCCACCAGCACGATCAGCCAGAAGAGCGGCCGCGCGGGCGACAGAGCGCGCCAGCGCCCTCTCGGGATGTCAACCGCACGCTGGGAGTCAGTCACAGCCGGAAACCAGGGCAACCGCCATGCCGATCGCCGGGTCGCACAGGCAGCGACCCGGATGATGGCCGCGCGGACTTTCCCTGGACCGGACGGAAAATCCCCCGGCCCGGCAGGGGTTCGGACGGGAGTCTGCCCGGCGAAAGGCGTCGCGCGGGTGGCCCCCAATTTGATGGGGTGGCTGGAATCCGCGGGTTGGCGGTCATGGGAGGCACGATGTCTGTCGCGATTGATGAACTGCTCGAGCACATTACGCAGCTCGAGCGGCAGCTCGAGAGCGAGTTCATTCAGGCCAGAAGGCGTTGGCGCTATCGGATCGAGGATGGGCGCGTCCGCTTCGAGGAACGGGTGGGTGAGGCGCACCGACGGCTGAAGCAGAGCATTCCGCGATTCCTCCGCGAGAGTGACGTCCGCAACCTGCTGACGGCGCCGCTGATCTATTCTCTGCTCGTGCCGATTGCCGCGCTCGACGCCTGGATTCTGCTCTATCAGGCAGTCTGTTTTCGCGTTTATGGGATCGCTCGCGTACGCCGTGCCGACTACATCGTCATCGACCGGCATCACCTGGCGTATTTGAACGCCCTCGAGAAGCTGAACTGTCTCTATTGCAGCTATGCGAATGGCGTGTTCGCCTACGTCCGGGAAGTAGCGGCGCGCACCGAGCAGTACTGGTGCCCGATCCGCCATGCCAGGCGCGTACGCGCCCCGCATTCGCACTATCGCCGGTTCGTCGACTACGGCGATGCCGAGGGCTATCGCCAGCGCTGGCTGCCGCTGCGAAGGAGCCTCGAGCGCGAGCCGCCCGACGGACCGTGATTGCGGAAATCTCCGGCTGCGGTGCGGCATTTCCCGCGCGGCGCGGGTCCCCAATTCAAGCTCAATGGCCCGCTGGAAACCGAAACGCTCTGATTGCGGCGGGCGAGGGTGGGCCGCCGGCGCCGCCCCGGGACGGCACGACAGTTGCCCTGAGGCCGGCTCGGAGGACGAACATGCAGTTGCGCGTATGGATGATGGCGACGGTGCTGGTGGCTGTCGGGACGCCGGCGGGAGTTCAAGGACAGTCGCCGTCGATGAAGACCGTGATGCACGAGAAGGTCGAAAACGCCGAGCGGTTGCTGAAACCGATCGTCACTGGCGATTTTCTCCAGATCGAGCGCTATTCCGATCGTCTTGCCCGGATTTCCTTCACGGAGATCTCCTCTTGGCAGGTGCGGCCGGAATCCGGCTATTCGGACCGCGCGACCGCCTTTCTCAACGCGGTCCAGCGTCTCCGTAAGGCGGCAACCATGCAGAGCCGCGATGAGGCGACGGCCGCGTATGCCGCTCTCGTCACCAGTTGCTCGCAGTGTCACGGCTATCTGCACCGAGTGAACCCGATCTCGTTTCGCGGAGTGCGGCCATGAATCATCTTGAAGCTCTCGAAGCTGAATTGGAGGCGCGTCGATCCGAGCTCGCCCGCCGCGTTGGCGCGATCACCCGGGATCTGCGGGCCGGTCACGACGATGACGCGGTTGAGCAGGCGACCGAGCGCGAGAACGAGCCGGTGCTCGAGCGGTTGGATGACCATACGCGAGCCGAATTCGCCGCCATCCAGCAGACCCTCGATCGGATTCGCACCGGCCGCTATGGTGTGTGCGAGACTTGCCACCGGCCGATCGCCGAGGCGAGACTGCGCGCCGAACCCACCGCGGCGGAATGCTACGCGTGCAGTCGCGACGACGGCTCCCCGGCACGTCGCGCGCGGGTGCCGAAAGGACGGCGCCGTGGGTGATCTGACGACGACCAACCGTCTGCTTGGCGTCATGGCCGCCGTCAGCGTGGTCGAAGGCCTGTTCATCATCGCGGCCCTCGGCGCCATCGCGATCTTGTGTCGCAGCGTGTTGCTGACCGTGCGCCGCCTCGAAGACCAGCAGGTGTCGCCTGCGCTGAGCCGGGTCAACGCGATTCTCGACGACGTGAAAGAGGTCACGGCAACGGTTCGGGTACAGACCGCGCATGCGGGGCGGCTGTCTGAGTGGATCGCCGAACTTCTGAAACGTCGCCGGCAGAAGCCCGCGGATTCGTCGGGCAAGAAGGTGATGTAGCCGTGTCACTCCACACGCAGGCCGGCGCCGGCCGGATGAAGCTGCTGCTCGCGGTAGACGAATCACCGTTTGCCGACCTGGCCATTGACTTTCTGCTCCGGCACTGTGCGTCGGGCTACGTCGAGGTGTGCGTGCTGCACGTGACGGAATGGTCGAAGGGGTTGCCGATGTCGCTCGCGTTCGGGGAGGGACCCACGGCCGTCGACGATTTGCTGAACTATCGCGGTGCGCGCCGCCGCCAGGCGCAAGCGGTCGTCGACCGCGTGGTCGGGCGCCTCGGCACCGCGGGGTTCAGTGTCACGTCGGAGCTGGTGGAAGGCGACGCGCGTGCGGCGATCGTCACTGCCGCGCGCGATTGGCGCGCCGATCTGATTGTGCTCGGCTCGCACGGTCGCACCGGGCTCACGCGGCTGATGCTGGGCAGCGTCGCCGAGAACGTCCTGAGGCACGCGCCCTGCTCGGTGTTGATCGTCCGCCACGACCCCGCCACAGGAGTCGCCGCGTCTTCGGCGCTGCCGGGAGGCGTCGCTGAGCGCCGCCCCCTGAAGGTCCTCGTGGCGGTCGACGGTTCGGAGTGGACGGCGACCGTGCGCGACGCCATCACGCTTGGGTTCGTCCAGGAGCACATGACGGCGCGAGTGCTCCATGTCGACGAATGGAGCTTCAACCCGCCCGCGCCTGAGCTCGTGGCTGCATACTCGCGGCGCCGCCACGATGGCCAGCTGCTGGTCGACGATGTGACTCGACACCTGCGCGCGACCGGCATCAACGCCGAGGGCGTCGTCGTACAGGGTGACGCGCGTCAGGTCATCCCTGACCAGGCCCGCGAGTGGGGCGCGGACATGATCGCACTGGGGTCGCATGGCCGAAGCGGGGTGGAGCGGTTGCTCGTGGGGAGTGTCTCCGAGGCGGTGGCGCGGCACGCCCACTGTCCGGTCTATGTCGTCCGCGCGTCGGCACGGCCGTGAACGGCGAAGGCGCAGCGATGATCTCGGTGCCGCCGGCGGCGGTTGATGCACGCCCGGATCAGAAGACGGAGGCGATCGAGGTCCATGTCGCCGAGTTGAAGCAGTTGTTCAATTCGATCGATCCGTCGCCGTTTCGGGAGAAGGATCTCGATCCCAAGGCCGAAGACTTCATCGTGCAGTGGGCGCGCGACCTGCCCCGCGAGGCCGCGCTGGCGCTGGTGGTCCACGTCGACAGGCCGCTCGGGGCCGGTGATGCCGCGGCGATTCTGCGCGCCGCGATCGCCGAGTTCTTCACCTACCGCTCGGGCACCGCGACCCAGAGTCTGCGGCAGTTGATGCGGGTTGGCCGCACCAGCCTGGCGATTGGTCTCGCGTGGCTCGCCGCCTCGGTGATCGTCGGCGATGTGGTGGCCAAGGCCTTGGCGGGCACGCTGGGCGAAGTGCTGCGCGAGAGCCTCCTGATCGGCGGCTGGGTCGCGATGTGGCGGCCGATGGAGATCTTCCTCTACGACTGGTGGCCGATCCGCGCGGACATCAGACTCTACGACCGTCTCGCGGCAATGCCCGTACGGATCGCGTCGACCGACGACGCCAATTCGGAGGCGGGGCGCTGGGATTGGCCGTCGCCGGCGCCGCGATCGGGCCCGGGTGCGCCGGCACGGCCGCAATGAGTGGCAAGGCGAGGACATCATGATTGCATTGAAGAAGATTCTTGTGGCGACAGACTTCGGTGAACCCGCGGCGGCGGCGCTCGCGTACGGGCGTGACCTGGCCCGGCAGTACGGCGCGGCGCTGCATCTCATGTACGTCGAGGATGACCTGATGGCGCGCTACGCGGGCGACGCCCTGGTGCTGCTCACGCCCGACATGCAGGAAGATATCGAGCGGGCCGCGCTGACGCGCCTGGAAGCGCTCCTGACGGACGCGGACCGGCGCGAACTGCACGCCCGTGCCACTGTGCTGTCGTCGTTGTCGCCGGCATCGGTCATCGTCGAGTACGCCAGGGCGGAGAAGATCGATCTGATCGTCATCGGCACGCACGGGCGTGGTGCCATCGCTCATTTGCTGATGGGCAGCGTGGCTGAGCGTGTGGTCCGCCTCGCGCCGTGTCCGGTGCTGACGATTCGCTCGCTGGAGCGCGAGGCCGTTGCGGCGGACGCGAAGGCGGCCGCGAGTCAGGTTCCGGCGCGGTAGGCGGCGCGCCCGCGATGCGTGCAATGGCGCTCACGCGCGCCGGGGCCGGAGCGCTCGAAGCCGTCGACGTCGATCTTCCGGAGCCTGGACCGGGCCAGGTGCTCCTCGAGGTGCTGGCCTGCGGGATCTGTCGCACCGATCTGCACGTAGTGGATGGCGAACTGCCGGATCCGAAGCTGCCGCTGGTTCCTGGTCATGAGATCGTCGGGCGCGTCATGCGGCTGGGGGCCGGGATCGCAGAACCGCACATCGGCGATCGCGTCGGCGTGCCGTGGCTGGCGTGGGCCTGCGGGCAATGCGCCTATTGTCGCGACGGTCGCGAAAACCTGTGCCCGCGCGCCCGGTTCACCGGTTACCTGATCGACGGTGGCTATCAGGAGGCGGTCCTGGCGGACGCGGCGTTCTGCGTCGCGCTGCCGCCTGGCTACGATGATGCGCACGCGGCGCCGCTGCTTTGTGCGGGGCTGATTGGCTATCGCGCGTATCGGATGGCCGGTGCCACACGGCGTCTCGGCATCTACGGCTTCGGCGCGGCCGCGCACATCATCGCGCAGGTCGCCGTCCAACAGGGCGTCGAGGTCTACGCCTTCGTGGCGCCAGGCGATGACGAAGGGATACGCTTCGCTCTCAGGGTGGGCGCCACCTGGGCGGGCTTCTCGAATCGACCGCCGCCGGTCCCGCTCGACAGCGCCATCATCTTCGCACCGGTCGGCGCGCTCGTTCCCGAAGCGCTGTCGCGCACCGCGCCCGGCGGCACGGTGGTCTGCGCCGGCATCCATATGAGTCAGATTCCGGCCTTCCGCTATGGGCTGTTGTGGGAAGAGCGGTCGCTGCGCTCGGTGGCGAATCTGACCCGCGCGGACGCGCGCGAGTTCATGGCGTTGGCCGGGACGATGCCGATCCGAACGGAAATTCGAACGTACGCGCTTGCCGACGCGAACGCCGCGCTTGACGATCTGCGCCGCGGCCGGCTGTCGGGCGCCGCGGTGCTCGTCCCGTAGCCCCTACGCCGGCGTCGTCTCTTCGGCCAGATCGTAGCGAGCCCGAATCGCGACGGCCATGTGGTTCAGCAATTCGGGCCGGCTCGCCGTTCGATACTGCGCCTCGAGAGCGCGGAGCTCCTCGGCCAGCGCGCGGTCGCCGAAGACGCTTTCGATCCACCGGGAGAAGTCGCCGCGCGCCGCGTAGTCGGCCAACGCGCCGGCCGGCCGCTTTTCGAGCTCAGCGACGAACTCTCGCAGCGTGCGCGCCCGCTGCTCGGTCTGGGCGGTGCCATCGAACCTGAAGGCGACCTCCTGGCTCACCGGCACGTCGACGTACTTCTCGCGATGCCGCACGTGCGGGGTGAGCCGGGGCGCGAGCGTGAACAGACGCAGCTCGCCACCGGCTTCCTCGGTGACCGGCAGGGCGACCGCCTGCCCGATCTTCAGATGCCCGAGGCTCGACCAGCTCTTGTCGTCGCCCTGGCACCGCGCACAGCGGGCGCGAAGCCGCTCGACTTCGGCCGGGTTCGACTCGCAGGTCACGAGCATCACTTCCGTGGCCGCGAGCAGGGCCTCCGGCAGCCATGACGCGCGATAGGTGACGATCGTGTACCCGTTCCGTTCGAAGTCGAGCAGTCGCAACGCCTCCTCATCGTGGAGATAGTAGTGCGCCTCGTCGAGGAGGATCCGGTGGGGAAGTCCAGTCCGCTGACGCAACACATTCAGCGCCGGCAGCAACCCGCGAATGTAGGCGATCTTGGCGTCGTAGGTCTGGCGCGACAGATCGATGACGACGCTGCGATCCGGGTAACGCAGGGCGCGGAGCAGGTCACGCGGCGTCGGCGGCGGATCGTCACGTCCGAGCACGGTGACGCCGGGCAGGCCTTCGAGCGAACTGTAGTCGCCTTCGGGATCGATCACGCAGCAACAATAGCCGTGCAGAATCAACTGTTCGCACAGCAGGCCGGCGGCCCACGACTTCCCGGACTTGGCATCTCCGGTGACGAGGACGTTCCGGCCGCGAACCGCGAGCGAAAATTCCCGGCCGTCGGCCGTGTGGCCGAGCCGCAGGCGGCGGCGGGCCCGCTCCGGAACCGGGAGGCGTCGCGTGGCGGTCAGGCTGCGGATGTACTCCGCGACGCTCTGCGGCCCGGCGCCACGGAGCACCACATCGGCCACGGCCTTGAGCGCCGTGCTCCCCCATTCGACCGCGACACCGACCTCGGCGAGCCGCAGCATCTCGTGATCGTTTTCGGCGTCGCCGATCGCGACGGTGTTGCGCGGCGAGATGCGCAGTGTGTCGAGCGTCACCCGGAGCCCGGTCGCCTTGCTCACGCCTTGGGGGAGCACCATCACCCGCCCGGCGTTGAAGATCAGAACGAGCGGAACCTCGAGGGCGCGAACGACCTCCAGCAGGCGCTGAGCATCGTTGGCGTCGGCGTCGACCAGGCACTGTCCCTGCCGGAATGGAATGCCGCGCCGGCCGAGTTCGGCGACGAACGCGGTGGGAATCACGGTCGTCAGCACCGTCGTGTGTCCGGCTTGCGGGTAATGGACCACCGCACCGTTCTCGGCGATCACCACATCCACGAAATGGAGGTCGCCGGCGACCCGCTGCAATTCGCTGATGATGCGTCCGGTGACGAGCGCGACGAGAATGCCGGCCCGCCGCGCCGCCGCCACGGCGTCGCGCACCTGGGGATCGAGCGTGTCGCCCCGGGCGATGGTGCCGTCGTAGTCCAGCGCGATGACGTTGAGATTCATGATGGCCTAGAGCGTGCCGAATTGACCGATGTGCTGCCGTTGACGTTGATGCGTCGCGCATCGATCTCGGCGCTGCGCTTGAACGCGGCTTCGATCTTCTCGCGGACATCGCCGGCGGCCGGACGCGGCTGGACGACCACGTTGTTCGACACGCCTTTGACGCCGGTGATGTCGCGCACGGCGCGCGCCGCGGCATCGCGCTGATACTGCCACTCGACCGCTCCGGCCAAGGTGATCCAGCCGTCGGCCACCGTCACCGTGATTCGCCCCGCGGGCACCATCGAGTTCCACTTCAACGCGCCGACCGCCGCCTGGGCGATCTCCGTGTCGTTGAGTGTGAAGGCGCTGCCCAGCCGAACCGCCAGGTCATTGGCGACGGCCTTCACGCCGTAGACATGCAGGGCGGCGCGCTCGGCGGCCATCCGCTGCGAGTACGAAGGCACCGTCCCGCGCAGCGTCGCCACGCCATCTTCGACCGAGACGCCGATGTCGCCGGCATCCAGGCTGGGTTCCCAATCCAACGCGCGTTCAACGCTTTCCATCAGATCTCGGTCGGTCATGAGTCGTCCTCCCCGATTCGCGGCTGGTTGATACCCCGGAGAAGGCAACCGCGATGCCAGCGCGATCCGCGGGCGCCGCGAGCCGGCCATCGCCGCGGATGCGGAACTAATTCGCAGCGCCCGTGGAATCCTCCGCAGTCGATGATCGCTGACCGGGGCGGTGTGGCGCCCACGGTCACCCGGCCAGGAGCGGCACGAGTGTTGCCCCTCGTCGAACACATGCGAATGTCCACCGTGCTCGCCGCCGTCATCTCGACCGTCGGACTGGCCCAGCCCGATGGTGGCCAGCTGCCGCGCGGCAGCGTGATTCAGCTGGAACTGCCGAAACAGAGCGCCTACGCGCACGGCACCGCGGTGCTGGTCGATCGCCAGCGCCACGCAACCGGTCTCACGCTCTATTACCTGACCTCGTCTCAGCTCTTTGCGCCCGTCGGCAGCCGTGTCGTCGACGAGGACAGCGACGCGTCCGTCAGGACCGGCGTGCTCCGAATTGTGGACGACTCGAACGAAGGCGTGGCGCTGCCGATGTCCTTCGAGTCACCAACCGTTGGCGCGTCGTTCACCATCGCCGGCGTCGACAGCACCGACCACGTCGTCGCGCTGCCGCAGCGCGCCAGCCGGGTGTCGCCGACGACCGCGATCGGCGACCGGAGCCTGCCCGACATCGTCGGCTGCATCGGCGCGCCCGCGATGATCGAGGGCCGCGTGTTCGGACTCGTCACGGCATGTGACGTCGACCAGCCACCAACGGTCGAGCTGCTGGCGGCCGCACAGAGGTTTCTGAGCGGGAAGATTCCGATCCTTGCCCCCAATCCTTCAGCGACTGGAGAGGAACAATGAGAGCGAAGAAGATCGCCTACGCGCCACAGTTGGTGGCCGTCGCGGCGGTGTTGAGTCTGTGGGGATGGGCGAGATCAGGTGCGGCGCAGGACGTGCCGCCATCTTTTTCGTTCGTCGAACTCGAACGGATAGTGGCGCCGATCGCGCTCTATCCTGACCCGCTGCTCGCGCAGGTGTTGGCCGCGGCGACATTCGCCGACGATATCCCCGACGCCTTTCGCTGGGCCGATGATCATCACTATCTGCGTGGCCGTCGTCTGACCGACGCGATCACCGCCGATCATCTGCCGTGGGATCAGAGCGTCCAGGCGTTACTGCCGTTCCCGTCGGTGCTGGAGCGCATGGCATCCGACCTGTCATGGACCGAGCAGTTAGGCGACGCGTTTCTGGCGCAGCCCGAGGAGGTGATGGACGCGGTGCAGCGTGTCCGCCGTCGGGCAAACGACTTCGGCTATCTCCGATCGTGCAGGCCGGTGGTCGTGCGCCTCGGCCCTTACGTCGAGATCGTGCCTGCCGATCCCTGGTTCATCGTCGTGCCGCACTACGATCCGAGGATCCTGTTTGTGCCGCCGGTCCCTGGTGGCGACTTCGTGCCAGCGAGTGCGGTCTACTGCGGCTACGGCGTCGGTCTGGGCGTGTGGGCGGTTCCCTGGGGCTGGGGCTCGACACGCGTGGTCTGGCCGACCCGTACGATCATCATCAAGAGCACGCCGTGGAAGCGTGCCTGGACGAAGCGGCCGCCGAAGGTGGTTCCGAAGCTTGTGCCCCCGTCGAAGCCATTCGACCCACACAAGGCCAAGCCGCGCACCCCGAAGGAGCGCGCCCGCGAACTGCCGAAAGCCGTCAAGCCGGGTGGGAAGAAATGACGCCGGTCTATGTCCGGGACTTTTCCGAGATCACGCTCGCCGATGTCGCGACCGTGGGCGGAAAGAACGCGTCGCTCGGTGAACTGTTCGGCGTGCTGAAACCCAAAGGGGTCGGCATTCTGGATGGATTCGCGACGACCGCAGACGCCTATCGGCGGCTGTTGACCATGAAGGAGCTCGAGCCTCGCCTCCGCGCGCTCTTCGATGGCTTCGATCCCGAAGACCTGGAGGAGCTGGCACGCCGCGGTCAGGCGGCCCGCGCTGCCGTCCTCGAAACACCGCTCCCGGAGGACGTGAGCGACGCGGTGCTCCGGGCCTACGACCGGCTCTGCGCCAGGCTCGGGCGCGAAGCGGAGATGGCGGTTCGATCGTCGGCGACCGCCGAGGATCTGCCTGAAGCGTCGTTTGCCGGCGCAGCAGAGACGTTCTTGAATGTTCGCGGCCGCGACGGCCTCCTCCGCGCCGTGCATGCCTGCTATTCGTCGCTGTTCACGGATCGCGCAATCAGCTACCGGGCCCGGCTTGGCTACGACCAGTTGAAGGTGGCGCTGTCCGTCGGTGTGATGCCGATGGTGCGTTCCGACCAGGCCACGTCGGGCGTCATCTTCACACTCGACACCGAGTCGGGCTTCCGCGACGTCGTGCAGATTTCAGGCGCCTACGGTCTGGGCGAGTTCGTCGTTCAAGGCGTCGTGACACCGGATGAGTGGACGGTGTTCAAACCAACGCTCGCGACCGGGCATCGGGCGATCATCGGACGCCGTCTCGGGACGAAGGAAGTCCGGCTGGTCTACGCCGACGGCAGCAAGGCGACCCGCAGCGAGCCGACACCGATCGAGCAGCGCACGCGCTTCTGTCTGACTGACGACGATGTGCTGACGCTGGCGCGGTGGGCGTGCGTCATCGAAGCACACTATTCGGAACGCGCCGGGCATCCGTCGCCGATGGACATCGAGTGGGCGAAGGACGGCCACACCGGCGATCTGTTCATCGTGCAGGCGCGGCCCGAGACCGTCCATTCGAGGAAACCGTTGGGGGCCACAACCGAGGTCTACCGTCTGAGCCCCGGGCCGCGCCAGTCACTCGTCCACGGGCAGGCAGTCGGCGAGCGGATTGCGACGGGGTGTGTACGCGTCGTTCGCGACGCGACCGCGCTCGAGGCCGTCCGGCCGGGCGACGTCCTCGTGGCGCCGATGACGGATCCCGATTGGGAGCCGGTGATGCGGCGGGTGGCGGCGATCGTCACGGACCACGGCGGCCGGACCGCGCATGCCGCCATTGTCTCGCGCGAATTCGGCCTCCCCTGCATCGTCGGTACTGGCAACGCCACCGCGACGCTGCATGACGGCGACGAAGTGACGGTGTGCTGCGCGGAAGGGGTCGAGGGGCACGTGTATGCCGGACGGGTGCCGTTCGTGGTCGACCACGTCGACGCGGGAACGGCGCCGGTGACGGCAACCAAGGTGATGCTGATCGTCGGCGATCCGAGCCGGGCCTTCCATCTGTCGCGGATTCCGAACCAGGGCGTCGGCCTGGCGCGCGCCGAGTTCATCATTACCAGCCACATCGGCATTCACCCGATGGCGCTGGTCCGGTACCCGAAGCTTCAGAACCCGGCGGCGGTCAAGGACATCGCCGCACGGATTGGCGGGGAAGACGCCCGCGCCTTCTTCGTGAATCGATTCGCGGAAGGCATCGCCCGCCTCGCGTCGGCGTTCTATCCGAAGCCGGTAATCGTCCGTCTGAGCGACTTCAAGACCAACGAGTACGCGCAACTCCTCGGTGGTCAGGAGTTCGAGCCGGCGGAAGAGAACCCGATGATCGGCTTTCGCGGTGCCTCCCGTTACTACGACGAACGCTACGCGGACGGCTTCGCGCTCGAATGCGCGGCACTGCGCCGGGCGCGCACCGAGATGGGTCTCGCCAACATCAAGCTGATGATTCCGTTTTGCCGCACCGTCGACGAAGGCCGACGCGTGCTGGGCGCGCTCGCCGCGAACGGCTTGCGCCAGGGAGAACACGGTCTCGAGGTCTACGCGATGTGCGAAATTCCGTCGAACGCCATCCTGGCCGAAGACTTCCTGCGCGTGTTCGACGGCTTTTCGATCGGCTCCAACGACCTGACGCAGCTCACGCTCGGCCTCGACCGTGACTCGGCAACGGTGGCGCACCTGTTCGACGAACGCAACGACGCGGTCCGGTGGCTGATCGCGAGAGCGATTGCGGTGGGACGGCGAATGGGTAAGCCGGTCGGGATCTGCGGACAGGCGCCGTCGGACTACCCCGACTTTGCCACCTGGCTGGTTGGCGAAGGGATCGACTCCATTTCGCTCAACCCGGACGTCGCGGCGGCCACGACGCTGCGCATTGCCGCGGCGGAACCGCTGGTGAAGCCGACGGTGCCTGCCGTCGAGGCCAATTCGAGTCTACAGATCCGCTGACACCGCCGGGGGCTCGCGAGGTTCTGCCGGTTCGACTACGCGAGCCCCCGTCGAAACGGGGAATTTTTCACCGGCCGAATGCCTTTTTCACCTGTCCGACCTTCGCCTGGACCTTGCCGGCCAGCTTTTCGGCGGTGCCTTTGGCCGCCAGCTTCGGGTTGTGAGTCACCTGGCCCAACTTTTCTTTCGCTTTCCCTGTGACTTCATGCAGTTTGCCTTCGACCCGATCTCTCGTGCTTGGCTTCATGGTGCTCTCCTCCAAGATCAGACTGGAACGTCTGTGGTGTTGATGGCGTCACTTGTCGTGCTGTAGAGCAACCGGAGTGCCACTCGCGCGCTCTTGGCGAATGGCTTGGTTTGCGGTTTCAGTGGAGTGTGGGGTTTTCAAGGAGAAATGAAACATGCTGTATACGATTGCCGTCCTGCTGTTGGTTCTGTGGCTGTTAGGGCTCGTGAGTGGTTATACGATTGGTGCGTTCATTCACGTGCTGCTGGTCATCGCGATCGTGTTGGTCCTGGCCGGATTCGTGAGCGGCCGCCGCGTCGTCTGACCGACGCGCGCGGAGAGCTCTCGGGTGCACGGCCTGAGTCCTAGCGAACTTGGGAGAATGGCCGGAAGTCGCGACCCAGCCTGTCGCGGAATGCCGCGCGAAGATCGATTTCCGTCTACAGCGGTCGTCCTCGGGACACCACGCATCGACACCTTCGCTGGCGGCGAATGATCGTGCCAGGCGCACCGCGCTCGCCCGGTCAAGGGAGAACCGACCGGTCAACCTGACGCGACCATTTTGCGGACCTCGACGCCGTCGACGACTTCCTGTTCCATGAGCAGCCGCGCCAGCCGGTCGAGCACGCCGCGGCGTGCCTCGAGCAGCGCGCATGCCTGCCGGTGTGCCGTCGTCAGAAGCGTCTTCACTTCCGCATCGATCTGTCTGGCGGTTTCTTCGGCGAACGGTTGCCCGTCGAAATCGGGTACCTCCAGGAAGCGGGGACGGGTCCGTCCCTTGAACGAAACCGGACCCAGGCTCTCGCTCATCCCGTACTCCGAGACCATCGCGCGTGCGAGCTCGGTCGCTCGTTGCAGATCGTTCTGCGCGCCGGTTGAGATCTCGTGGAACACGGTCTCTTCCGCGGACCGTCCGCCCAGCAGGACCGCCAGCTGGTTCAGGAGCGCCTCTTTCGTGACGAGATAGTGCTCTTCGGCCGGCAGTTGCAGCGTGTGGCCGAGCGCGTCGTGCCCGCGTTGGACGATCGAGATCTTGTGGACCGGATCCACGTCAGGCAGCAAGGACGCGACAATGGCGTGTCCCGCTTCGTGGTAGGCGACGCGTTCGCGCTCCTGGGGATTCATCGCTCGTTTCCGCTTGAGCCCGGTGAGCAGGCGATCGATGGCCTCTTCGAAGTCCGCCATCAGCACCTCAGACCGTTCCTTGCGCGCCGCCAGGAGCGTCGCCTCATTCACCAGGTTGGCGAGATCGGCGCCGGCGAAGCCAACCGTTCGGGCCGCCACGCGGCCAAGATCGACGTCAGCGGCCACCTTCACCGACCGCGCGTGCAGCCGGAGGATCGCTTCTCGGCCGCGAATGTCCGGGCGATCGACGACGATCTGGCGGTCGAAACGGCCTGGGCGCAGCAACGCCGGGTCGAGCACCTCGGGCCGGTTGGTGGCGGCCATCACGATTACGCCTTTGCGGGCGTCGAACCCGTCCATCTCGGCGAGCAGCTGGTTGAGCGTCTGCTCCCGTTCCTCGTGCGTGCCGAGCGCTGACGCGGTGCGCATCTTGCCCAACGCATCGAGCTCGTCGATGAAGACGATGCAGGGAGCATGCGCTTCGGCCTGGGTGAACAGGTCGCGTACCCGTGCCGCGCCGACGCCGACGAACATTTCGACGAATTCCGAACCGCTCAAGCTGAAGAAGGGGACCCGGGCTTCGCCGGCGACCGCGCGCGCCAGGAGCGTTTTGCCCGTGCCGGGCGGCCCGAGGAGCAGGACGCCTTTCGGAATGCGACCGCCGAGATCGGTGTACTTCTTGGGGTGCTGGAGAAACCCGACAATTTCGCGGAGTTCGTCGGTTGCCTCGTCGATGCCGGCGACGTCGGCAAAGGTCACCTTGACATCGCTTTCCGCATAGATCTTGGCGCGGCTCCGCTCGAAGGCGATCGCGCCCTGACCTGGTCGGAGGTTGCGCGCGACCAGGCTCCACACGCCGACCACCACGACGAGCGGCAAGAGCAGACTCGTGATCGCGGGCCAGAAGTCCGACGTGACCTCGGCGGTGAATTTCACGCCGTGCTGCTGCAGTTGCGGCAACAACTGCGGATCGTCGAGCCGCGTCGTCACGAACGGTGCCGCATCCTTCTTGAGGCTGCCGCGAATGTGCTGTTGGTCGATGACGACCTCGACGACCTCGTCCCTGACGAGCAACTGCAGGAAGTCGCTGTAGGAGAGTGTCTGCTGGGGGGCCGGCCGGGTCGCGAAGAACAGCCACAAGAAGCCGGTCAACGCCGCGGCATAGACGGTGAGCAGGCGTGCGCTCAGCGCCGCAGGCCGCTTCGGCGACGGCGTCTTCGCGTCAGGCATGCTCGTGGCCGTTCATTGCCAGCAGACGATCTCTGGGTCGTTCCGGCCGGACGCTTGCCCTGGCTCGCGCGCGACGCCAACCACGATTGGCGCGATGACCTCGAGGCCGGCCGCCAGCGATAGCTCCGTCCGGGTGTCGGCGCTGTTCAGGGCCGGGACCGCGGAGCCGATACAGCAGGTGCCCAGTCCCAGTGCCGCCGCGGCGAGCATCAGGTTCTCGGCCGCGAGCCAGCAGTCGGCGGCGACGAACGGGCCGGTGGTCTTGGCGCAGATCGCGATCAGCGTTCCCGCATCGTAGAAGATCGAAAAGTCTGGCGCCGCGAAGCGCGCGGCAAATCCGCCCTGCAGTGATCCGGCGGCGGCGGGATGAAGATCCCGATAGCGGGCCGCCTCCGTCGCCCAATGCCCTTTCGCCCGATCCGAAATCCGTTTCAGCGTCTCGGCGTTCTGGATCACGATGAACGCCCAGGGCTCGCCGTGCATGGCGGTCGGGGCCTGCACCGCCGCGTCGAGCAGCGATCGAACGGTCGCGGCGTCGATCCGTTCACCGGTGTAGGCGCGAACCGATCGGCGCGTGAAGATCGCGTCGAGTGCACTGAGCGTGTATTGCTGACGATCCATGATGCTCCCGCCGTTCCGGGTTGTTGGCTACGACTCGCCGCGGTAGTGCACGAAGGCGCCGCGGGCGGTCCGCATCAGAAACTGCGCGGCGGTCAGGGCATCGAGCAACGCGTCGCGGGCTGGTTGACGCCGCCACCGATCGGCCCGAGCGTCGGCGACGGGCGGCGGCGCTGGTGGCCTAGACGGAGGCGACGTGCGGAACCGGCCGGTGCTGGTGTGAGATGGCCTGCAGCGTGCCGATCAACTCGGCGCTCGTGATGCCTCTCTTGCTGCCCGCCGCCCTGGCGATGTCGTTGAGCGAAAGGACCCCGATCACCGTGCCGCCGAAGCCCTCGACCGGCAGCCGGCGCACGCGATGCTGCTTCATCGTGGCCAGCGCCATCTCCACGTCGTCGTCCGGTCCGCAGGTGTGGAGCGGCGTCTGCATCACGTCGCCGATGCTCAGATCCGACGGCCGCTGGTTCCGCGTCGCCAGAGCGATGTAGAGGTCGCGATCGGTGACGACGCCCGCGAGCTTGCCGCCGATCACGACCGGCAGCATCCCGCAGTCAGCGTCGAGCATGAGCGCCGCGGCGGCCGCCAGATTCGTGTCCGGGCCGCAGGTCCGCGGCTCGACCGTCATGATGTCCTTGACCTTCATGGCAGCCTCCTACGCCGCGCTCTTTGACTTGGCCTTGGCGTCCTCGATCTGAACCTTCCGGCTGTTCTTGGCGGGCTGCGCCGGCAACGGGACGGACACCTCGAGAACGCCGTCGGCGAAGGTTGCCTTGATATCGTCGAGCTTCACGCCCTCCGGCAGCGGCACCATGCGGGAGAAGCTGCCGTATTCGCGCTCGCGGCGATACACGCCGTCCTTCTTCTCCTCGACATCCGACTTACGCTCGCCGGACAGGGTCAGATGACCGTCCGTGGCCTCGATGAGGATGTCCTCTTTCTTCATGCCGGGCAGGTCGACGCGGGTGACGAGACGGCCGTCGCGTTCGAAGACGTCGGTCTTGGGTGCCCAGAGCCCGTCGGCCTTCATGGCGCCGAGGGTCGGGAATCGAAACGCGGGCCAGTCGCTGAGAACCCGATCGAACTCCGAGGTCATCTGGCGCATGAGCGCAAACGGATCGCGGGCGACACGAGTGGGAACCAGTTCTGTCTTTTTCTGTTCGGACATGACCACTCCTCTCAGAAGTGACTAGGGGTAATGACGCGACAACTGCAAGGCAAACCGCGTACCCACTTCGGCTGGCGGCCAATCTCCATGTTCTCGAGTGTGAGCGGCGGATGATCGAGGGGAATTCCCCAGGACCGCGAAAATTTGCCTGGACCATTCGGCAAGATGGGTTGCGGACACAGGCCATGCGAAGCGGAGAGGGTCGGTATCGCTGTTGCCCATGCCCAGCCAATGAGCGAAATCCACCTCGAGCGGCGGCGAACCGCCGTGCTCCTGATCAGATTCAGGTAAACCGACGATGTCACTGCCGGTTCCAGCGCGAGGTCTCCGTGTGCGTCGGATCGACGAGACCCTCAAGGCGATCGCGCTCGAAGTTCAAACTTACTGCTTGATGATGTCGGCGGCGTGTCGGGCCCTCCTGTTCAAACGCTGGTACGTCCGCAACATGATCGAGCAGCTCGACGTGGTTGGTGTGGGCACACTAACCGTGATCATGCTGACGGCGTTCTTCACCGGCGCGGCGCTCGCGTTGCAGAGTGGCATCACGCTCGATGCGTACGGCGCCCGGCCGGTCGTGGGCCGGCTGGTAAGCGCCACGATGGTCAAGAACCTGGGACCGGTGTTGACCGGTTTGATGCGGTGCGGGCGCGCGGGCGCGGGGATCGCCGCCGAACTGGGCTCAATGGAAGTCACCAGTCAGATCAGCGCCTTGCGCGTCCTCGGGACGGATCCGATTCGCAAGCTGGTCCTGCCACGCATCCTGGCCGGAACACTGATGGCGCCGGTGCTGACGGTCATCGCGGACGCTAGCATCGCGTGTCATGTCGGGCTCCAGACAACCGGCGGCACGCAGGGCGTCGGGCGGTCCACGACGCGCGCCGTCGTCGCCGGTTCAGTCGCGGTGATCGCCGTCGACTTCTTCCTCACGCGACTCATGATTTCGTTGTGGTACTGAGGTCGGACGTGCGCAGCTCAGTCCGGCATGCGCATTGCTCAATGGTCGTCGCATGAAGATCTCAGGAAGAAACACCGCACGGGGTATCGCCGTCGCGGCGCTCGTCGCCATCGGCGGCGCGTTCCTGGCGGTCTGGCTGCGCCGTGGCCCCGATCCATCGCAGTTTGCCGATCTGCGAGAGCCGCGGCTGACGCATCTGCCCCCACAACGCATGCTGGTTGTGGAGGCCACAGGCGATCCGAGCGTGGTGGGCGCGGCGTCGTTCAAGCAGCTGTTCAGCACCTACTTCGCACTGCCGGGCGTCTCGAGGATGTCACGGCCGCCGGCGCCTCGCGCTCGCTGGCCCAGACCGGAAGACACGCCGAAGGACCGATGGGTCGGGCAGTACGCATTGCCGGTGTCGGAAACCGCGGCTCTGGCGGCGGCCCCTGCCGGTGCTCTGCCCAGTGCCATCACCACCTGGGAGTACGGCGACGTGGCCGAAGTCCTTCATGTCGGGTCGTACAGCACGGAGCAGCCCGACATCGAACGTCTGCGCCGCTTCATCACGGCACAGGGCCTCGAGGTGATCGGCGACCACGAAGAAGAGTACGTCAAAGGCCCCGGGATGATCTTTGCCGGGGATCCAGAACGGTACCTCACCATCATCCGCCTGCGCGTCGGGCCGAGGACGTCATGAACACACGAGCCATCGCTGCTGCTGGCCTTCTGGCCGCCACGCTGTCAAGCGGATCGCCACTTCGCGCGCAATCGCCGCCGCCGGTGCTCGGCACCCTGGCTCTCGAAGGGACGATGAAGAAGTTGTATCGAGCCGCGAACATCATCATTGTGAAGACGATCGATGGCGTCGAACACGCCTTCACGTTCACTGAAAACCTGCTCGTCCACGGCGGAAAGCGGCCGGGTATCGACGCCCTGGAGGGGTTGCAGGAGGGGCGAACCATCGTCGTGCACTATTCGGTGTCCGGCACACGGGAGATGGCGGCCGAAATCGATCAAGTCAGCGACGAAGGGCTGCGGATCAGCGAAGGGACCGTCGTCCGCATCAGCCGTTCGCGCAGAGAGATCGTCATCCGTTTCGCCAACGGCGTCACCGAAACGTTACGGCTGACCGAGCGCGCCGCCGCCGCTGGCGCCGCGCCGGTCGATCGGACGGCGGTCGGGGTGAAGATCTTCTACGCCGATGAAAACGGGCAGAAGGTCGTGCACTACTTTGAGTTGGTCGCGTCTCACGCGCCAGAGAAATGAGCTTCATGCGGTTTCGCAATCGTCTTGACGCCGGGCGGCAGCTGGCCGCCAAACTCACCAAGTACACGGGCCGCGCCGACGTGATCGTGCTCGGACTGCCGCGCGGCGGCATTCCGGTCGCGCACGAAGTGGCGTCGCGGCTCAACCTGCCGCTCGACATCTTCCTGGTGCGAAAGCTGGGCGTGCCGGGGCATCAGGAATTCGCCATGGGCGCGATCGCTACGGGCGGGATCGAAGTGCTGAATCGCGATCTGATTCGCGACCTCGGGATTCCGTACCCGCTCGTGCAGCAGGTGGCCGTGCGCGAACGCCTGGAGCTCGATCGGCGCGACAGGTTGTACCGAGGCACTCGCCCTCCCGCGGCGGTTCGCGACAAGACGGTGATTGTCGTCGACGACGGCCTCGCCACCGGGTCGACGATGCAGGCGGCGATTCTCGCGTTGCGTCAGCAGTCGCCAGCGCGGATCGTCGTGGCCGTGCCGGTCGGGGCTCGCGAAACCTGCGACCATCTCGGCACGATCGCCGACGAAGTGGTGTGCGTGTCGATGCCGGAGCCGCTGCAGGCGGTTGGCCTCTGGTACGAGACGTTCGATCAAACGTCGGACGTTGAGGTCCAACAGCTGCTGGCGGCGGCCTCATCGAGTGCGAACGCGGCAGCCGCGACGCCCGACGCCGCGCTGGCAACTCTGCGCGGCGGCCTGCTTCAGCTGAAGGGGGATCCGGCGCAGTACGACGCCCTGATTGACGGGATCGGCGACGCGCGCATCGTCCTGCTCGGCGAAGCGACCCACGGCACGCACGAGTTCTATCGCGAGCGCGCGTTCATCACCAGGCGGCTGATCGTTGAGAAGGGCTTCTCAGCGGTGGCGGTCGAGGCCGATTGGCCGGACGCGTACCGCATCAATCGCTACGTGCGGGGCAGCGGTCCGGACGAAGACGCGGTGCAGGCGCTCGGCGATTTCGGCCGCTTTCCGACCTGGATGTGGCGCAACGCGGATGTGCTCGACTTCGTCGGCTGGTTGCGCACGCACAACGAAGCACGGCCCGCGGACCAGCGCACCGGATTCTACGGGCTGGACTTGTACAGCCTCAGAGCCTCGATGCAAGCGGTGCTGCAGTACCTGGACAAAGTCGATCCGGACGGCGCGCGCCGCGCCCGCCGCCGCTACGGATGCTTCGATCAGTTCGGCGAGGCGTTGCAGGAATACGGGTATGCGACCACGTCCGGGCTGCACCCGTCGTGCGAGCGCGAGGTCGTCACGCAGTTGCTCGAGCTCCACCGGCAGCGTGCCGACTATGCCAGCCGGGACGGCCGCGTCGCGGCCGACGAGTTCTTCTACGCGGAACAGAACGCCCGTCTCGTCAGGAACGCGGAGCAGTACTACCGCACGATGTTCCTGGGACGCGCCGATTCGTGGAACCTGCGGGATCGTCACATGGTGGACACGCTGCAGGAGCTGGTGCGCTTTCTCGAGCGGACGCGGCCCGATGCGCGCGTGGTGGTCTGGGCCCACAACTCGCACCTCGGCGATGCGCGGGCGACGGAGATGAGCACGCGCGGCGAGCTCAACGTCGGACAGCTCGTGCGCGAGCGCTACGGCGATCGCGCCGTGAACGTGGGATTCACCACCTACACCGGAACCGTGACGGCGGCATCCGAGTGGGATGGGCCGGCCGAGCGCAAGCGGGTGCGCCCGGGGCTGGCGGGGAGCTACGAACGGCTGTTCCACGAGGTCGGTGTGCCGCGGTTCCTGTTGCCGCTGCGGCGCGATCCCGGCTTGCGACAGGCGGTCGCGACGCCGAGGCTGGAGCGCGCGATCGGCGTCCTCTATCTGCCTGAGACCGAACGACCGAGCCACTATTTCCGCGCCAACCTCGCCGAGCAGTTCGACTACGTGCTGCATTTCGACCAGACGCGCGCGCTCGAGCCGCTCGAACGCGAGCCGTTGTGGGAGGCCGGCGACGCGGCCGAGACATTTCCGTCGGGATTGTGAGGCTTGGGGTGACTGTTCCGGTCTACGTGCCGATCACCGGAGCGCAGCTGCAGGGCGACTTGACGGTGCCTGCGGCGTCGCGCGGTCTCGTGCTGTTCGCCCACGGCAGCGGCAGCAGCCGCCACAGTTCGCGGAACCAGCATGTGGCGCGGGCCCTCGAGGCGCGGCACCTGGCGACGCTGCTGATCGACCTGCTCACGCCTGCCGAGGACGCCATCGACGAACACACCCGCCAGTATCGCTTCGACATGCCGCGCCTTGCCGACCGGCTCGTGCGGATTGTGGATTGGCTGCGGCGTGAGCCGTCAACGGCATCGCTCCCGATTGGACTGTTCGGGGCCAGCACCGGTGGCGGGGCGGCGCTGATGGCGGCCGCGGATCGCCCGCGCGAGATTGCCGCGGTGGTGTCGCGGGGAGGACGGCCGGATCTAGCGGGCGATGCGCTGCCGTACGTGAAGGCACCCACCCTGCTCATCGTCGGCGGCCTGGACACGCTGGTGATTCAGATGAACCGCGACGCGATGCGTCAGATGCGCGGGGAAGTGAAGCTGCAGATCGTGCCAGGCGCCACGCACCTGTTCGAGGAGCCTGGTGCGCTCGAACAGGTCGCGGCGCTCGCCGGCGATTGGTTCATCCACCACGTGCGCGCCACTCCGTGATGATGGCGCTCAGAGCGACGTCCGGCGCGACCTGACAGGTGGATGCGTCCACGCTCTTCGTCAGCTGTGCAAAAGGAGACAGCGCCTTGTCCCGGCCGCCGGGCATTCTTCGACTGTGAGCACGCAAGGAGTGCACGATGGATCTCGTCAGGACCGCGAAGGCACCGGCCGTGGATATGAGTACGACGTATCTGGGGCTCCGCCTCGAACACCCCTTCGTCGCTGGTGCCTCGCCGCTCAGCGCTGATCTGGACGGCGCACGCCGGCTTGAGGACGGCGGTGCCGCCGCGATTGTCCTTCCCTCACTGTTCCAGGAGCAGATCACCGAGTTCAAGAGCGGACTCATTCACGGCGCCACACCTGTGGAGTTGCTGCCGTTCGCCTCGAGGCTCGAGGCATTTCCGCCGCTCGATCGTTACTACTTCGCGCCCGATGACTATCTCGAGCATGTGAGACGCCTCAAGGCAGCCTTGAAGATCCCGATCGTCGCCTCGCTCAATGGGACCGGCGGCGGTGCCTGGCTGTCATATGCCTCGATGGTGGAGGCGGCCGGCGCCGACGCCATCGAGGTGAACTTCTATGAAGTGGCATCAGAGACGCAGGTCTCCGCTGCATCAATCGAACGCGCCCTCTTGCTGGCGATCACCGAGCTGAAGAGTTCAATCAAGATTCCGGTGGCGGTGAAGCTCGGACCGTTCTATTCAGCGTTCGCGAACCTGGCGAGCCAACTCGATCAAGCGGGCGTCGACGGGCTGGTACTGTTCAACCGGTTTTACCAACCCGACATCGACATCGATGCACTCTCGGCGGTGTCTCATCTGGAACTGTCGAGCCGTGCGGAGCTGCTCTTGAGACTGCGCTGGCTGGCGATTCTTCATGGTCGCGTCCGACCGTCATTGATTGCCGGCGGCGGCATCGAAACATGGTCAGATGGCGTGAAGGCGACGAAAGATGTCGTCCATTGGGGAGATGCGAGGGCGGGTCAGCCTGAAGACGGTTGGCAGTCCGGCGCTCTTTGAGCGGGCGAACTACATCCGAGACCTTCAGACGTGGCATCGGTAGAGCGTCGCGGCACGTGAACCCGCCACACTGACGGCTCAAGTCGCGTGGTTCACCCGCGACTTGCGCGCCACTCCGTGATGATCGCGCTCAGATCGAGATCCGGCGCGATCAGGCAGATGTGGCCATGCCCTTCGAGAATGCGAAGGGTGGCTTGTGGCGTGCGCTCCGACATGTACCGCGCCTGGGCGACCGAGGGAACCAGGTGGTCCTCTTCAGCAGCGAGAAACAGCACGGGCGGCTGGAGCCGATCGAGTTGGTCGCGGACATCGTAGCGGCGCAGCAGTCTGAGGCGGTTCACGTAGCCGTCCTTCGTCGCATCGGCGGTGAGCTCGATGAAGCGCGTGACCTCGGCGCGATGCGTGTGCCGGGAATGCAGGCGCCACGCCGTCAGACGGCGGACCAGACGCATCGCGCCCCACGGCAGAATGCTCAGGCCTGACAGCGCCAGGGTCAGCCGCAGTTGCGGTCCGAAGTACGGGAACGAATTCAGGATGATCAGCGCCTCGACCCGTTCCGGATATTTCAACGCAAAGGTGAGGGCGACCGCGCCGCCGAACGATTCGCCGACGACGATGGCGCGAGCCCCCGGCGCTGCCGCCCGGTCGATCACGTTCAGAAGATCATTGGCCAGGACGTCCAGGCTGCCGGCATCGTCTCTCAGAGAGTAGGTGGCCACGCGGTAGCGCTTCACGAGTCGCGGGATCTGACCGTAGAAGAGCTCGCCGCTGCCATTCATGCCGGGCACCAGGATCAGCGCCGGGCCCGTTCCTTCGACCTTCAACCGTGGATCGTAGTCAGGCATCATGGGGGCTCATGTCGCAGCCGCGAGAAACCCGAGGGGCGTCAACGGCCGTGATCGCGTGGCGCATCGTCTGGACGGTCGCGACGTTGATCGTCGTCCAGGTCGTCGTGTGCGCCGTGTCCATCCTGCCGGTCGTCCTCTTGTGGCAGCTGTTGATGCCGGCGGTCACGGGGCCGGGGATGGGGGCCGTCCTGGGCAGTGCTGCCATCGTCCCATCCTACGTGCTTTTTGCGGTGTGCCTGATGCTGATCGCGCCGCTTGCGTGGCGGCTGGTGGGGTGGCAGACGCCCGTGAACGTTGAACTGCGGCTCGCCGACTTCGATTGGGCGCTCCTGCGCTGGGTCCGGTACGGCGCGTCGATCCATCTGGTCAGGTTCATCGCTGGATCACTGTTTCGCGGGACACCGATCTGGACGGCTCACGTCCGCCTGGGAGGGGCGCGGCTGGGCAAGCGCGTGTACATCAATAGTCTCTCGGTGAGCGACTACAACCTGCTCGAATTCGGCGACGATGTCGTGATCGGCGGCGGGGTGCATCTGTCGGGACACACCGTGGAGGGCGGTCTTCTGAAGACCGCGCGGGTAAGGCTCGGTCGAAACGTCACGATCGGACTCAGCAGCGTCATCGAGATCGGCGTCGAGATCGGGCCCGATACGCAAGTCGGGGCCCTGAGTTTTGTCCCGAAGCATGCCGAGCTCGCGGGCGGGCAGATCTACGCCGGCGTTCCGGCCGTCCCGATCCACCCGGTTGGGCGGCACTAGTGGCCTGTCCACGCTGAAGCAGTACCGCCTGCCGGGCGGGGCATCCCGCCTCGCGGCGTTGCTCATCGCTCACTTATGCCCAATAAGCTCGCTCTTCGCGCCTTGCGATCCGGGCGCCGCGCTCCGGCAATCGGTACTGCTTCAGCGTGGACAGGCCACTAGCGGCTGGAACGGCCGGACGAACTTCAGGCGGGCCATTCACTCGAAGTCGTCAGTGGCGCGGCGCCAGATCAGTCGCCGAGTACTCGTTGCGCGGGTTCCAGAGCATCCACCCGTGAGTGCCGAACCGTTCGGCGGCGATGATCGGTCCGCGGGCTCGTCGCTCGCGACGGTCAGCGGCGGCGCGCCAGCAGCCATCCGGCCACGAGCCCGGCCGCTACCGCGCCGAGCAGCGGCTTGAACGGGTGGAAGTGAATGAAGCGAGTGCCCTCCGGTCCGACTTCGAGGGCGCCGACCGGCATCATGCGGACCGCGCCACCGCCGCCGGCCCCTTGCGCATCCCGCCGTCCGTCCTGGTCTGCCGCACCTGCATCCGCGACGCGGCCGTGCCCGCGAGCGGGTGCCTGACCGCCCCCACCGCCGAAGACGTAGGCGACCTGAGCGACGGGCACGACTGTCGTGTCGCCACGATGCACCGGCTCGCCATAGACGTGACGAATGTTCAGGCTGCGTTCGAGCAGCTCGCCGATTGAGCTGAAGGGCGCGGGACTCATCATGGGAATCTCCAGGTGAAGGCGTCCTGGCTCAGTGCAATAAATCCGCCACGCCGCGCCGATCGCCGCTGGAGACCGGGACGGCTGCGGCGGTTGGGAAAATCTCACCATCGTCCGGAAAACTCCGCTGCCGGACTACAAAAAAGAGCGCCGCTGAACGGGTGCCGAGGTGGTCTGGCCTTTGCTCGAGCGTCCGTTGATTGCCTGTTCTCCAAGAACCAAGCGCCAGGGTCATCGACTTCGCGGCGGTGCTCCGGCCGCACTGGAAGCGGCTCGCTCTCGCACTGGTGGCGGTGATCGGTATCAGCGCCGCCGACCTGTTGCAGCCCTGGCCGTTGAAGATCGTCCTCGACAACGTCCTCGCCGGGCGGCGGCTGCCGGCCTGGCTCACGACGTTCCTGCAGACGGTATTCGGCGACAACACCAACGCGATTCTCCTGTTTGCGGTGGCGGCGGTCGTCGCGATCGCGATCATCGATGCGATCAGTTCGTACGCCCAGAGCTACTTGCTGTCGAGCGTAGGCGAGTGGGTCGGCCATGACCTGCGCTGCAGGGTGTATCACCACATCGAGCGCCTGTCCCTGCAGTTCTATGACCAGCGACAAACCGGCGACTTGATCAATCGCATGACCAGAGACATTGACGCCGTGCAAAGCCTGGCGACCGCGGTGCTGGTGGACGCGTTGATCGACCTGCTGACGCTCGCCGGCATGCTCGGCCTGATGTTCTATCTCAATTGGCGGTTCAGCCTGCTCGCCCTCGCGATCACGCCGCTGCTCTTCGGCATCGCACTCCGCTACAAACGACGGGTCAAGCAGATGTCGCGACGGGCGCGGAAGAAGGAGAGCGAGGTCGTGTCGACGATTGCCGAAGTGTTCTCGTCGATTCGGGTGGTCAAGGCGTTCGCGGGGGAGGACTTCGAGGAACGCCGGTTCGAGCGGGGCAGCCGCGAGCAGGTCGAGGCGACGCTCGAGGCCCGCGCGCTCAAGGCCCGTCTCTCGCCGCTCATCGACGTGATCATCGCCGCCGGCACCGGCGTCGTCTTGTGGTACGGCGCGCGGCTGGTCCTGTCGGGCGCGATGACGGCCGGCGCGCTGGTGATCGTCATGCTCTACCTGCGCAAACTCTATTCGCCCGTGAAGGATCTGGCCAGAATGGCCAACACGGTGTCGCGCGCGTCGGTCGGCCTCGAGGCCATCCAGGAGGTCATGCGCGAGCCCGAGCAGACTGCCGATCGCGGTGAGGTGCTGACGGCCGGAACGGTTCGCGGGGCGATCGCGTTCGATCATGTCTCGTTCGGCTACACCGCAGATCGGCTCGCCGTGAAAGACGTCAGCCTGGCGATTGCGCCCGGACAGATCGCCGCCTTCGTCGGTCCGACCGGCGCCGGCAAGACGACCCTCATCAATCTGATTCCGCGGTTCTACGATGTCCAGTCAGGCGAGATCCGCATCGACGATCGGGATGTGCGCCGCTACACGCTCGACTCGCTCCGCCAGAACATCAGCTTCGTCCCGCAGGAGTCGATCCTGTTTCATGCGCCGGTCTGGCAGAACATCGCCTACGGACGGCCAACGGCGACGCGCGCCGATATCGTGCGGGCCGCGACCCTGGCGCACGCCGACGAATTCATCAGGGCGCTTCCCGATGGCTACGACACGCTGGTGGGAGAGCGCGGGGCTACGCTCTCCGGCGGACAGCGGCAGCGGATCGCCATCGCGCGGGCGATCATTCGCGACGCACCGATCCTGATCATGGACGAGCCGACGACCGGCCTCGACGCGAAGTCGGAACAGTTGGTTCTCGAGGCGCTTGGAAACCTGACTGCCGGTCGCACGTGCATCATCAATGCACATCGCCTGGCGACGATTCGCCGCGCCGACGTGATCTTCGTCGTCGATGCGGGCGCGATCGTCGAACGCGGCACCCATCAGGAACTGCTCGATCGCGGCGGTCTCTACGCGATGCTCCACGCGATCCAGTTTCGTCGTGACCATGACGAATCACAGGCGAGCACCGCATGGCCGGCACGAGGGCTTGCCGGCGTCGGTCAGCCATGAGGTGCTCGTCGTCTGCAAGGAACCGCTCCTTCGATGTCTACCGCGGCGCGTCACGGGGTGCTGGCCTCGATCGTCTTGTGATCGGTCTCTATCGCATCCGATCGCTCGCCCTGAAGTAGCTTCGCGCCCGCGCGACGATTTCGCCATCGGTCGGGTGATCCGCCGACTCGACGCCGACGACGTTGTCGCCAACCGCCCGGTCGTGCTCATGAAGGTACTTGAACAGTTCGAGCTTGGCCGACGACGGTCCGACGATGAGGATCGCATCGATCCCTTTCAGTGACCCCGCGATCTCGTGAAAGAAGCGCTTGGCATCGTCGGGATGTTCGCGCGCTTCGCCCTGGCCCTTGGGATGGCGATGCACGTGGTGCTGAGGCGACAGGATCGTCACCTCGTCAGCCGTCTTCTTGGCGACATGAAAGACCCGGGCTTCTTTGTGATCGATCCAGACGACAGCATGAGTAGACATGAGGACACTCCAGGCGACGGGCGGTTGTTAAATGGCGGCGACGCGGATTCGGGCGTCGACGATGCGGCAGCCTTCTCCACGCGGTTGAACCATGACTGGATTGAGGTCCAGTTCGACGATTTCAGGAAGCGCTTCCGCGAGTTGCGAGAGGCGCTGTAGAACCTGTTCGAGCGCGGGCCGATCGGCGGGCGGATGACCACGATACCCGTCCAACAGGCGCCCGATGGCCGATTGTGCCATGAGATCGGCGATGTCGCGATCGGACAGCGGCGCCGGCCGAAAGTGCACGTCGCGGAAGATCTCGACGTTCACACCGCCCATGCCAAAGCCGATGACCGGACCGAACACCGGGTCGTGCGTCAGCCCGACGAAGGTTTCGATGCCGGTCATCATCGGCTGGATCAGCACACCCGGATCGACGCTGCCGGAGGGAAGCCGTGTCGCGCGCGCCTGAAGAAGGTCGAACGCCTCCCTGACCGCGGCCGCGCTCGACAGAGCGGTGCAGACCCCGCCGACATCGGTCTTGTGCTGTCCGCCGCGCGCGATCATCTTGGCGGCGACCGGATACCCACTCATCGCGGCGATTCGCACGGCCTCGTCGGCCGTCGCCGCGGTCGCGGACGCGACGAGCGGAAGAGTGCCGGCGCGCAACAGCTCGGTCGTTTCGTCCGCGGTCAGCCAGCCCGGGCCGCGCTGGGCGAGTGCCTGGGCACAGATCCGCCGCGCGTCTTCGACCCGGATGTCGTCGTGTTCCACGTAGACGCCTTCCGGCTGGCGGCGCCAGTCGGCGTAGCGCGTGATCTTCCCGAGCGCGCGAACCGCATTCTCGGGAAAGAGATAGACCGGCAGGCGTTCCGCCCCAGCCGCGACCGTCGTGGGCCGCTGGCGCCCAGTGAAGCACACCAGGACCGGTTTCTGAATTGCCGCGGTGCGCGCCGCCACGACCGCATCACCGATGGCCGCCAGGATGCCGCTCGATCGATTCACGTCAATCGGAGTGTAAATGACGACGACGGCATCGACACCCGGGTCGAGGAGGACGGCGTCGAGCGTGGCCCGGTAGTTGGGTGCAGTGGCCGCGGCGATCATGTCGATCGGATTGGTGCGGCTCGCGGCGGCCGGCAGGGCGGCCTGGAGCCGTGCCGCGGTGTCGGGCGAGAGGTCCGCGAGCGTCAGCCCGGCGCCGTCGCAGGCATCAGCCGCCAGGATTCCCGGTCCGCCGGCATTGGTGACGATCGCGACGCGGCGACCCGCCGGCAGCGGCTGGCTGTCGAGGCAGGCGGCAAGATCGAACAATTCGTCGGCGGATTCGGCGCGGATGACACCGGTCTGCTGGAAGACGGCTTCGACGATCGCGTCATTGCTGGCGAGCGCCGCGGTGTGACTCCCTGCGGCGCGGGCGCCACCAGTGGTCCGGCCCGCCTTGAGCGCGACGATCGGCTTCTGGCGTGACGTCCGTCGGGCGATGCGCGCGAACCGCCGCGGATTCCCGAACGACTCAAGGTAGAGCAGAATCACTCGGGCCGCAGCGTCCTCCTGCCAATACTCGAGCAAGTCGTTGCTCGAGACGTCGGCGCGGTTGCCGATGCTGACAAATGTGGAAAGGCCCAGGCCTCGTTCCGCCGCCAGATCGAGGACCGCGATGCCGAGCGCACCGCTTTGCGAGACAAACGCGATGTCGCCCGCCGGCGGGATCGCGGGGGAAAATGACGCGTTCAGCCGGACCGCTGGATCCAGATTGAGGACGCCGAGGCAGTTGGGCCCGAGCAGCCGCATGCCGTAGCCGCGAGCTCGAGCGAGCACGGCGTCCTGGAGCGTTCGGCCGTCCGGCCCGGATTCGGCGAAGCCCGCACTGAGAATGATCAGCGTGCGCACGCCGGCGTGTCCGCAGTCGTCGACGGTCGCGAGCACGCGATTGGCGGGTACCGCGATCACCGCGAGATCGACGCCGGCGGACAGATCGCGCGCAGACGTGACGGTCCGAAGGCCCTGAATCTCCGTTGCTTCGGCATGGACGACATCGATCTGTCCGGTGTACCCGCCGGCGAGCAGCGCCGAGAGGACATGGCTGCCGATCTTCTTGGGATCGCGCGACGCGCCGATCACGGCGACGCGGCGCGGCTTGAGGAGATGGTCGAGAGAGTGAACCGTGGCCTGCTGGCGCCTTGCCTCCGCGGCGGCGATACCGGATCGATCAGCCTCCAGCTCGAGCTCGACATCGACACAACCCGCCGCAACGTTGGTGCGCACGAGGAATCCCGAGTGGCGGAAGACCTCCAGCATCGGGACGTTCTCGGTGAACGTCGTGGCGACAAATCGCTCGATACCATGATTCCGCGCCTGCGCCGCCAGTTGTTCCAGCAGCAGCATGCCGAGACCGTGCCCCTGAAGATCGCCGGCGACGGCGAAGGCGGCCTCGGCCGCGCCGGGGGAGGTCACCGTGTAGGACGCGCTCCCGACGACGCGCGGCTGATCCCCCTCGAGCCGCGTCGCGACCAGCGTCAGCCCGCGCGCGGGATCCTGGGGGCCGCAGTGGCGATCGATCGTGACGTCCGGCGGGTCAATGGTGGCCAGGAAACGGCGGTGGCGATCCTCCGGGGACAGCTCATGAAAGAAACGCCGAATCGCCTCGCGGTCAGCCTCGGCAGCCGTGTGGACACCGACGACCGACCCGTCGCGCAGGATCAGACGCGACGCATTCGCGTCGTCGGAGGCCGGCATGCGCGCGGGAGCAATCACGAATGCGTCGCCACGACGGTGAGCGCATCCGGCGCGAGGAATTCACGCTCTGGATGATGCACCGTCAGAACCGGGCACGGCGCCGTGCGGACCACGCGCTCGGCAACGCTGCCGAGGAAGAAGTGGCCCACCGCGCCGCGCCCGTGGGTGCCGACGATGATGAGATCGATATGATGCTGCTTCGCATAGTCGACGATCTCAATCGCCGGCGACAGGGAGGCCCTCACGGCCGCGACGGCGTGCAACTGCCGCCGGTCTTCGTCGGTGATCAGGGCGTTCAAACGCTCCTGCGCCGCCTTCACGAGATCGCGCTGCATGTCGACGGTGAACATCGGCGTCATGTCCAGAGCGTAGCGCGAGATGATGTCGTCTTCGACAAAGAAGACGTGCAGGGTGGCACCGTACTGACGGGCCAGATCCCGGCCGTAGGCGAGCGCCGCCGTCGCGGGCTCGCTGAAATCCGTGGCGACGAGAATGTTCTTCAAGACGATCATGGTGTTCCTCGTGACGTGCACAGTGGTTGGTGTTAACGCCGTCGATCGCTGACGATGTCGAGCCGGACGGAAATGAGCGCCTGGCCTTGTGGGCACGGCGTCGGTGGCTGGAACCGCGGCGGTTCCTGGCCGGTCAGCGTGAAGCGCAGCGCGACGCGGCGGTCGTTGAGGTTCAGGACCGTCACGTCACCGAGACGAACGGCATTCCGGTTCATCAGTGTCGGGTGCGCGTCGATGGCCAGTTGACCGGCCTCCAGTGTGAAGGGCACATCGACCGTCCCCGACTGGACCTCGCCGCAGGAGACCGTCACCAGCGGACCCGGCAATTCCTTCTGCAGAAAGTCGTAGTTGGTCTGAATCGGCGGCGGGACGCGAAGGCCGTTCGGGACGTAGCTCCTGATCCAGGTCGAAATGGCCGCGAACGGCACGATGACGGGAAGATCGCCGGGCGTGCACGAGGCGACGACGCCGAAGATTGCGCCAGCGGTGATCGCGGGTGCCCCCTCGCATCCGACGATCGGATCGACGCTGCGGTCGCCCAGGAGCCGGAGCGTGGTCAGATGGCGGACACGCTGATGGACTTCGCGCCGGTGTCCGTCGCGATCGAAGCCGGCGATCTTGAACGTGTCGCGTGGCGCATCGAGAGTCAGGAGCGGCGGCACCAACACGTTGGCGACACCGCGAGCCTTGATCACCGCGACGTCGACCAACGTGCTCTTGGGCATCCAGACATCGTCCGGCGCGACGCGGAGCAGACTGCCTCCTTCGACGGCAATCGTGATCGACGCGGGCTTGACCAGCTTGTGACCACCGCTCCTGAACAACGCCGCTGAGGTCAGGAAGTAGTGCGTGGTCTCGCCCTCCGTGACATCGGTTTGAATCAGGACCGAGGTTCCTGTGAGCGTCGCCGTGCCGCGCACGACCTCCAGGCGGAAGGCCATCTGGCCGACTCCCGCGGCCTCCTGCGCAGCGAGCGTCGGCCCGGTGAAGAGGCCGAGGATGACGACCACTACAACGGTCAGCACCCATCCCATCCCGCACACCAGCACGGCCCGGGCGGTGCTCGCAAAATCGAGCGCCTGTCTCACCGCCAGGACCATGGCGAACAACATCCACACCGCGGTCAGCGCGAAGATGGGCGTGGTGAGCTCAGGAATCACGCCGACAACGCGGAGGATGCCCGGCGCCGCCGCAAATCCCATCGTCCGCATCATTTCGTAGACGTCGGACCGGGTGTTGGCGCTCGGCAGCAGCCGCACACCGATGTAGTAGGTGAGCAGTGCCCAGCCTGCCCACGCCATCAAGGCGATGGCAGCCATCGCCGGCACGTCGGCGTGACCGCCAAATCCGCGGGCGCCGATGCCAGCCGCCGCGGCGGACAGAAGGACGACCACCGCCGCCTGGCCAAGGCTCTTGGGATCGGCTTCAACCTCTTCGTAAGTCGACGACTGCAAGGCGGTCGCGCCGATGACTCGCTGAATGAATGTCCACATGCCACGGGCGGAGGGCAAGTTCCATACCCGATGGCGTTGATGCCGATTCGTGGGCGTTTTGCTCGTGTTCTGGCGGGCAGGCGAGAAGCTGGCCAGAGCGGCGCGCGGGGAATTTTCCGAGAGGGAGGGGACATTTCAACGTCACCGCCATTGGAACGTGCGGCCCAATTCCCGATTTTTCGGCATCCGGCGTATCCGGCGGCGGCATCCGGTTTGCCGCTGGGGTCGCCATGACAACCATGAAAGCCGCTGTCTTCAAGGGCAAGGATCGGATTGCGATCGAAGAAGTTCCCAAGCCGCGGCCGAAGGCCGGCGAGGCGGTGATTCGCATCACCACCACCACGATCTGCGGCACCGACGTCCACATCGTGCGCGGTGAGTATCCAGTCAAGCCGGGCCTCATCCTGGGACACGAACCGGTCGGCGTTGTCGAGGAATTGGGTCCGGGCCTCGAAAGACTCTTCAATATTGGCCAACGGGTGATTGCCGGTGCGATCACCCCCTGCGGACAGTGCTTCTACTGTTTCAATGGTTCGCATTCGCAGTGCGGCGGCGCGCTCGGCGGATGGCGGTTCGGCAACACCATCAACGGCGCCTGGGCCGAGTATCTCCTTGTTCCCGACGCGAAGGCGAATCTCGCACCGATTCCCGACTCGCTCGAAGACGAGGATGTCGTGTTGTGTCCTGACATCTTCTCCACAGGGTTGTCGGGAGCCGAAAGCGGCAACATCCGGGTTGGCGACAGCGTGGCGGTCTTCGCGCAGGGGCCGATCGGACTGTGTGCGACGGTCGGCGCGAAACTCAAAGGCGCCTCCCTGATCATCGGGGTGGACACCAACGAGGCGCGGCTGACCACGGCGAAGCACTTCGGCGCGAACGTGACGTTGAATCCGGAGCGCTGCGACGCGGTCGCCGAGATCAAGCGGCTCACTGAGGGCCGTGGCGCCGACGTCACGATCGAAGCGCTCGGCCGGCAGGAGACGTTCGAAGCGGCCTTGCGGTCCACGCGCCCGGGCGGCACGCTGTCCAGTCTGGGTGTGTATTCAGGAAAGCTCGTCGCGCCTTACGAGGCGATCTATGCCGGACTGGCCGATCAGAAGATCGTGACGACGCTCTGTCCAGGCGGCAAGGAGCGGATGCGACGGCTGATGGCGATGGTTGCCAACGGCCGGGTGGATCTGTCGCCGCTCGTCACCCATCGTTTCTCGCTCGATCACATCGAAGAGGCCTTCGACCTGTTCAGTCATCAGCGCGACGGCGTGCTCAAGGTGGCGCTCCGCCCGTAGAGACGGCGGAGCTTCCACAATTCGAGACACGAGACCGGCACCAGGGCGAGGAGCGCCGCCGTGCCGATCGCGCTCCAGCCGAGTGACTCCAGCCCGAACAGCGTGGCCGACCAGCGCCATCCCACGAGGGTCAGCTGCAGCGCCGTCGACATCACGACGACGAGGAGCAGGCGCCGGTTCGAGAACGGGCCCACCCCCCAGAGCGTGTGTGTGGTGCTGCGCGCCGCAAAGACGCGGAAGACCTCGGAGAAGACGAGGAGGGAGAACGCCAGACCGCGAGCCGAAGCGAGGTCGCCGGACCGCAGCCCCCAGACAAACACCGCAAGGGTGACCGCCGACTCCAGGCCAGCGGTGATGGCAATCGAGACGATCTCGCGCCGGCCGATGAACGGCTCGCGCGGATCGCGCGGCGGTTGGCGAAGGAGATCCGGACGCGCCGGGTCCATCACCAGGGCGAGCGCCGGGAACGAGTCGGTCACGACGTTGATCCACAGAAGATGAAGCGGGAGCAGCGGCAGCGGCAGGCCGAGCAGGGCGGCGACCAGCATCACCATCAGCTCCGCGAGATTGCCGGTGAGCAGATAGACGACGGTCTTTCGGATGTTCTCGAAGATGCCGCGGCCCTCGCGGACCGCCGCGATGATGCTGGCGAAGTTGTCATCGGCCAGTACCATGTCGGCGGCTTCACGGGCGACCTCCGTCCCGTTGACCCCCATCGCGATGCCGATGTGCGCCTCGCGAAGTGCCGGCGCGTCGTTGACGCCGTCCCCTGTCATCGCCACGATCGCGCCGCGCGCCTTCCACTCGCGCACGATCCGCAGCTTGTCCGATGGTGTCGCGCGCGCATGGACGAGGACATCCGCGTCGTCGCCAGGCGCGAGCAAGCCGATTTCGCGGGCGATGGCGCGCGCCGTGGCGACGTGGTCGCCGGTAATCATCACGGTGGTGATGCCGGCCTGACGCGCGTCGGCGACGGCTTGCACCGCTTCCGATCGCGGCGGGTCGGCGATGCCGATTAAGCCGGTCATGTCACACGGACCGTCCGGCGTTCGCGCCGTCGCCACCGCGAGGACGCGAAGCCCGCGCGCCGCCATCTGCGCGTGCGCCGCCTGAAGCGATGCCAGGTCGGCGGCAGCGCGGGCAGCCAGCGTGTCGACGGCGCCTTTGAGATACGTGACGCCGTCGGCACGGGTAATCGCCATGAAGCGCGCCTCGGCATCGAATGGCGTGACGCGCACCCTGGGCTGGTCGCGCTCGATGGCCGCTTTGGTGATGCCGCGCGCCTCGGCCGCCTCGAGAATGGCGAGCTCGGTGGGATCGCCGGTGCCGGCATGCCCGTGGATTCCGCGCTCGGCGTCGCAGCAGGCCGCCGCGACGAAGAGCAGCCGTTCGTGATCGAGCCCCCAGAGCTCGCGGACGGCCATCGTCCCCGTGGTCAGCGTGCCGGTCTTGTCCGTGCAGATCACCGTCGCGCAGCCGAGCGTTTCGACCGACGCCAGACGCCGGACGAGCACCTGACGACTCGCCATCCGCTGTACGCCGATCGCCAGCGCGATGGTGACGATGACCGGCAGCCCTTCGGGGACCGCCGCCACGGCGAGTGAGACGGCGGCCAGGAACACGTCGACGAGCGGAGTGCCGCGCCACAGATGGGCGAGTGCGACCACGACGACGGTCGTGCCGGACAGCAGCATCAGCCGGTGCGTCAACTGCTCGAGACGCGCCTGCAGCGGCGTGTGGGTCTCTTCGACCGTCGCCAGGAGATCGGCGATCTTCCCGATTTCGGTGGCCCGGCCGATGGCCTCCACTCGTGCGATGCCGGTGCCGGTCGAGACCGCCGTGGCCATGAACGCCATGTCGCGACGGTCGATGAGTGCCGCGTCGGTCGCGGCCGGCGCCGTCGACTTCCGCGACGGCATACTCTCGCCGGTCAGGAGCGCTTCGTTGATCGACAGGTCGTGGCTGTCGATCAGCCGCGCATCCGCGGCGACGATGTCTCCCGCCTCGAAGAGGAGCAGATCGCCCGGCACCACGTCGCGCGCCGCCACCAGTTGGGTGCGTCCATCGCGGACGACTCGGGCGCGCGGCGCCGTCAGCGTGCCCAGCGCCGCGATGGCTCGTTCGGCGCGGTGCTCCTGGAGAAATCCGACCGCGGCGTTGATGAGGAGAATCGCCGCAATCACGACGGCGTCGATCCAGTCGCCAAGTCCACCCGAGAGGGCGGCCGCGGCCACGAGCAGCCAGATGACAGGACTGTTGAACTGTTTCAGCAGCCGATGGTGCGACGGCGTCGCGGTCTTCCGCCGAATCTCGTTCGGGCCAGCCTCGATTTGCAGACGCAACACGTCAGCGGAAGACAAGCCAGACGGCAGTCGAAACTCAGGGGCAGGGGCGTGTTCACTCGGCACGGTCATTCAGAGTAGCCGCAATGGCCGTGCCCGCCGAACGCGGGGAGGGGCGGAAAGTTCGGCACTTTTCCTGGGCACTATTCCGCGTTCCTGCGATTTTTCGCGCAGCGTGTCGGTCCCGGCACACCCAAATCGCTCAACAATCGGCCCCTTCCCGGCTGGCACTCGCCGTGCGATGCCGACGGCAATGGCACGCGTGTCGAACCACGTCAGGCCCAGCGGATGGAAAGCCTCGGCTCGTCACTATGTCGGCGACCTCGTCTACGGCGCGAATGATGGACTGGTGACGACGTTCGCGGCGGTGGCGGGTGTGGAGGGCGGAGCCCTGGCGGCCATTACCGTTCTGATCGTCGGCATGGCGAACCTCGCTGCGGACGGGTTGTCGATGGGAATCGGCAACTATCTGTCCATTCGGGCGCGTGAACAAGCGCGCGAGGCCGACGGCCTGCCCGAGGAAGAGGCCGACCCGGTGCGCCATGGGGTGGCGACCTTCCTCGCCTTCGTCGCCGTCGGCGTGCTGCCGTTGATTCCGTACGCGCTTGCGCTCACTCCGGGAAGCAAACGCTGGACGTCGGCGGCCGTCACGTTTGTGGCGTTGTTTGGCGTGGGTGCGGCGCGTGGCGTCGTGACGGCTCGCCCATGGTGGCGGACCGGACTCGAAGTGCTGGTGCTCGGCGCTCTGGCCGGCGCGGTCGCCTATGCGACCGGCGCCGGCATTCACGCGTATCTCGCGAAAGCGTAGATCCGACCTCGCTCAGTGCCCGGGAAGCGCGAGCACCGGCGCTGCGTCTCTGCACAACACCTGATACGTGACGACGCCGCGTCGCGGTCCAAAACGGCTCGGCGATCGCTTCAACGTCATGACGACGAGGCCGGCCTTTTTCTGGGCCGCCATGGCCACAATCTGGTCTGACGGGCGTCCGATGGCGACCTCGATGGTTCCGGGAGCGCGTCCCAGCAGCCGCTTCAGTGCGTCCCGCGACTTCTGCGTCCGCGCGCGATCGGTCTGGTTCCGTTCGACCGTCAACCAGGGGGGCAGTGCCGACTCTTCGAGCACGTGAAGAAGCACGGGTGTGGAGCCCAGGCCCGTGGCCGCGGCGATAGCGGCCCGCACGTCGGCCGCCGACGCATCGGCGACGTCGATCGGAATCAGCACTCGCCCTCCCGGCCAGGCACCGAGCGGCTTGCGGTGCGCGGAACCCCGTACCGCTGGCACGACCAGGACCGGCACTGCGGTCTTGCGAAGCACCCGTTCGGTCGTGGATCCGGAGAACCATTTTGCCGGCGCGGTCAATCCTCGGGAGCCCATCACGATGAGATCGGCTTCGACCCGCCGCGCCGCCTTGAGGATCTCCGGGACGGCATGCCCGTACGCCGTCGCGAGCGTCGCGGATGACGCGCCGGCGCCCAGGATCCGCTTGACGAAGCGGCGCAGCTCCGCCGTCGTGTTCGCCTCGAGCGCATGGAGGTCATATCCGGCCGCGGCGGCCGCCGGTCCGAGCAGGGGGTCGTTGACGAACAGGATCGTGAGTGTGCCGTTCGCGCGCCGCGCCAGTTCTGCGCCGTAGCGCACGGCTTCGCGCGAACCGCTTGAGAAGTCGATAGGACAGAGAATATTTCGGAAGCTCGATCGCCGGGCCATGTGCTGCCTCCAGAGAATACGTGCGCGGGTTTGTGAACCGAGAGCCTCGACCGATGAGGCAAGCGCTGTGCCGCGGTCGAAGACCGGATCAGCGAGCCGTGGAGCGCTTGCCTGGGGGATTATCGCCGGGGAGCGCGCAATATCCCGCACCGGATTCGCGAAAGTCCCATGTTTTGAACGAAAAGGCGCCGGTACACCGGTTGCTCTACGGTGCGGCGAGGTTCTTGTGCTCCACGATAATGTCCGTTCCGTCCAGGGCCGCAGACGACAGGTTCTCATCGTCGACGACGAGCCGCTCGTCCGCTGGTCCATCGGCGAAACGCTTCGCGCCGCCGGCTACCGCATTGCTGAAGCGGGCGATGCCCGCTCAGCCCTCAGTCAGGGCGAGACATCGCGAGAGGAGCTGGACGCCATCCTGCTGGACATCTGGCTGCCAGACTCGAACGACCTCCAACTGCTGGAGTCACTTCGTGAGACCGGGGTTCCCATTATCGTCATGACCGCTCACGGGACCCGCGATCTGACACAGCAGGCGCTCGAGCGCGGAGCCTACGTTGTTCTCAACAAACCCTTCAGCATGGCGGACATCGTCACCGTCGTTGAACGCGCTCGATCCGACCGCGCGCGACAGCTGGCGAAGGCACCGCACGGAGGCAGGTTATGAAGCGTCTGAGTGGAGTGCTGGCGATCACGCTATTCGGGATCACGGGGTTGGCCGCCGTCGATGGTTTGGCGGCTATGAGCACGGGCGTGGCGGCGGACGTTCAGCGCGGCGCCGATTTGTATGCGCTGCATTGTGCCGCCTGCCATGGGCTGGACGGCACCGGCAGCGGTCTGATGACGCCGCACTTGCGGCACGTGCCGCCCGACCTGACACAGTTGTCCAAGCGGAACGGCGGCATGTTTCCGCGCGCGCGGGTCCGTCGCATCGTCGAAGGACGCGATGTGCCATCCCACGGCGAACGGGACATGCCGATCTGGGGCGACGCCTTCACGCGTACCGAGACGCCGTCACGCGAAGCGTCGGACGCGCGCATCAACGCGATCATCGACTATCTCGACTCCATCCAGGTCCGAGCGTCTCACTGAGGCGACGTGCTCGTCCACGACCTGCTCCCCATCTACGACGTTTCCGACTCGGTTGCCGCGGTGGTTCACGCGGATCTCGAGGCGACCTGGAATGCGTTGATGACCGTCGATCTGATTGACGTGGGGCGCCGGCGGCCGCTGGTCGCAGCCCTCGGCGCGTTGCGGGCCTTGCCGGCCGTTGTCAGTGACCTGCTCCACGGCGAGTGGCCGGCCGAGATGCCGAAGCAGATGCGCCTGCGCGACGCGGCGACGGTCGCACCCGAGAAGGGCGGCTGGATCCTTCTCGGCGAACGGCCCCAGGACGAAATCGCCCTCGGCATGGTGGGAAAGTTCTGGCGGCCGGTGATCGAGTTCGCCGCCGTGACGCCTGCCGCTTTTCAGCAGTTCGCCGAGCCCGGATTCGCCAAGACCATCTACTCGTTGTCGGTCCGCCCCATCGATGCCCATCACACGTTGCTGACTGGCACGATGCGCACGGCGACGACCGACGAGCAGGCGAGACGTTGGTTTCGACGCTATTGGACGCTCGGCGTCGGCTCGGGCGCGCATCTGCTGGTCCAAGGCGTAATCGATGTCGCCCGCGAGATCGCCGAGTCGTCTCCCGCTCGGGTCTGAGCGCCCCTCCCCACACTCTGGTCCACGCTTGCCCCAGTCCCCGGCGGGACTATTCGCAAAGGCCGGGGAAATTCCCCCATGACACCTCAGGCAGCCGCGCCGGACACGAGCGCCGATCGCGAAATTCTGGAGCAAATTCGGCGATTTGTGCGGTTTTCTCGTGGTGTTGGCCGCTGGCACCGGATTCGCTCTACGATAGCCATCCAATGCCAATGGGGCATGAAATGAGGGAACGATGATCAGGAATCTTGTGCGACTGCTGCCGCTGGCGGTGGCCAGCACGCTGCTCGCGAACTGCGCGCCGGCAATCACCGTGAGCTCACATGTCGACCGGACCGTCGACTTTTCGCGATATCACAGCTACGACTGGGGGCCGGCCGACGCACTGCCGACCGGCGACGCCAGACTGGATCAGAATCCAGACTTCAAAGACTTCGTGCAGGGGGCCGTGGAGCAGCAGTTCGCCAAGCGAGGCTTGATTCTGGCCGGTTCCGGCAGCGCGCCCGACCTCCTAATCCACTACCACGCGAACATCGCCCAGCGCTTCGATGTGAATCGCGCCGACCGCAGCTACGGCTATTGCCGGCTCGGCGATTGCCCGACCGACATCGTGGACTACGAGGCCGGCACGCTGGTGATCGACGTCATGGATGCGCGCACGAACACGCTGTTGTGGCGCGGCTGGGCACAGAACAACGTCGAATCCATGCTGCAGGACAAGAGGAAGATGGGCCGGATCATCGATCAGGCCGTCAAGCAGATGATGACGCGCTTTCCGCGTCACCTGTGATCGCCCGCTGAGGAGAAGGATCATGAAGCTCATGACTTGGCAAGGCCTGCTGTTCGGTGTCGGTCTCTCGGCGGCGGTCGCCGCAGCGGGTTGTGCACCGATGATTGTTCACTCGTACGTCGAACGGGGCGCCGACTTCGGGCGCTTCCGCACCTACAACTGGGGGCCCGCGGACACCTGGTCCACCGGCGATCCGCGGCTCGACAACAATCGGTTCTTCGACGAACGCGTCCGCGGCCGCATCGAGCAGGAACTGCAGCGCCACGGGTACGAAAAGACGGCGTCGAGCGAACCCGACGTTCAGCTGCACTATCACGCCAGCGTCACGCAGGAGATCGAGGCACGCACGCTCGACACCCAGTACGCCTGCGCCGCTGGCGACTGCGGTTCGCGTGTCTACGACAAAGGGACGCTCGTCGTCGACCTAATCGATCCGCGCAACAAACAGCTGGTCTGGCGCGGCTGGGCGGAAAGCAGCATCGAAGGCGTCGTCGACAACCAGTCGTGGATGGAGGCGCGGATCGACGATGCGGTGACGAGAATCATCGATCACCTCCCATCGCGCCGGTAGCGTCACTGCGGTAGGGACAGGCTGTCACTGCGGTAGGGACAGGCTTTAGACTGTCCGCCTTCAGCCTGTCCGCCTTCAGCGCAGGAACCAGAGAACCAGGCCGGTCGTGATCGCCATCAACCCAAGGACCACCGCCACCAATCGGCGGTACGGCCCCTCGCCGATCACGACGGCGACCCCGAGCTTGAGGACGGTATTGGCGAGGACGCCGACGGCAAGGGCGCGCGCCGCGGTTGGTGCCGGCAGCGCGGGTTGCGTGCGGGCGAGGGAGACCGTCAAGGCATCGAGGTCGGTCAGTCCGACCATCGCTGACGTGAGGAGGAGCGCCGTGACGCTCCACCAGGCGACGACGGCGCTGATGGCAATCAGCACGATTTGAAACAGCACCGTCATCTGCAGCGCCGCGCGCAGCCGGAGCGGCGAGTCGTCGCTGGCCGGCGCGCTGTCATGCCGGCGCCGCAGGAGTTGCGTGGATAGCACGAGCAGGCCGATGACGAGTCCGGGCACCGCGTAGACGGCAAACGCCTTCGCGATCGGCCAGTTCAGCACCGCCGATGTGGCCGCGACGCGGACCAGCATCACCGTGCAGGCGCCGATGCTCCCGAGCGCGAGCGCGGTACCGTGGGTCGGGCTGCGGCGGCTCTCCTGCGCGAACGACAACGTGACCGACGTCGATGAGATCACGCCGCCGAGGAGCCCCGTGACGATGGTGCCGGTGGACGTGCCCAGGGCTCGTCGCGCGAGCCAGGCGAGAAAGCTGAGACCCGAAAAGAACAGGACCAGAATCCAGAGCTCGTGTGGGCGGATCGCGTCGAAGGGCCCATACGGACCGCGCGGCAGCAGCGGCAGAACGATCAACGCCAACACCGCGAAACGGACACTGGCGCGCAACGTCTCCGAGTCCAGCCGTTCCACCCATCCGTGCAGACGGCTCTTCTCGAGCAGCAACAGGACGGTCGCCGACACGATGCCGGAGGCGACGGTGGCCTGACCCATCCCTGCGATCACTCCCGCGGCGAGCACGACGATCGCGGCCACTTCCGTTGTGGCGTCGATGTTGCGCCGGCTCTTGGCGGCGTATCCAAGCGCCACGATCGTCACGCCGCCCGCGGCGAGGATCGCCGCGACGGCCGTCCAGCCGGTCAGGAGCAGGCTGCCGGAGAGACCGCCGATCGCGCCGAGCATCGTGAAGGTGCGAATCCCGCCGAAGCCGGCCGCCGGTCCGCGCGCGTGTCCGGACCACTCGCGTTCGAGGCCAACGGCTGCGCCTCCGAGCGTGGCGATGAGCAGATCACTCGTCGCGATCATCTCGACGCGGCCATCAACGGCTCGGGACGGCCAGTACTGGCGTGGCGCCGGCGGCGAGGATTTGATAGGAGATGACGCCGCGGCGAGGCCCAAACGTGCTGGTCGATCGCTTGAGCGTCGTCACGATCAACCCGGCACGGCGCTTCTGCGCCGCCGCGACGATCTCGTCGACCGGTTCGCCCGACCGTACTTCGTAGGTCGCGCCGTCGACCTTCCTGGCGAGATGGGCGAGCGCGCGTTCAGCGGCAGCCAGCCGCGCGCGATCGAGCTTGGCGGTCGTCGCGTTGAGCCACGACGGCACCCGCGTCGGCGGCAGCACGTGGAGCAGCACCGGGGCAGCGTCGAAGGCGCGAAGGATCGACAGCGCCGGCCGAAGGTCGACGTCGTCTTCTGCGAGGTCGACGGGTATCAGCGCGGTCGCACCCGGCCACTTCGCGAGGTGGCGCGCGGCCCGGTTGCGCGCATGGTAGGGGCGCTCCGGGATCACAAGGACCGGGACATGCGTCGTCCGAAGCACGCGTTCGGTGGTCGAGCCAAGGACCCACTTGCGCGGACCGGTCAGCCCGTGCGAGCCCATGACCAGCAGGTCGACACCGCGGGTCCGCACCGCGCGCTCGATCTCGCGCACGGGCTGTCCCATGACCGTCACCAGGTGCGGTGCCAGCGTCAGGTCATCGATCGAGCGTTTCACCGTGCGCCGCAGCTCGGTATCGGTGTCCGCCACCAGTCTCCGCACGCTGTACGCGGCTGCGGCGGCCCACGCGCCGAGCATCGGGTCGTTGACGAAGAGCACCGTCAGCTCGGCGTGGTGACGCCGGGTCAACGCCGCGGCAAAGCGTAGCGCCGTCCGCGAGCACGAGGAGAAGTCGATCGCGCAGAGGATGCGGCGAAGGGTCCGGCGTCCAGCCATGGTTGTGGTGATCCTCACGGGTTCAGCAGCCGCGACATCACCGCCTCGATGCGCGTTTGCGCGATCGAGAGGTGGCGGCGCAGGTCATCGTAGACGAAGCGGTGTCCGGCTTCGACGGCGAGACGAAGCGGCACTTCGGCGTCCTCCAGCTGCGACTCGAGGTCGCGGCGCCTGGCGCGATCATCGATCCGGCGGATCAGCCCGCGCGCCAGTTTAACTTCGGAGCGGACCGCACCGACCCCCTCGTAGAGATTTCGAACCGCCTCGGCGCGTCCAGCCCGCGGCGCCGCCTCCTTGGGGCCGTGGCACTCCGAGCAGACCGAGGCGAGCGCCTTCGCCGAGAGCACGCGGCCGTCGGACGTGCCGTGACACGTCACGCAGGTCGGCCCCTTTCTGCCGTCTGTTTGCAGGAGCTGAAAGTGGCGGCTCTCTTGAAACGCGGCGAGCGGACCGGTGTGGCAGCTGCCGCAGGTGTTGGGAATGTTCTTCGGATGGAGCGGGCTGCGGGCGCTGCGCGGACTGAGGACCGTGCGGTGCGCGCGGCCGCGCTCGAAGGTGTCCGGATTGCCGCCATGACACGCGCTGCAGGCCACGCCACCGCGAGCGTGTGGCGACAGACCCCAGTCGTTGACGTGCTGCTGGCCCGGGGCGTTGCGTGTCGCCATGTGGCAATCGGCGCAGCTGTTGCCGCCTGCGGTCTGGGCGGCCGCAGGCAGGGCGGCGAGCAGGAGGGCAAAACACAGCAGAATCGGCATGGGAAAGGGTACCCGTCTCGCGATGAACTAGGGTTGTGGCGGGGCGAGCGTCAGGACGGGACAGACGGCGCGGCGGACCACCTGTTGTGCGGTGGAACCGAACAGCGCCCGATCGAGAACCCCCTGGCTGTGACGCCCGAGGGCGATCAGTTCGGCGGCCTCCTCGTCGGCGATGCGAAGGATCTCTGCGCTGGCGCGCCCGCGGATCGTCCGCACGCGCAGCCGCTCGGTATGGCCTTCGGGCCTGAGCCCCATCAACCGCCGCCGCGCGTCGTGTTCGCGGCGCGCGGCATCTGCCGCGACCGCTTGCGCCTCGGAATAGGGAAGCGGCTCGACAACGGCGCCGAGTCCATCCTGCCAGCGCGTGTCGAGCACGTGGAGCAGCGTGATCGTTGCATGCGAGGTCAGCCGGTTGGCGAGGAGAAACTCGAGCGCCGCGAGCGATGCCTCCGAGAAGTCGATCGCGCAGACCACGTGCATGCGGGCCGGCGAGAGATGGAGCGTACTGCGCTGTGGCACCGTGATCACCGGGCACGGCGCCAGCCGCAAGACCTGCTCGGCGACCGAGCCGAGCACCAGGCGGTCGATGCCGGTGCTGCCGTGCGTGCCCATCACGATGAGGGGAGCCGGCAGTTCCTGAGCGACGGCGACGATCTCACGCGCGGCGAGCCCGCGGCGCTGCAGCGTGTCGAATTCCACATGGGCCACGTCGACGCCAAGGGTGTCGACGAGCCACTGCAGCAGTTCGCCGCGGTCGATCACCGACGGGTCGAGCCCGGGTGCGACATCGGGATGGGTGACGTGGACGGCGGTCACGCGCGCCCCCGTCCAGCGGGCGATCTCGAAGGCGCGGGCCAGCGCCTGGCCCGAGGAGGCGGGCGACTCGAACGGACACAGAATGCGGTCGATCTCGGATGGAGGCATAAGAGCTCGCGAGGGGCAAAGCGCGTGCCGGTCCAACTCCCTGCTGGCTCGGCGTCGTTCGCCCCTGGTCTTGCGGACTATTCCGCGGGCTCCGGGAGAAATGCCCACTCCGTGGGAGCGAATGGGCCTATTTTCACCGCGTTGCCGCACTTCGCGCTGGCCTTGAAGTTGCCTTGGGAGATGGCGGAGGGAATTGTGGCAAACGCAGCAAGCGTGGTGGAGCCAGAACGCCAAGAGACGACCGAGCTGAGGGCGGAGACGCAGTGGGCCGCGGTGGCGACTGCGGAACCGGCGCCTGGCGAGTGTCTTTCGCTGGGCACCCTGGCACCCGGCGCGGAACTGACCATCGAGACCCTGCATTCGATTTACCACGTGACGGTCTTGAACCCGACGACCGGCCTGGCACTGTTGCGCGGCGGGCGTTTGTTCACCGAGCCGACGCGGGTCCGTATCAAGGGCGCGTGCATGGGCGAGAGCGCGATCAAAGTCGGCTGGCTCCTGGCCGGATTTGGTTTCGAATTCTCGGTCTGGAACGAATGCGGGCGGACCTCGCCGATTCGCACGATTCGCGTCGAGCGAATGTAGGGTCCGGCTTAAAGACTCGCGAACGCTTTCTGCAGCACATCGACCGACCGCTGGAACGCGGCACGCTCACCGTCGGTCATGTCCGGCGTGAGCACGTCGGCGGCGCCGCCACGACCGACGATCGCCGGCAGGGAAATCGCCACGTGGATCGTGCCCAGTGCGCCGGTGTGAACCCGTGACACCGTCAGAATCCGGCGTTCATCGCGCAGCACGGCGCGCAGAAGATCCGCCGTCACCATCCCGATTGCGTGATTGGTCGCGCCCTTCCTCCTTATGATCTCGTAAGCCGCGTGGCGGACTTCGTCGGCAATCGCCGGCTCCGTTTCCTGACGCCAGCCAGGCCAGTGCGCGAGCGCGACGCCGCCGATGCGGGCCGACGACCACAACACGACTTCCGAGTCGCCGTGTTCACCGACGACGTGGGCGTCCACCGCACTCGCGTCGACGCCCAGCCGGTCGCCGAGGATCCGCCGCAGCCGCGCGGTGTCGAGCGCCGTGCCGGTGCCGAGGACGCGTGCGGGCGGCAGCCCGGACGCCTCGGTGGCGATACGCGTCATCACGTCGACAGGGTTGGTCACGACCACGAGACTGCCGTTCAGTGAGGCCAGCCGGCGGGCGATGTCTCGCACAATGCCGGCGTTGTCGCGCAATAGATCGAGCCGCGTTTCGCCTGGTCGGCCACCGCGGCCTGCGGCGATGACGACCGCATCACACGTCACCATCTCTTCGAGTCGTGCCGCCCTGACATGCGCGGGCGGATAGAACGGCGCACCATGTGCCAGATCCAACGCCTCGCCTTCGGCGAGCGATTCCCTGAGATCGTTGAGGAGCAGTTCCGTTGCCAGGCCGCTTTGCAGGGTGGCCGAGGCCACGCTCGACCCGACCCAACCCATGCCGACGATGCCGATGCGCATGGCGAAGAGCTTAGCAAGAGCGGACGCGGGTAGGATAAGCGCCATGAGCGACTCGCGTTTTTTCGAACTGCGGACCTACACCGCCAGCCCGGGCCGGATGGAGGCGCTCCTGGCGCGCTTCCGCAATCACACGCTGCAGCTCTTCGAAAAGCACGGCATGACCAACATCGGCTACTGGGTGGCGGCGAGCGGAGAGCACGCCGACCGCACGCTCGTCTACGTGCTCGCGTATCCGTCGCGCGAGGATCGGGATCGGATGTGGAATACGTTCAAGAACGATCCTGAATGGCAGCGCGTGTACCACGAGAGCCAGGCCGACGGCGTGAAGCTGGCGGAAGCCGTCGACGCGCGCTACCTGACCGCCACTGATTTTTCCCCAATCAAGTAGCGCGATGCTTCGCGACGAACTGCAGCGGCGACTCGCGCAGATGGGCGCCGAGCCGGATTACGTGGCGCTCGCGCGGGACGTGCTCGGGATTCGCAACACGAACGACGCGCTGGCGCGCCGCCTCGTGGCCCAGGCGCTGGTGATCGAGGACCGGCGCGAGGTGTGGACCGGCGTCGGCGAACGCATCGTCGCGTCCGCGCCGAGCGTGCCTGGCGTCTATTTCCTCGCCGACGATCTGCAGATTCTCTACGTCGGCAAGGCGATCAATCTCAAGCGGCGGCTGCAGACGCACTTTTCGCCGCGGCGATGGAAGACGCTGCCGGCGGCGCTGGCGCGCGTGACGCGGTCGGAGTGGCGCGAGGTCGGCTCGGAACTCGAGGCGCTCGTGCGCGAAGCCGAGTGGCTGGCGGCCCATCGTCCCGTCGTCAACGTCCAGATCGGCTTGCCCGAGATGGACACGCGCGCGATTCCAGCCGCGTCGATCCGCGATCTCACCGTGATCGTGCCGTCGGTTGAAGAGGATTCGGTGGAGCTCATCGCGGCGCGAACCGCCGGGCCAACGTTCATTCAGCGGACGAGACGAAACGGCGCCGACCTGCAGGTGCACGGCGATCGACTGTGGAAGTTCTTTCGCGGTCGCCTGGACGCTCAGGCGCCGGCGTTGTCGCCGCTCGTCTATTCGTGGCTGGCAGGGCGCGGCGCCGACGCGACGCGGATCGAATCCGGCGACCTGTTGTCCGTGAGCGACTTGCGCGACCGTCTGCGAGCGGCGTTGAGCGCTGACGAGCTGTTTTCCGAGCGGCTGATCCTGTTTGGACATCGCGAGCATCGGTAGGGACAGGCTTCAGCCTTTCGGCTCGTGATCGTGATCGGACAGCCTAAAGGCTGTCCCTACCGACTACCGACGACTGACTACCGACGACGCCAGAGGTCGAAGTCGGTGCGGACCTCGTTGACCATTGCCGTGGCGGCTTCCTGCAGCCAGCGCTCCGGCCGGCTCTCGAGATCCTTGCGGAGTCGCGCGGCGGTTCCGGTGGCGAGATGCAGATTGGCGGTTTCCCATCCCATCGCGCGGAGGAGCTTCCGTTCGGCCGCCGCCTTGGGGAAGTCGGCGATTTCGATCTTCAGACAGTCCGGCGCGAGGCGCCGGACGGCCCACCCCTTCTCGAACGACAGAAACGGGTCGGCGACCCTCACGGCGTTGTCGAGCAGTCGCGCCCGCGCCAGCGGCGGATCGGCATTGCCGGTGAGAAATGCGAGCGCCGACGGCACGAGCGCCTTGGCTTCACGGGCGACGAGCGACCCGCCGGCGTTGGCGATGATCGCGAATCGGCGGCGGCCGAGACTGCCGACGCCGCCCGACCGCGGGATGATCGTCTGGCCCTTCGCCGGTTTCGGCAGGGCCGCGCGCAGCAACTCGCGCGGGGCGCCGGACGCGTCGCGTCCCTTCGCCGGTTCCTGCACCCTCTCCCAGAATCCGGCGGGGTCGCGCAGTTCCTTCACCGCGATCTCTCGGAGCCAGCCGTGGCGCTCGGCGAGCACGATCGGCCGTCCGCCTTTCGCCAGCGCCGACTGGTAGCCGTCGAGGACGGCACCGCAGACGTCGCGCCGCGGCATCTTCAGGTGCCCTTCATGAAGCGCCAGAAACGCGCTGGCGGTCAGCCGCACGAGATCCTGCGCGTACGGCAGCATGCACGCATCGTCCACGTCGTTGACGCCCCAGATCAGACGTCCTTCGCGATCGCGCCACGTGCCGAAGTTCTCGACGTGCAGATCGCCGACGGCGAGCACCGGCGGTGCCCCCTGCAACTCAGGACAGACGTGAGGCCACTGGTCCAGCCAGCGATAGAACGTCGCGCGGAGGAACGTGAACGGATCGTCCGCCATCTTCTGGTGCTTCTCGCGGATGTCCCTGGCGACGAGCGGCGTGTACCGGCCCAGCCACGTTTCAAAGCGCCGTGTTGAATCGATGATGGACACGGCCTGATTATAGGAACTTAGGATTGTAGGAACTCGGGAACTTAGGATTGGGAGACCACCGCGTGTCCACCACACCCGCCGTCGTCGATAACTTCGCGGAGAGCCGGTTCGAGACGACGGTCGACGGATACACGGCCGTGCTGCGCTATGAGCGGACGCCGGGGCAGATCGTCCTGGTTCACACCGAAGTGCCCGAAGCGTTGCGCGGGCGGCACATCGGCGACCTCCTTGCTAAGTTCGCGATCGATCGCGGGCATGCCGAACATCTCCGGATCGTGGCGGTCTGTCCGTTCGTCCGCGCCTATCTCCGCAAACATCCGACCGCGGGCGTCGAAATTCGAGAGTAGAGGCCGAGGTTCCTACAGAAACGCCTGACACTCGTCCCGAACGGCCTGAACGAACGCTGCCCGACTCGTCTTCGGAAAGAAATGATCCCCAGGAAACACACGAACCTTGAACGCCGCTGACGTCTGAGGACGCCATTCCTCGAGTTGACTCGGGGAGACGGTCGGATCGTCGCTTCCCCCGAACACGGTCATCGGACATTCGAGCGGCGGCTCCGGCACATGGACGTACTGTTCGCTCATCTCCATGTCCGCGCGCAGGACCGGCAGGTACAACGTCATCAGTTCGCGATCGGCGAGGATGGCATGCGGGATCGCGTTGTAGCGCGCCTGTAATGCGGCAATGAACTCCGGTTCTGGCAGACCGCTGATTGGCGGCAACCCGGTCGTCTGCTGCGGGGCGATCCGCGCCGACATCAGAGCCTTGACGCAGCCGCCCCGGCCACGTCGGCGCAGTTCCCGGGCGACCTCAAACGCGAGGAGCGCGCCAAAGCTGTGACCGAAGAACGCAAACGGCAGGTCCCGGAGCGGGTCGAGCGCATCGGCGAGGTGCGTCACCAAAGGCGGCAGCCGGTTCAGGGGCGGCTCCTGCCATCGTGTTTCCCGGCCTGGCAGTTGAAACGGACAAACCTGTATGGACGGGGGCAATCCCTTCAACCATGCATGCAGCATCGCCGCGCCGCCGCCTGCGCTTGGAAAGCAATACAGCCGCAACCGGGCGGCCGGGTTCGGTTGAAGCGCAAGGAACCTCGTCAGGAAGTCGGGTCTGCGCATGACTTTTCCACGAAACACTCTAGACGATGGTCTGGCGTTTGCCGCGCCGGGCGGTCAGCGCGGCGACCGGTTCGATTGGCCGGATTTCTTCGTTTACGTACCGGTGGAATACCCGCTGTACGGTAGCGGCAAGGCTCGACAAGGCGCGTATACTAGCGAACTCTTTCGACATTTCAGGTTATAGAACCTATGGGTAACAGCCGACCCCATCCCACCCACGCGCAGAACGATCCAATCGCCATCATCGGGGTCGGGTGCAAGTTGCCCGGAAACATTTCCAGCCTCGAGAGCCTGTTCGAGACGTTGCGCGATGGCCGGGACTGTGTCACCGACGTGCCGCCGGATCGTTGGAATGTCGACGAACTCTACGACGCGGATCCGCTCGTCCCCGGCAAGACGTACGTGCGGCGCGGCGGCTTCATGAGCGACATCGAGCGGTTCGACGCCGGGTTTTTCGGGATCCCGGACGCCGAGGCGGCGCGCATGGATCCGCAGCAGCGGATGGCGCTCCAGACGGTCTGGCACGCCCTCGACAACGCGGGGCAGTCGGCGGACGAGCTGGCAGGCAGCGATACCGGCGTCTTCCTCGCGATGATGAACACGAACGGCTACGCGCAGCTGAAGAGCAAGTACGAAGGTTTCCCGGGCGTCAGCGGATACGACGCGATCGGCGATGCCATGAGCATCACCGCCGGCCGCATTTCGCATTTCCTGGGCCTGGAAGGTCCGTGCTTGGCCGTCGACACGGCGTGCTCGGGATCGATGGTGGCGGTGCATCTGGCCCGCCAGAGCATTCTGGCCGGCGAGTGCGACACGGCGATCGTGCTGGGCGTCAGCGCCATCCTGCACCCCGGCATCCATATCGCCTTTTCCAAGGTGGGCCTGCTGTCTCGAGTGGGGCGGTGTGCGGCGTTCGACGACAGCGCGGATGGGTACGTCCGCGGCGAGGGCTGCATGGCGATCGTCTTGCGACGGCAGTCGGTGGCCATCGCGCACGGCGATCATATTCTCGCCAGCATTATCGGCACCGGCGTCAATCAGGACGGACACACGCCGGCGCTCACGGCGCCAAACGGCCAGGCCCAGGAAGATGTCATGCGCCTGACGCTCGCCGGCGCCGGCATCATCCCGCACGACATCGGATACGTGGAGGCGCACGGCACCGGCACGCCGGTCGGCGATCCGATCGAGATGACGGCGCTGGCCAACGTGTATGGCCGCGGACGCTCGAAAGACGAGCCGCTGTTTGTCGGATCGGCGAAGAGCAACTTCGGCCATATCGAATCGGGCGCCGGGATTCTCGGCCTGGTCAAAGCCGCGCTGTCGCTCGATCGTGAGGTGGTCTTTCCGAGTCTCCACTTCAAGCGGTTGAACTCGCACATCCAGGTGGGCGACGCGCCGATCCAGGTGCCGACCACGACGATTCCGTGGCCGCGCGGCGCGCGCCCGAGGATGGCCGGCGTCAACTCCTTCGGGTACAGCGGGACCAACGCGCATGCCGTGCTGCTGGAAGCCCCGATCGTGGAGCGCGACGCCCCGAGCGTCGAGCGGCCCTGCGAACTGATCGTGCTGTCGGCGAAGTCCAGTGCCGGCTTGCAGAACGTCGCCGATCAGTGGATTGGGCTCCTCGCACAGGACTCGGCGACCACGCTGTCCGACCTTGCGTTCACCGCGGCAACGGGACGGTCGCATTTCCGCCATCGGGTCGCAATCGTCGGCCGAGGCAAGACCGAAGTACGCGAGAAGCTCCGAACCTGGCGGGAAGGCCGCACGCCGACCGGTCTCGTCGCCGGTCAAACCATGACCGAACGGAAGCGGAAGACGGCGTTCGTCTTTACCGGCCAGGGGGCGCAGTACCCGCAGATGGGGCGGCAGCTGTATCAACTGGAGCCGGTCTTCAAAGCCGCGATCGATCGGTGCGCCGCGCTCATGGAGGCGGACGGCGTCTCGCTGCACGACGTATTGTTCGGCACGTCGGCGGCCGAACGGCTGGGCGACACGCGGTATGTGCAGCCCGCGCTCTTCGCCGTGGAGTATGCGCTCGCGGAACTGCTCAAGCATTGGGGCATCGAGCCGGACTACGTCATCGGCCACAGTGTCGGGGAGATCGTGGCCGCGTGCGTGGCCGGGGTGCTCGACCTCGAAAGCGCGGTGCGCTTCGTCGTGGCGCGTGGCCGTCTGATGGGGGAGTTGCCGCGCGGCGGCAAGATGCTCGCTGTGGAGGCGCCGTACGAGGAGGCGCTCGAGTGGATTCGCGGACGGGAGGCCGACGTCTCCATCGCGGCGGTGAACGGGCCGCTGAGCGTCGTCGTTTCCGGCAAGGCCGGAGCGGTGGACGAGATCGCACGACTCGCGGCGGCGGCGAACCGGCGCGCCAAGGAACTCGAGGTCTCGCACGCCTTTCATTCACCGCTGATGGAACCGATCCTTGCGGAACTGAACGCGGTGGCGGCGTCGCTCCCGATCGGGCCAGCCAAGATCCCGATCATCTCGAACGTGACCGGCACCTTTGCGCAGCGCGACGTCCCCACCTCGTATTGGAGCGCCCACGTCCGTCAACCGGTCATGTTCTACCAGGGTGTTCAGAGCCTCGAACAGGCTGGCTGTACGGTGCTGCTCGAGGTGGGACCGCAGCCGGCGTTGACGGCGTCGATGTCGGCGATGTTCGACTCGTCCTCCGCGCAGTGCATTTCAACGCTGAAGCGCGATCGACAGGACATGGCGCACATGCTCGAGACCCTCGCGGCATTGCATGTCATCGGTGCGCCGCTGCAATTGACGCGGCTGTTCGAAGGGGCGAACGGACATCGCGTGTCGCTGCCCGTGTATCCGTTCCGCGGTGATGCGCATTGGCTGCATATTCCCGAAGCGCTGGCGGCGCCGGCGAAGGTCAAGCGCGATCTGCATCCGCTGATTGGACAGGTGGTAAGCGAAGGGGCTAAGGGTGCGGTGTTCGAGGTCACGCTGGCGGCCAAGCATCCGTGGGTCGGTCACCGAATCCTCGACGCGACCGTATTTCCGGGCACGGCCTATCTCGAGATGGCCGCGCGTGGTTTCGCCGCCACCAAGGGCGAAGATTGGCACCCCGCGGTGCTGCGAGAGGTCAGGTTCGAGCGACCGCTCATTCTGGCCTACGGGAAGCCGAAGACCGTGCAGCTCACGCTCGAGCATCAGTCGGCGGGAAAGACCGCTGAGTCCACGTTCGTGATCAGCGCGGTCGCCGCCGATGGGACGCAGGAACGCTACTGCCGCGGACGCATCGCCAGCGCGACCGGCGCCATCGAACAGGTCTCGATTGAGAACGAACTGGGACGGACCGAGACCAGGCTGCCGATCGGTCCCTTCTACGGTGAGCTGCGCAAAGCCGGTCTCGAATACGGCGCGTCGTTCTCGAACGTGCGGGAGTTGTGGCGCGGCAAGGCGGGGACCGGAGAATCGGTGGGGCGCATCACGGCAACCGCGCACAAGGAAGGGGCCGACGAGCATCCGTTCCAGAGCACCGTGCTCCTCGATGGATGTCTTCACGTGTTCGGTGCGGCTCTCCAAACGCTGTCCGAGCAGTACCGCGGGGCGTACATTCCCGCAGGGATTCAGACGGTGACGCTGCGGCGGCAGTTGCCCGCGCAGGTCTGGAGCCATGTGAGTCTCCAGGGCAATGGCGATGGACGAGCCGCTCTCGCGCGCATTCGTGTGCTCAGCGATGCGGGCGAAGTACTCGCCGACATCGAGGGGCTGGAGCTGATTAACAAGTCAGCCTTCACATCGGGCAAGACCGGTGTTGCGGCAGTGGCCACCGCCAAGGCGGCGGCGCCGCTGGCGGAATCGAAGGCGCAACTGGTCGCTCGGCTCCGTCCGCTGCCCAAGGCCAAACGCGTCGACGTCGTCGTCAAGTGGCTGGCGTCGGAAGTCAAAGACATCATGGGCCAGGCCGCCGAGGAGATCGACTGGGACAACATCGATCCGACGATGGCGTTTCTCGAGCTCGGTTTGGATTCCCTGCTGGTGACCGAACTCCAGCGGCGCATTCAGGAGAAGCTCGACTTCCGCTACCAGGCGATGCAAGCCCTGGATTACCAGACCATCGACGCGCTTGGAGAATTCATCCTGGAGTCGGTCCTGGTGATCGACACGCCGGAAGAGGCTTCCGCCACCCTGGCCGAAGCGCATCCTACCGTTTAGCGACACGCTGACTCGAGAGGGACCCATGAATCGGACGCTTTCCGTCGATGCAGACTTTGCCCGGCGTTACATCGAAGGCCACGTCGACAAACGTCAGGTGAACAAGATTCAGCACGCCTTCCCGTCGCCACGATACTGGACCGAAAACCAGGTGCCGGTCGGTGAAGTGCTCGACGACCGGCGAAGGCTTCGCGCCGCCGGCCGGGGATCGGCCGTGAACCTGTACGTCGGTGTGCCCTACTGCATCAAGACCGAGCCCGCCAAGTGCGGATACTGCCTCTTTCCGGTCGAAGACTTCGTCGGGAACGAGGCCATCGAAGATTACTTCTTCAACTATCTGAAGAAGGAAGCGGCCATGTACAGGGACGGCCTCGAGGGCGCGACCCTCAGCGGGGTCTACTTCGGCGGTGGCACCAGCAACTTATACAAAGCGAACATGTACGGCGAGCTGATGAAGCTCGTCCGCGATCTCTTTCCAACGATTGGGCCTGAAGCCGACCTCACGCTCGAGGGCATTCCGCAACTCTTCAACCGGGAAAAGATGCAGGCGATCAAGGACGCCGGCATGAACCGCGTCAGCATCGGCGTGCAGCAGATCAACGAGCATCTGAATGCCTTGAGTGGGCGCAAACAGACCACCAAGCACGTGACCAACACGTTGGACTGGGCGCGCGAATTGGGATTGTCCTGCAACGTCGACATCATCTTCGGCTGGCCCCAGCAGACCGTGTCGACGATGGTCAAGGATCTCGAGACGATCATCTCCTGGGGCGTGTACGACATTACCCACTACGAGATGAACGTCGGTGGTCCGACTGACTTTGCGCTCAATCACTACCACGAGCTTCCCACCACGTTGGACAACCTGGAGATGTACAAGGTGTCCCGCGATCTGCTGAAGAGCCACGGGTTCCAGCAGATCACGGCATACAACTGGCGCAAGCCGGGCGATCCGACGGCGAGGCGGTACGAGGAGGGCGTGACACGGCGGTTCGACAGCATGGACACCGTCGGACTGGGGTATGCGGCCATCACGTTTTTTGGCGATTCGGCACTTCCAGACGGCCGGAACTGGTCCTATATCAACTGGCGCCAGCTCTCCCAGTACAAGGCGGCCATCGACGAGGGCCGATTCCCGGTGGAATGCGGCTTCCGTCATCAGAGCGAGGACTTCCAGGTCTCCATGGTGTTCCGCAACCTGTTTGCGTTGGAGCTGGATCGGCGCGCCTATCGTTCCGCGTTTGGCGTCGACGTATACGACCAGTTCGAGGGCGTGTGGACCGCGCTCGAAGAATACGGAATGGTCCGGATCACCCCGGACCGGATCAGCCTGGTCGAAGACGGCCCGTTCTACACGCCCATGGTCCAGGCCCTGCTGGCCGAGCGACGGTATCGCGACTTGAAAGAACGAGTCGTCCACGACAAGGCCGACAAGGCCAGGGCTGCCGGACTCCTGCCGATGGTGGGCTAGTCGACCGCCAGCGGATCGAAGGCAGATCGAGACTATGCGGATGCTGGAACAGAAGAAGGTGCTGATCACCGGTGGTTCCCGCGGCATCGGCGCCGGGCTGGTGCGTGCGGTCCTTCAAGAGGGCGCCGAGGTGGCGTTCTTCTACCAGCGGAGCGTCGAGGCGGCGGAACGGCTGTGCGCGGAAATGGCGGATCGTTATCCCGATCAGCGCTGCCTCGCGATGCAATGCGACGTCGCCGAGACGCGCGGGATGCAGGAGGCGATCAAGAGCGTGACGCTGGAGCTCGGGCGGATCGACGTGCTCGTCAACAACGCCGGTGTGTCGCGCGATGCCATGCTGGCGCGCATGACTCGCGAGCAATGGGACGAAGTCATCACCACGAATCTCGGCAGCATGTTCTCCGTCACGCAGCCGCTCGCCCTTCAGTTCGTCAAACAGCGATCCGGTTCGATCATCAACATGACCTCGGCCGCCGGGGTGTACGGGAGCTCGGGGCAAACCAACTACGCGGCCTCCAAGGCTGGCATCATCGGCTTCACCAAAGCGCTCTCCAAAGAGCTGGCGGACTCCGGGGTCCGCGTCAATGCGGTTGCACCCGGGTTTATCGAGACGGAAATGATGTCGGTCATGCCGGAGGACCGGCTCAAGCGCATGCGGCTGCGCATTCCGGCGGGCCGGCTGGGTACCACGGAAGATGTCGCGCACGTGGTGTGTTTTCTCGGATCGGACAGGTCGGCGTACATCACGGGGCAGGTCATTCAAGTCGACGGCGGATTGACGCTGTAGCCAGACAGACGGAACTCTCGGGCGCGGGCGCGCGCGGACATCCAATCATGAGTAGCGTTGAATCGGTCGCGATCGTCGGCGTCGGTTGTCATCTGCCGGGCAACATCTCGAGTGTCGAGGAGCTGATCGCTGCTCTGCGCCAGGGGCGGGATTGCGTGACGGAGATCCCGCCGGATCGGTGGGACGTCAACGGCTACTACGCGAGGGACGTGGTCGCACCGGGAAAAACCTACGTGCGCCACGGCGGCTTCGTGCAGGACATCGATCGGTTCGACGCGGCGTTCTTCGGGATCACGGACGGGGAAGCCTCGCGCATGGATCCACAGCAGCGGATGGCGCTCCAGACGGTCTGGCACGCGCTCGAGCATGCCGGTCAATCGGCCGACGAGCTCATGCAGAGCAAGACGGGCGTGTTCCTCGCGATGATGAACACGAACGGCTACGCGCAGCTGAAAAGCTTCATCGAAGGCAACGACGGCGTGACCGGCTACGACGCCGTGGGCGACGCGATGAGCATCGCCGCCGGCCGCATCTCGCACTTCCTCGGCCTGGAAGGGCCGTGTATGGCGGTCGATACCGCCTGCTCAGGGTCGATGGTCGCCGCGCACCTGGCCTGCCGGAGCATTCTGCTCGGCGAGTGCGACTCGGCGATCGTCGTCGGCGTCGGCGCGATGGTGAATCCGGCCGTGCACATCGCCTTCTCGAAAGTGGGGCTGATGTCCCGCAAGGGGCGGTGCGCCGCGTTCGACGAGTCGGCGGACGGGTACATCCGCGGCGAAGGCTGTGTCGCCGTGTTGTTACGCCGCGAGTCGCTGGCGGTCACGCGCCGGGATCGCATCGTGGCCCGCATCGTGGCCACCGCGATCAATCAGGACGGACACACGCCAGCGATCACCGCGCCGAACCAGGCCAGCCAGGAGAAAGTGATCCGGATGGCGCTGCGGCGGGCCGGCGTCGAGCCGAACGACATCGGGTACGTCGAAGCGCATGGCACGGGGACGCCCGTCGGCGATCCGATCGAGATGCGCGGCCTCGTGAACGTGTACGGTCCGGGACGATCGGACGAGAGGCCGCTCCTCGTGGGATCGGTCAAGAGCAACTTCGGCCATCTCGAAGCGGGGGCGGGTCTGCTGGGCCTGGTCAAAGCGGCTGTATCGCTCGATCAGGAGCTGATCTTTCCGAGCCTGCACTTTCAACGGCTGAACCCCCACGTCGATCTCGGCGCCGCACCCATCCAAGTCGCCGCCACGCCAATCGCCTGGCCGCGCGGCGAACGCCCGCGTCTGGCCGGCGTCAATTCGTTCGGCTACAGCGGCACGAATGCGCACGCCGTCCTGCAGGAAGCGGACCGGGTACCGGTCGATGCGGCGCTCGCAGTACCGCCGTGCGCGCTCGTCGTGTTGTCCGCCCGGTCGAAGGAGAGCCTCGAACAGCTGGCCGATCGATGGACCGGTTTCCTGGCGAACGCCGCCGACGTTTCGCTCGCTGACATCGCCTTTACGACCACGGCGGGGCGGACCCAGCTGCGGCATCGGCTGGCCGTCGTCGGACCGAGCAAGCGTCAGATCGGTGACGAGCTGCGCGCGTGGCGTGAAGGGCGCTCGACCTCCGTGGTGGCGGGGCAGCTCAAAATCGGAAAGAAACCGAAGACAGCATTTGTGTTCGCCGGAGTGGGAACGCAGCCCGGGCAGATGGGGCACGAGCTCTACGAGATGCAGCCGCCGTTCAGGGCCGCCATCGATCGTGTCGCGGCCCTGGTCGGGTCATCGTCGGCGGAGCTCTTGAGCGGGTCAGGCAACGAGGCCGCAGCACTCTTCGCCGTCGAGTACGCGCTGGCCAGCCTCTTATGGCATTGGGGCGTCGAACCGGACTACGTCATCGGGCAAGGTGTCGGCGAGATCGCCGCCGCGTGCGCGATCGGTCTCCTGGACCTGGAAGCGGCGGTGACGCGGGTGCTGGGCCACGACCATTCGGCGGTTCAGCGCAATCAGTCGTCGCGCTTCCTGGACGGGATCGGCGCCGCCATTGACGCGGGATGCACGCTGCTGATCGAGATCGGACCGCCATCAGTTCCGGCTCCGGATGTCGCCGCCGCGCTCGCCGCTGCCAAGGCGCGCCTCATCCCGACGCTGCGGCGTGACGGGCAGTCGCTGGCCGACGTTCTCGAGACGCTCGCCGCGCTGTTCGTCATGGGCGTACCGGTGAAGCTCGATCGTCTGCTGCCGCCTGCGGGTCACCGTCGCGTGTCCCTCCCGCTCTATCCCTTCCGGCGGCAGCGACATTGGCTGTACGGCGAGCTGTCGGCGGATGGGAAGGTCGAACTCCACCCGGTGATGCGGAATCCGGTCAACACTGGCCCGCACCGGGCCGGCGACGACGTGATCGCGACTCCGCCTGAGACCGACCTCGAGTCCGGGGCTGAGGAAGCGGCGCATCTGTATGAAGTGGCCTGGCAGCCCAAGGCGTTGGTTCCGCGAGACCATCCGCAGAAGGGAAACGCCCGTTGGCTGATTCTCGCGGATGCCGGCGGCGTTGGTCGAGCCGTGGGCGCGCTGCTCGAAGCTCGCGGTGACGCCTGCACCACGGTCGCATTCGCGGATCTGAGCCGGGACGAGATCCAGCGTCTGCTGCGGGAACACTTTGGCCACGTCGCGCCACGAGGGGTGATCTACGCGGCGAGCCTGGACGTCGAGTCAATCAGCGGAACGCCGGACTTGGGATGCGGGAGTGCACTACATCTGGCGCAAGCGCTGGTGCAGATGGAATGGAGCCGCGCGCCGCGCTTGTGGTTGATCACCCGCAACTCCCAGGCGGTCGGTGAGAGTTCCGTGCTGGTGGATCCTGCCCAGTCGCCGGTATGGGGCCTGGGGAAGGTGATTGCGATCGAACATCCGGAGCTGCGATGCACCAAGATCGATCTGGGTGCCGATCCGAGCGCCGCGGAGATCGAGGCGCTGTTGAGCGAGCTGGTCGCGAACGACATTGAAGACCAGGTGGCCCTGCGCAACGGCGTGCGTCATGTCGCCCGGCTGATCCGGCGGGACGAACCGAGGGCCGAGGCGCCGTTATCGTCCGACTCGCCCTTCCGCCTGGAAATTGCGAAGCCGGGCGTTCTGGATCACCTGACGCGGCGCGCCACGACCCGTCAGGCACCCGGTCGCGGCGAAGTGGAAATCAAAGTGTCCGCGGCGGGCCTGAACTTCAACGACGTGTTGAAGGCGCTCGGCATGTATCCCGGCATGCCGGAGGGCTCGGTCCCGCTCGGCAGTGAATGTTCGGGCAGAGTCGTTGCGGTGGGACCTGGTGTGGACCACGTCGCCATCGGCGACGAGGTCGTGGCCGTCGTTCCATCCAGCTTTGGCTCATTCGCCACAGCGGCGGCGGCGCTCGTCGCGCGAAAGCCAGCCTCACTCAGTTTCGAAGAAGCGGCCACGATTCCGATCGCGTTCATCACCGCCGTCTATGCGTTGCGGCATCTCGGTCAACTGTCGGAAGGCGACCGCGTCTTGATTCACTCGGCGTCCGGCGGCGTCGGCCTGGCGGCCGTGCAGATTGCGCAGCAGGCCGGCGCGGAGATCTTTGCCACCGCCGGCAGCCCGGAGAAGCGCGCGTTTCTCGAAAGCCTCGGTGTGCCGCATGTCATGGATTCGCGCTCCACGGCCTTTGCCGACGAGGTGATGGCGCGCACCGGCGGACGAGGCGTGGATGTCGTGCTCAATTCGCTGTCGGGCGAGGGGATGCTGAAAAGCCTGGACGTCCTGGCGCCGTTCGGACGTTTCCTGGAAATCGGCAAACGCGACATCTACGAAAACCGCGATCTGGGGCTGGCGCCGTTCAAGAAGCAGCTGTCGTATTTCAGCATCGACTTGGAGCGGCTGTTTGCGGAGCGCCCCAACATCGGCGTGAAGGTATTTCGCGAGGTCATGCAGGGGTTTGAGACGAACGTGTTCAGGCCGCTTCGACTGCAGGTGTTTCCCATCTCAGAGGCGGTCGAGGCGTTTCGTTCGATGGCGCAGGCCAAGCACATTGGCAAGATCATCGTGTCGCTCGATGGTCAGGAGCAGAAGAAGCCGTCCGCACCAGAAGCCGGAGCGAGGTTTCGTGCCGATCGGACCTACCTCCTCACCGGCGGCCTCGGCGCGCTCGGTCTCGCGGTGGCAACCTGGATGGTCGAGCGCGGTGCGCGACATCTCGCGTTGCTGGGAAGAAGCGAGCCTTCTGCCGCGGCCAGCGCCACGCTGGCGAGGTTGGAGCAGAGCGGCGCTCGCGTGGCGGTGATACAGGCCGACGTCGCGGAACGGGACCAGGTGTCGAGGGCGCTGGCGGAGATCGATCGCAGCATGCCGGCGCTCGCGGGCATCGTCCACGCGGCGGGAGTCCAGGATGATGGAGTACTCATCCACCAGACCCGCGAGCGCTTTCTGACGGTCATGGCGCCGAAGGTCAATGGTGCGTGGAACCTCCATACGCTGACCGCAGATCGGACCCTCGATTTGTTCGTGTTGTTCTCCTCGGCCGCCTCGTTGATCGGCTCGCCCGGCCAGGCCAACTACGCCGCCGCGAACGCGTTCCTCGATTCGCTGGCGCACTACCGCCGCGCGCGCGGCATGCCGGCGCTGAGCATCAATTGGGGCGCGTGGTCGCACGTCGGCCTGGCCACGCGGATGGATCGTGATAGCCGCATTGCTGAACTCGGCATGAGCATCACGCTTCGTCAGGGGCTGGAGATGCTGGGGCGCGTCATCAATGAGGGCGCACCCCAGGTTGGTGTGATGCGGGTGAAGTTGGACCGTTGGCAGCAACTGTTTCCCACCGCGGCGGACTGGCCGTTCCTGGAGTATCTCGCTCGGGCAGACGCGGCCGCGGGCCTCCTGCGATCGCCAGAGAGCGCACTCCGCAAGGCGCTCATGGCGCTTCCCACCAGACAACATCGCCTGGCGCTGCTGCAATCCCGCCTGCAGGAAGACCTCGCGCGAACATTGCGAGTGAGTTCTACCCAGGTCGGCTTGAACGAGCCGCTCCAAAGCTTTGGTCTGGATTCGCTTTCCGCCGTGGAACTCCGCAATCGTTGGGCGGAGGAGTTGGGCTTGATGCTCTCGGCGACCCTCATCTGGGATCATCCGACGATCGCCCAGCTGGCCACGTACCTGGTGACGCAACTTGACACGCGGTTCGAGGACGTGGAACCCGTCGAGGCCGCGCAGTCGGCGCCGCGCCCCGAAGACGCTGGCGTCGTGGCGCAGATCAAAGACCTGTCTGAAGAGGAAGCAGAGGCACTGTTGCTTCAGAAGCTCAGCCGCCTCGAGGCGCAGAGATGAGCACCCCGCGGCGTCCGGACGATCTGGAAGCGCTCTCGCCACTGAAGCGAGCGCTGCTGGCGCTGACGGACATGCAGGCTCGGCTCGATGCCGGAGCGGCGGCGCGGCACGAGCCGATCGCGATCATCGGCATGGGTTGCCGCTTTCCGGGCGGGGCCGGCTCACCGCAAGCGTTCTGGCAACTGCTGCGAGGGGGCGTGGACGGGATCTCCGAAGTGCCGTCCGACCGCTGGGATGTCGGCGCCTTCTACGATCCTGACCCTGCGGCTCCCGGCAAAATGAATTCGCGCTTCGGTGGGTTTCTCGACCACGTGGAGCAGTTCGACGCCGCCTTCTTCGGCATTTCTCCGCGCGAAGCGCTCGCGATGGATCCGCAGCAGCGGATATTGCTCGAAGTTGCCTGGGAGGCGCTCGAAGACGCCGGGCAGAGCGCCAACGAGTGGAGCAAGCGCCCTGCCGGTGTGTTCATGGGCGTCTCGAGCGGCGACTATCTCTGGTATCACCTCGCCGCGAGCGACCTGGACCCCGACCCGTACATGAGCACGGGCAACTCCTACAGCATCGTCGCCAATCGGCTGTCCTACGTACTGGACTTTCGCGGGCCGAGCCTGGCCGTGGACACCGCCTGTTCCTCCGCGCTGGTGGGGGTCCATCTCGCGTGCCAGAGTCTGCGCAATCAGGAATGCCATCTGGCGCTGGCCGGAGGCGTGAATCTCGTGCTCTCGCCGTGGGCGACCATCCTGCTGTCCAAGTTCGGGATGCTGGCGTCCGATGGTCGTTGCAAGACCTTCGATGCCAGTGCCGACGGTTACGGACGCAGCGAGGGCTGTGGCGTCGTCGTGCTCAAGCGCCTCTCGGATGCGGTTGCGGCGAAGGACAACATTCTCGCGCTGATCCGCGGCTCCGCGGTGAATCAGGATGGCCGCAGCAACGGGCTCACCGCTCCGAACATGCGTGCGCAGACGAAGGTCATCCAGGAGGCACTGGCGAACGCCGGTGTCGCTCCCCAGGCGTTGCAGTACATCGAGGCCCACGGCACCGGTACGCCGCTCGGCGACCCGATCGAGATCGAGGCGCTGAAGGCCGTGCTCGGCCCAAAGCAGGATGGGCACGAGTGCGTGCTCGGCGCGGTGAAGGCCAACATCGGACATGCCGAGGCCGCCGCCGGCATCGCCGGGTTGATCAAACTGGTGCTGGCGATGCAGCACGAGACGATTCCGCCGCGGTTGCATTTCAACAACCTCAATCCGCACATCAACCTCGCGAATTCGCCACTCGTGATCGATCCCGCCAGCCGCCCTTGGCCGCGGAACGCCCGGCGGCGTGTCGGTGGAGTGAGCTCATTTGGTTTTGGCGGCACCAATGCGCACGTGGTGTTGGAGGAAGGACCCGCCTCCGCCTTCGCCGAGGCTACGGCGGACAGGTCCGCCAAGGCGACGGCGGGCAAGCCCGCCTCTGTTGAGGATCAGGACACGTCGGCTGGCCGCACCTACCTGCTCCCGCTGTCCGCCCGAAGTCCCGAGGCGCTCATCGCGCTGGCGCACGCCTATCAGCAGTACCTGGATGACGGACCAGCCCTTCACGACGTCTGTTACACCGCGAGCGTGAAGCGGACTCATCACGCGCATCGTCTCGCCATCTCTGGACGCTCGACGGCAGAACTCGTCGAGCGCTTGAAGGACCTCGCACCGAGGCAGCCAATCCGGACGACTCCGCTCGTGGGTTCAGTCTTCCTGTTTGGCGGACAGGGCGAGCAATGGCCGGGAATGGGCCGCGAGCTGCTCGCCCAAGAGCCGATTGTCCGCGCCGCGATAGAAGAGTGCGACGCCCTCTTGCGCGGCCTCGTGGGATGGTCGCTGATTGAAGAACTGCTGGCGCAGGACCCGGCGTCGCGCCTGAGCGCCACCGAGATCGCGCAGCCGGTACTGTTCGCCCTTCAAGTCGGACTGGCGCGCCTCTGGCGCTCGTGGGGAGTCGAGCCTGCCGCCGTTGTCGGCCATAGCGTCGGAGAGGTTGCCGCGGCACATGTCGCAGGCGTCCTCAGCCTGGCTGACGCGGTGAAGGTGGCCGCACACCGCGGGCGCCTGATGCAGCGCGCGCACGGCAAAGGCGCGATGCTGGCCGTGGAAATGACCTTCGAGGATGCCGTGCAGGCTCTCGAGGGACACTCCGGCGTGGGCATCGCGGCGATCAACGGGCCAACCGCCATCGTGTTGTCGGGCAGCGTCGCGGCGATCCACGCGATCGCCGCGTCTTTTCAACTGCGTGGGGTCACGAGTCGCGAGCTGAAGTCACCATACGCATTCCACCACCCCGACCTCGCGCCGCTCGCAGTGCAGCTGCAGCAAGAGCTCGAGGGGCTGCAGCGGCAACCAGCGGTGGTGCCGATTGTTTCGACACTCACGGGCCGGACGTGTGACGGCGGCGAATTCGACGCGCTCTATTGGGGCCGTCAACTGCAGGAGCCGGTGCGCTTCGCCGACGCGGCGACGGTGTTGGCCGGCATGGGGCACGACGTCTTTCTGGAGCTCAGCCCGCATCCCGTCCTCGGCCATGCGCTGACGCAAGGCCTGGCCGCGCAAGAGAAAAACGTGACGGCGCTGGCGTCGTTGCGCCGTAACCGTCCGGACCGCGAAGTGCTGCTCACGAGCCTGGCGCGGCTCTACGAGTTGGGTTATGCGATCGGATGGTCCGGGCTCTACCCGGCGGCGGGCCGGCAGATTCCGCTGCCAACGTACCCGTGGCAGCACAAACGCTTCTGGCCTGCGGATACCGTCAAACGGAGCACGACACGCACGAGCGGCGCAAAACGCGCTCGTGCCCATCCACTGCTCGCGGAACACTTTCAAGCCGCAAATTCCGGCGCACACTGCTGGCAGACGGACCTCGATCCTGGTTCGCTTCCGTATCTCACCGACCATCGCGTTCGGGGAGCGATGGTCTTCCCGGCGGCTGCCTACGTGGAGATGGCGCTGGCGGCCAGCGCGGAAACGGTGGGCGAGGGCTCGCACACGCTCGAGGAAATTGTCTTCAGCAAAGCACTCTTCATTTCCGACAGCGCTCCGCAGACCGTGCAGCTGGTGATCAGCGATGAAAAGTCCGGCGGCGCAGATTTCCAATTCCTGAGCCGTCAGGGTTCAGAGTGGTTGCTGCATGCCACTGGGACAATCCGTCGCGACACCGCCGGCACGCCTCGCCGTTCTTTGGAGGACGTTCGAGGACGTTGCGTCGAGAGCGTCGACGTTGCGGAGTATTACAAGGCGTTGCGCACGCAAGGCCTCGAGTATGGCGCCAGCTTTCAGGGGGCGCAGCAGATCTGGCGGCGCGATGGCGAAGCGGTCGGACGACTGCAGCTCGCCGCGGCAGCGGCGCGGAATGCTGGTGAGTACCGCGTGCACCCGGCGCTCCTCGATGCCGGCTTCCAATTGATGGCCGCCGCCCTGCCGCGTGATCAGACAGACGCCGCAGACGGGGACATCTACCTTCCCGTCGGATTGGCCAGCGTTCGGAGCTACGCGCGTCCGAGCCCCGGCGGGGACGTGTGGGGCCACCTGATCGCACAAGCGGCCCCCGAGTCGGCTGCCGACGCCCTCGTCGGCGATCTGTTCCTGATGGACGGAGATGGCCAGGTGCTGCTCGAGGCGCGCGGCCTGCGCCTCCAGCGTGTGAAGTCCGCGCGGTCTGCGAGCGCGGACGACCCGAGCCAGTGGCTCTACGAGACGCAGTGGCAAGAGAAACCGCTTGGTGCAGGCGGGTCTGCCGGGTCTCGTAAGGGCGGGTCTGAGACCCGCCCCTACAACTGGTTGATTCTGGCGGATCGCGGTGAAGTCGGAAAGGCGATCGCCACACGCCTGGAAGCGCAGGGTGACACCGTAGTCACCATCGTTGCCGACGAATTCGGCTCCGCGCAGCCGGAAGAATTCGGACGTTTGCTGCAGGAGACGTTCGGCGAGACGCCGCCGCGAGGCCTGCTTCATCTGTGGGGTCTCGACGCGGCTCCCACCGAACTTCTGACGATTGACGCGCTGCAAACGGCTCAAGAGTTGGGAAGCCGCAGCGTGCTCCATCTGGTGCAAGGCCTCAAGAAGACGGGGTGGCGGCAGGCGCCGCAACTGTGGCTGATCACCAGATGTGCCCAGGCGGTGGGCCCAACTCCCGCCCCCGTCAACGTCAGTCAGTCGCCGATCCTGGGCTTGGGACGCGTCATTGCGATCGAACACGCCGAACTGCGCTGCACTGAAGTGGATCTGGGTCCAGCGGAGGAAAACGACACAGAGATCGCTGCGCTGGTCGCGGAGCTGTTCGCCGACGACATCGAGCGGCAGGTCGCGTTCCGCGGAGGGATCCGTTATGCGGCGCGTCTGGCTCATTGGTCGTCGGACGCGGCCGCGAATCGGCCGACGCTGACGCCTGCGGGCGACCGTCCCTTCCGCCTCGAGAGCGACAAGCCCGGCATCCTGGATCACATGTCTCTGCGCGCCACGGCGCGTCGGCCGCCGGCGTCCGGCGAGGTTGAGATTCAAGTCGCCGCGGCCGCGCTGAATTTCAACGATGTGTTGAAAGCGTTGGGCCTCTATCCGGATCTTCCTCCGGGAGCCGTCCCGTTGGGCAGTGAGTGCGCCGGCACCATCGTCGCAGTCGGGCCCGGCGTGGAAGAGTTTGCGATTGGGCAGAGCGTTGTGGCGATTGCCGGCGGGAGCATCGGCACGTTCGTCACCACGCCGGCGCCCATGGTCAGGCCCATTCCTGCGGACTTCGACATGGACGATGCGGCCACGATGCCCATCGTCTTCATGACGGTGATCTACGCGCTGAAGCATCTGGGCCGACTGACGCGTGGCGAGCGCGTCCTGATTCACGCGGCGGCGGGCGGCGTCGGCCTCGCCGCGATCCAGGTGGCGAAGCAGATCGGCGCGGAGATTTTCGCGACCGCGGGCACGCCGGAGAAACGCGCACTGCTCGAGTCGCTCGGCATCCGTCACATCATGGATTCGCGCTCCGCGTCGTTTGCGGATGAGGTGATGGCGCGCACGAACGGCGAGGGCGTGGACGTCGTCCTCAATTCGCTGGCCGGCGACTTGATGGTGCGGAGCCTCTCGCTGTTGGCGCCGTACGGACGGTTTCTCGAACTGGGCAAACGCGATCTCTATGAGAATCGTCGCGTCGGGCTGTGGCCGTTCCGCAAAGGTGCGGCCTACATACCCGTCGATCTGGCGGGCCTGGCCCTGGCGCGTCCCGCGCAATTCCACGAGATCTGGCGAGAGTTTGCCGAGGAAATGGCGGCGGGCGTCTGGCAGCCGCTCCGGCACCAGGTCTATCCGATTCGTGAGGCCGTGAACGCGTTTCGAGAAATGGCTCGCGGCAAGCACATTGGAAAGATCGTGCTGTCGATGCGAGACCTGCCGGATGTGTTGATCGCACCGGCCACGGGGACCTCCTTCGGCGCTGAAGGCAGCTATCTGATCACCGGCGGCGTCGGCGGGTTGGGGCTGCGCGTGGCGCAGTGGATGGTGGAACGAGGCGCGCGTCACCTGACCCTGGTCGCGCGTCGAGAACCGTCCGAGAGTGCGCGCGCCACGGTGACATCGTTGCGGGAGGCAGGGGCGCACGTTTCGGTGGTCCAGGCCGACGTGTCGTCAGCGAGCCAGATGGCCCGGGTGATCGCCGACATCGATCGCGATCTCCCACCGCTCCGCGGCATCATCCACGCGGCAGGTGTCATCGACGACGGGCTGCTGCTGCAGCAGGATTGGCAGCGATTCACCGGCGTCATGGCCCCGAAGATCGCGGGCGCCTGGAATCTTCACACGCTCACGCTCGACCGGCCGCTCGACTTCTTCGTGATGTTCTCGTCGATGGCCGCCGTGCTCGGTTCGATCGGTCAAGCGAGTTACGCGGCGGGCAATGCGTTCCTGGACAGCTTGGCTGCGCATCGCCGCGTTCAGGGACTGGCAGGGTTGAGTATCAACTGGGGTCCGTGGGCCGACGTGGGGATGGCCGCGTCTCATCAGGCCGCACGCAAGCAAACCGCGCTGATGGGTGTCAGTCCGATCGCGCCGGAAGCCGGGCTGCAGATCTTCGAACGGCTCTTGAACGACTCACTGCCGCAGATCGGTGTGATGGCGGTGAACTGGCGCGAATTCCCCGCGGAGGCCGCCGCAGCGTCGCTCCTGTCGGATCTGATCAGCCAAAGCGCCCAGTCCGACTCGGCGGCAACTCGCGGCGGTGGGAACAGCCAGCTGCTGGAGACGCTGTTCAAAGCGGAGCCGGAGGCGCGCCAGTCGATGCTCGAAACCTACCTGCGCGAGCAGCTCGCGCAGGTGCTGGGATCGTCGCCGTCAGAAATTGACGTCCAGCAGCCGCTCGCGAATCTCGGCATCGACTCGCTGATGGCCGTCGAACTGCGGACCAGAGTACAGAGGGGTTTGAACGTGGTGCTGCCAATCGAGAACGTGCTCGAAGGTCCGTCGCTGCGGCGAATGGCGGCGCTGCTGCTGGAACAGCTGACGGCAAAATGGCTCGCCGCCGCGCCGGTAGCGAAAGACACGGATTCAGAGTGGGAGGTACTCACCGTATGACGTCAACAGCCGCCCTCCCGAAAGCCGTTCGGCTGAATCCGCTGCAAATGTGGCGCAGTGTCCAGCAGCCGCTGAGGATGCACACGTGGTTCCGGGAACAGTTCGGCGCTCTGGCTCGATACCGGATCCACGGACTGGATTACGTCCTGCTCCTTACACCCGAAGGCGCCAGACAGGTGTTTGCCGCAGACCCGGCGGGCTATGACCCCGTCTTCAAGGACATGTTCACTGGTGTGGCCGGCCCGGCATCGCTCTGGGTCGTGGAGGGCGAGGCCCACCGGCGCGAGCGGAGACTCTTTGCACCGGCGGTGAATGCCAACCATGTCAGCCGATACCTCAGCACCATCCGCGAGATCTCTCGATTCCACCTCGAAAAATGGCAGCCGCGTCAAACCAGACCAGCGCTCGACACCACGCTCGACATTTCGCGCGATGTCCTCTTGCGTCTGGTATTCGGGGTCGAAGACGCGAAGCTGATGGCGGAAGGGCGAGACGTCATGGACGGGCTCAGGCATGCGACAAGTCCGCTGCTGCTGCCGTTGGCGACCCTCCGGTTGCAGCGGCCCTGGGTTCCCGTCTGGCGGGGCTATCTCGCGGCCAAGACCGTGTTCTCGCAGTGGGTGCGCCGCCTCCTGCTCGCGCGTCGCGCGCGAGGCACAGAAGGGGAGACCGACGATGTTCTGGGACGGATGCTGGCGGCCCGCCAGGAAGATGGCAGCCGGATGCGGGATGACGAGATCTGCGACGAGCTGAATACCATCCTGCAGGGCGGGCACCAAACGACCGCCGCAGGCGTGGCCTGGACCCTGTACGAGCTTGCCCGGAACCCTGAGGTGCTGCGAAAGCTGCGAACCGAACTGGAACGCGCCGGAGCCGAGGCCGATCCCGGGTTGGTTGTCAGGCTCCCGTACTTGAAGGCGGTCTGCAACGAAGGGATCCGCCTCCACCCGGTGTTGCCCGAATGCGGACGACTCCTGGCCGCGCCAATGGAAATCCTCGGCCACACCGTGCCGGCGGGGACCGCTGTGGTCGTCTCAATCACGGCGATTCATCATGATCCCGCGCTGTATCCTGAGCCCGATCAATTTGTTCCCGAGCGCTTCATCGAACGCAGCTACACCACGTCTGAGTTTCTGCCGTTCGGCGGTGCTCACCGGCGCTGCGTGGGAGCGATGCTCGCGGAATGTGCCGTGCGCATTGCCGTGGCTGAAATCGTGAGCCGCTGGGACTTCGAGCCCGCGGGCATTGAACGCAACGTGCGGCTCGATCTTGCCATGGGACCCAAGTACGGCGTTCGGCTGCACATCAAGGAACTGGAAGCCGAAGCGAAGTTCGCGTTTAGTTCTCGTCCAACCGCAGCCGAAGCGGTTCCGTCCGCGGTCTGATGTTCGGATCGGCATAACGAGAAGTCGATCGTGCCTCCTCGAGGATCCGTCCACGTCAGTTTGCGCGATCGCTGGCTTTCCGTCCGCCAGCCGAGGACGTTCGCCGTCCGGATGCGCGAGCGCTACGGGGATCTGGTCAGGCTGCAGTTTCGGGGAAAGGTGTTTGTCCTCGTGTTCTCGTCTGCAGGCGCCCGGCAGGTGTTGTCTGCCGATCCCGGCGTCTGGGATGCCTTCTGGAAAGAAGGATTTGGCGGCCTCGCTGGCACCGGGTCGCTGTGGGTCCTGGGGGGAGAAGCCCACCGGCGCGAGCGGCAACTGCTCCTGCCGGCGTTTCACGGTCGGAGCTATCACGGACACGGCGAAACCATCCGTCAAGTCACTCACCAGCACATCGCGCCCTGGCAATCCGGGCAGACGGTGCAGGCGATCCAGACCACGCTCGCCATTTCCCTCGACGTGATCATGCGGCTGGTCTTTGGCGCCGGGGACGCCAGGGACGAAGCCTTCGCGCGTGAAGGGCGGGACGTGCTCGGGGCGCTCTGGCGCCAGATGCATCCGCTGATCGTGTTCTTTCCGGAACTGCAGCGAGGCTGGTTCCCACTCTGGCGGCGATATGCGCGTTCACGGGCTCGCTTCAACGACTGGATGGATCGATATCTCGCCGTGCGCCGTGCGCGCAGCGGCGGGTCCGACGACGTCCTGGAACTGATGCTCGCGGCGAGCTACGACGACGGCGGCCGGATGAGCGACGCGGATATCCGTGACGAACTGATCACGATTTTGCTGGCGGGACACGAAACCACGGCGACCGCGTTGGCCTGGGCGCTGTACGAACTTGCGCGGCATCCAGCGGTGATGGAGACGCTGCGCGATGAACTGGAGCGAGCGGACACGGACGTCGGGACCGTGGTCAAGCTTCCATATCTGTCAGCGGTCTGCAACGAGACGTTGCGGCTCCACACGCTGCTGTCGGAAGTCGGCCGGCTTTGCGCGGCCCCGGTCGAGATCCTCGGACACCGCTTGCAGCCCGGCGAGGCCGCGGTCATCTCGGTGAATGCGATTCATCACGACGCCGAGCTCTATCCGGAACCGGACGCATTCATTCCGCAGCGGTTCATCGACCGTTCGTACAGCCCGTTCGAATTCCTGCCCTTTGGCGGCGGCCATCGCCGTTGCCTGGGGGCCGGACTGTCCGATTACGAGATGCGGATCGCGCTCGCTGAAATCGTGCAGCGGTGGGATTTGGAGCCCGCTGGAATCGATGTCGACTTCCGCCATGACATCGCGATGGGCGCCCGGCACGGCGTGCCGCTGCGTCTGAAGGCACGACGCGTGCCGCGCGGGCGGATGACCGGCAGCCGGAGCAGCGAGACGCTGCCGGCGCCGGTCTGAAACGTTCGAATGCAGCCAATGTCCTCGAGAACGAGGAATGGTCGCGTAGAATGGCGGACCGCGTGGTTTCGCCGACAGCTCGAGGGTCTGATGCCCCAGGGAGGGAAGGATCGATGAACGACCAAGCGACGGTCGCGGTCAAGAACGGCCGCGATTCGGATCTCTTCGACGTCGCCATCCTGGGATGCGGGTTCGAGGGCAGCCTGCTCGGGATCATCCTGGCGCGCCACGGCTACAAGGTCCTGATCGTCGATGCGAGCCAGCACCCGAAGTTCGCGCTCGGCGAGTCGACCGTCCGCCACACCTGGCGCACCCTCAAGATCATCGGCGAACGCTACGACATCCCCGAAATCCGCAAGTGCTTCAGCTCCGGCGAAGCGGTGCACAAGTACGTGACCTCGTCGTGCGGGATCAAACGGAACTTCGGCTTCGTCTATCACCGCGAAGGCGAGCACCAGCGCCCCGAAGAAGCGACCCAGCTCGTGATCCCGCCGCTCGGCGAAGGCTACGAGGCCCATCTGTTCCGGCAGGACATCGACGCGTTCTTGAGCAACACCGCTGCCCACTACGGCGCCAGGCTGTGCTTCAACACGCCGATCGAGCACGTGGACGTCCGGGCTGACGTGGTCACCATCCGGTCCAATAAGGGGGCCGTCTTCCACGCACGCTACGTGGTCGACGCGACCGGACCATTCTCCCTGCTCAGCCGCATCTGGGGGCTGCGGGACAATCCGCCGCGCCTGCGTGTCAACACGCGCTGCGTCTTCAGTCACATGGTCGACGTGACGCCGTACGACGATCTCACGCTTCCCAATGGCGTGCCGCGCATGCCCGAGCGCTGGTACAGCGGGACCTGCCACCATCTTTTCGACGGCGGCTGGCTGTGGGTGATTCCGTTCGACAACCGCAAGGGCTCCACCAACGCCGCCTGCAGCATCGGCTTGAGCCTGGACAACGCGCGCTTTCCGAAGCCCGCCGATCAGACACCCGAACAGGAGTGGTTCGCCTTCCTCGAGCGCTTCCCGAGCATCAAGGAGCAGTTCAAGAAGGCCAAAGCCATTCGCGAGTGGGTGTCGACCGGCCGCATGCAGAATACCGTGACGCAGGCGGTCGGTGACCGGTGGATCATGACGTCCGGCGCGCACGGCAGCGGCTTTCTCGACGCGATGTTCTCGCGCGGGCTGGCCAATTCGACCGAGATGCTCAATGCCCTCGCCGCGCGGTTGATGAAGGCCTTGAACGACGACGACCTGCGCGCCGAGCGCTTCGAATACTGCGAACGGCTGATGAACGCCCACGTCGCCCGCAACGACGAGCTCACCTACGCGACCTATCTGTCCTTCCGATCCTTTGATCTGTGGAACGCCTGGTATCGCCTGTGGGCGATCGGCGTCGGGCTCGGCGACTACCGGCTCGGCCTCATCTATCAGACGTATCTCAAGACGCGCGACGAATCGGTGCTGCCCGATGCGCAGGAGCCTCCGCTCGGACTGTTCTCCAGCAACCATCCGGGATACGGCGAGCTGTTCGCCAAGTCATTTGCCGAGATGCTGAAGGTCGAACGGGGAGAGCAGACGATCCAGGAGACCTGCAACCGGATCTTCCAACTGGTACGCGAGGCCCCATTCCACTCCCCGGCCCTTGGTCTTGGCGACCCGTCGTCGAAGGTCATTCATCTCAGTCGCCCATCGGTGGCCGTCCGCAGCTTCATCTGGTCGCTGACGCAGGCGCCCCCGGATGTGAGAGAGATGGGCCTGGCGGCGTTCAAGGCCTTCCTGCCGATCGGCGCGCGATGACGATCCGGCGAGACGGCACGCCTCATCGCAATCGTCTTGGAGCGTATCCGTGATCTCTCTCGACCCGATTCGGTCCAGGCTTTCGGAGGTGAAGGCGCTCGCTCCACCGTTTCCGACCGCCGAAGAACTCGAAGGATTTCGCAGGGCACAGGACCTGGCGTTTCGCTGCATTCTCGACATCGGCCGGGAAATCCGCGAGGGCTGGACCGAACAGAAGACGGCGGCCCTGATGGACACGTACCTGCGTGACCATGGTGTCCGTGCGTACTTTCATACGTCTTTCGTGTGGTTCGGTACGCAAACCCGTTTGGACCGCGTGCCGAAGGGACTCTGGGGATACTGGAGTTTCCTCAATTCGAAACGCCCGTTCGAGGCGGAGCAAGTCGTGATCCTGGACACGGCGCCGATTCTCGATGGCTACATGGCGGATGCCGCATTCACGTTTTCTTTCGTTCCCAACCCGGAACTCCAGAAACTACGAGCGCTCCTGCTGAGGTTCCGGGAAGAAATCCCCAAACTCTTCGCGCGGGCCGACAAGAAAACAGGGGATATCTGGCACGAAATCGACGACCGCCTCCAGTCTGAGGGCTACGACAACCTTCACCAGCGATATCCATTTGAGGCGATCGCCCACCGTCTCCATTACAGCCGGTACCGCAGACTTCCGGGCATCGTTGGTCCATTCAGCCTCTATAGCTTCTGGGCACTGATCAGCCGAGGTTTCTTTCCTGAGGTCCTGGGCCCCTGGCATTCGGGAGACAAGATCGGCCCATGGGCGATCGAGCCTCACTTGGGTGCGGCGGGCTTCGGCGCCAAATTCGAGGAACTTCTCGTCGTTGACGCCCATCAGGCTCGCTGGCTCACCGACGACGTCCCGCTCTTATCCCTGCCGAGCGGGTTCTACTGAGCCATCATCGCGCAATGACGGTTACTGAACTGTTCGCCGAACTGGCGCGAAAGGGCGTGCAGGTCTCAGCGCACGGGGACGATCTGACCATTCGGGCACCCAAGGGCGCTCTCACACCCTCGCTTCGCGCGGCGCTGGCGGATCACAAAGCAGAAATCCTGGCGCGGCTGCGCAACGGAACAGGCGATGAGCGCCGGTCTCTCAGACGGCAACTGCCAGGCGCCGATGCCCCCGACACTCGCGATGTGGCCATCATCGGCATGGCGGGAAGATTCCCCGGCGCCAACAACCTCGACGAATTCTGGACGAACCTGCGCGACGGTGTTGAATCGATTTCGTTTTTCTCCGACGCGGAGCTCGAAGCGGCAGGCGTGCCACTGCCACTGCTACAGGACCCCCGCTATGTGAGGGCCTCTCCGATCCTTCCGCACGACGCCGGCCTGTTCGACGCGCCGTTTTTCGGCTTCACGCCCCGCGAGGCCGAGTTGATGGATCCGCAGCAGCGGATCCTGCTGGAGGTGGCCTGGGAGGCGCTCGAACACTCCGGGTACGACGCCGATCGGTTCGACGGCCGAATCGGGATCTACGCGGGCGCCAGCCTCAGCACGTACCTGTTCAACATCATTTCCAATCCCGCGATCGTCGAATCCGTCGGTCGATTCCCCATCCTGATTCGGAACGACAAGGACTACATCACCACGAATGTCTCGTACAAGCTGAATCTTCGTGGACCGAGCATGGCGGTGGGGACCGCGTGTTCGACCTCGCTGGTCGCCGTGCATCTCGCCTGTCAGAGCCTGCTCAGTGGGGAATCCGACATGGCCCTCGCCGGGGGCGTCCGGGTCGTCGCGCCGCAGAAGGAGGGCTATCTGCCTCTCCAGGGTGGTGTGTATTCGCCGGACGGACATTGCCGGGCCTTTGATCACAAGGCCGGAGGCACGCTCTTCGGGAGCGGCGCCGGCCTGGTCGTGCTCAAGCGCCTGGCCGATGCGCTCGCCGATCGCGATGAAATTCATGCCGTGATCAAGAGCTCAGCGATCAACAACGACGGCGCCGTGAAGTTCGGCTATACCGCACCGGGGCTCGAAGGGGAGGCGCAGGTGATCGGCGAGGCCCAGCGCCTCGCCGGCGTCGACCCGGAAGCCATCTCGTACGTCGAGACCCACGGCACCGGCACGCCGCTCGGCGATCCGATTGAAGTGGCCGCGCTCACCCGCGCCTTCCGGGCCCGTACGGCGAAGAAGGGGTTTTGTGCGATCGGGTCGGTGAAGAGCAACATCGGTCATCTCGAGGCAGCCGCTGGCGTCGCGAGCTTGATCAAGACGGTCCTCGCCCTCAAGCACGGCGCGTTGCCGCCCAGCCTGCATTTCGAACGGCCCAATCCGCAGATCGATTTCGCCAACAGTCCGTTCTACGTGAACGTCAGGCTGTCACCGTGGGAGCGCGGCGCGCATCCGCGTCTTGCCGGTGTGAGCTCGCACGGTATCGGCGGGACCAATTCGCACGTCATTCTCGAAGAGGCTCCGCCCGCTGAACACTCCGCAAGCCAGCGGCCGTGGCACCTGCTGACCGTGTCGGCCAAGACGGCGTCCGCGGCCGAAACCGCCACCAGGAATCTGACGACGTACTTGCGGCAGCATCCCGAGATCAGTCTGGCTGACGCCGCCTACACAACCCAGGTCGGCCGCAAGGCATTCGCGCACCGCTGCGCGCTCGTCTGCCGGGATCCTGTCGCGACCGCAACCGTTGTCACATCCGCGCCGGGACCGCGTGAGCGGCCGATCGTCTTCATGTTTCCGGGGCAGGGCACGCAGTACGCGCGCATGGCCGAGGAACTCTATGAAACCGAGCCGGTATTTCGTCGCGAGGTCGACCGCTGCGCCGATCTTCTCCTCCCGCATCTCGGCCTCGATGTGCGCCATGTCCTGAACGGCGCCACCGGCGATCTGAACCAGACCGCGCTGGCGCAGCCGGCGCTCTTCGTCATCGAGTACGCCCTCGCGCAACTGTGGATGGCGTGGGGCGTGCGTCCGCAGGGAATGATCGGCCACAGCCTCGGCGAATACGTCGCTGCCTGTCTGGCCGGCGTATTCGCGCTCGAAGATGCCCTGGCGCTGGTGGCCGCTCGCGGTCAGTTGATGCAGGCCGTGCCGCCGGGCGCGATGCTGGCGATCCCGCTCCCGGAGTCCGAGGTGCGACGGCGTCTGCCGGCGGAGGTATCGATCGCGGCCATCAATGGTCCGGCGTTGTGCACTGCCGCCGGTCCGATTGACGCCATCGAGCGTCTGGCCGAGCGGCTGGGAAGCGAACAGATCGAGTGCCGGCGTCTGCACACCTCGCATGCGTTCCACTCCGCGATGATGGAGCCGATGCTCGACGCGTTCCACGCGCGCGTGAAGGCCGTGTCGCTCAGTCCTCCGCGATTGCCGTATGTATCCAACTTGAGCGGGACGTGGGCGACCGCCGAGGACGCGACGGACCCGCGCTATTGGACGAAGCATCTGCGTCAGACCGTCCGCTTTGCTGAAGGCCTCCAGGCGGTGCAGCGTGAACCGGGTACGGTTCTGCTCGAAGTCGGACCAGGACACACGCTCGGAACATTTGCGCGACAGCAGACGGGGCGTTCGCGGGACCAGCTTGTCGTCCCGTCGATGCCTGGCGCCAATAGCGGTGAGTCCGGGGCCGCTCTGCTGATGACCGCGCTCGGTCGCGTGTGGCTGGCCGGCACGAGTGTGGATTGGCAGGCGTTCCATGCCCACGAGCAGCGCCGCCGGGTGCCGCTGCCGTCCTATCCCTTCGAACGCCAGCGCTATTGGGTCGACGCGCTTCCCGCCAACGGCATGAGCCTCTCGACGCATTCGGGGATCGTCGAGGGGCCGGAACCGCACGAGCGTCCGCAGTTGGTGACGGGGTTTGCTGCGCCTGAAAGCGAGCTGGAGCGCGTCGTCTGCGGCGTCTGGCAGGATCTGCTCGGCATCCAGCAGGTGGGACGCCACGACAACTTCTTCGAGCTGGGCGGACATTCGCTGCTCATGGTCTCCGTCGGTGCCCGGCTCCAGACGGATCTGCAACTCGACATCCCGCTGCGGGTGTTCGTCGAAGCTCAGACGGTTGCGGAGATGGCGCGACTCATCGCGGCGGTCCAGCAGGGCGGGGACGTCGCCGGTTCTCCGCTCGTGGTGATTCAGGCCGCTCCGGAGAGCACCAAGCCGCCGTTCTTCTGCGTTCATCCCAATGCCGGCAGGCTGCGCGGCTTGGTGGAATTGTCACGGCACCTTGGCACGGACCAGCCGTTCTACGGCCTTCAAACCACGACGCCGCAGCCGAGCGTCGAAGCGATGGCGGCAGAGAACATCGCGGCGATGCGAACGGTGCAGGCACGCGGTCCGTACGTGCTTGCGGGCTACTCGTTCGGCGGGATCGTGGCGTTCGAAATGGCCAGGCAACTCGAGCGGGAGGGCGAGCGGCTCGCGTTGCTCGCCCTGCTCGATAGCGCGCCGATGCCGGAGGGCGCTCGTGCCGAAGGTCTGCCGGATGAATCGGTCTTCCGCGCGTGGTTCGCCTGGGAACTGGAGCGAGCGGGGATCGCGCGTGATTCCGTGTTAGCGTCCGCGCTTGCCGACGCGTCAGGATTGTTCGAGCTGTTCAAGGCGAATATGGAAGCGTTGTGGCGCTATGTGCCCGGACACTACGCCGGGCGGCTCACCGTCTTCAAGGCACGGGAGACCGTGGGCGGAGAACTGCGGTCCACGTTGCCGGCGCATCTCTTGAAATACGTCCTCGCTGCCGAACGCGCCGAGCTCGCCGATGGTTGGGGAGCGCTCGTGTCCGAGCGGCCCGCACTCCATTCTGTTCCAGGCGATCACTACAGCATGCTCGCGGAACCCCACGTTGGCGTTCTTGCCGTTGAATTGCGGCATGCGATGGCGAAACCGGTAGGGACAGGCTTTAGCCTGTCCGACTCGCGCTACCCTGAGGCCGCCGACCCTTCACCCGTCCGGTCCTAGTTCAATGCGAGATCTGCGCGGACGCGTGGCGCTCGTCACCGGCGGCTCGCGAGGGATTGGACCATGCATCGCGCGCGCGCTCGCCCAGCACGGAGTCCACGTTGCCGTGGCCGCACGCACGCCCGAGCCACTGCACGGGGTCGCTCGGGTACTCGCGTCATTGGGTGTCCGCACGCTGGCCGTCGCCGCCGATATCACCAACGCCACTGCGAGAACGGCTCTGGTGGGGCAGGTGGAAGCCGGACTCGGAGCGATTGACATCCTCGTCAACAACGCCGGCGTCGAAGACATCGTCCGGTTCGTGGATCAGCCTCCGGAGAACATTTCGCGCATCATCGACACCAACGTGACGGCTCCGCTCTTGCTGTCGAGGCTCCTGCTGCCCGGCATGATCGAGCGACGCTGCGGCCACATCGTGTCGATGGCGTCAGTCGTGGGAAAGCAGGGGCTGGGCTACGAGGCGGCATATTCCGCCAGCAAAGCGGCGCTGGTCGAATGGACGGGCGCACTGCGCGACGAGTTGCAGGGATCGGGCGTGAGCGCGTCGGTCATCTGTCCGGGACTCGTCTCCCGGGTCGGCATGTGGGCGTCACACGGCATGCGTCCGCCGGCGCTCGCGCGCGAATCGTCCCCCGAACAGGTGGCCGAGGCGGTGGTGCGGGCCGTGCGTCACGATCGGCACGAGCAGATCGTCAATCCGCTGCCGATGTGGCCCGTGTTGATGCTGAAAGTCCTGTCGCCGTCGCTGGCTCATGGCGTGATGAAACGCCTGGGCTTCGTCGATTTCGCGCGCCGCCTGGCAGATGAACACGAGTAAGGCTGTCACGAAGAACTTCACACCGAACTCGCAGAGACCGCAGAGCCATAATTTTCTTAATGCTTATGAGTCTCTGCGTGCTCTGCGGGCTCTTCTATGAAGCGGCTCTCCACGTCAATGCGTTTTCGATGATGCGTGTGGAAAT
>CAZOAZ010000012.1:0-128027 GCA_964577955.1 uncultured Bifidobacterium sp. | reverse complement strand
TGATGTTGAGCGTCATCAGACGCTCGACACTGCCGGGCGCCGCGGTTTCCTGGCCCGCCGCGTTGGTGCGGAACAAGTAGTTCGCGGACGAAACGGCCGCACCCGCGGCAATCACCCCTTTGATGAAGTTGCGGCGTGTGACGTTGGAAGGTGTCTCTTCCGTCACGTTCTTGATGTCTTCCATTGCAGGATCACCTCTCAAGACTGACTGCCTGACTCCAACCATCCGGTCGAAAAAACGGATCAGGACAGACGTTTTGAACGTGACAAGATATTCCGAATCGGGTCAGGGTTCAAGGTCACCAACCGTGACAAACTGTTGAAAACACTCGGGAAATGCCAGAGCTGAGCGATTTCGTTTCGAAATCTGGCGCTTATTCAAGCAGTTACGGTCTTTTTTGGAATCGAATTGAGCCATATTTGAACAATATTCAGCAAATGGTCACCGGCGGCCGCCGCTTATAGTTCCGGCATGGCGTCGCTGACGTTTCTCGGTGCGGCCGGCACGGTCACCGGCTCCAAGCACCTGCTCGATACCGGCACCCACAGGGTCCTCGTCGATTGCGGCCTCTTTCAAGGGCTCAAGGAACTGCGGCTCCGCAACTGGGATCCGCTCCCGGTCGATGCGACGTCGATCGACGCCGTCGTTCTGACGCACGCCCACCTCGACCATTGCGGTTATCTGCCTCGACTGGTTTCGCAAGGGTTCAGAGGACGCGTCTACTGCACACCGGCGACGCGCGAGCTCTGCACGCTCATCCTTCCCGATTCCGCCCACATCCAGGAAGAAGATGCGCGTGACGCGAACCGGTATCAGTACTCCAAGCACCATCCGGCGCTGCCGCTCTATACGGCTGAAGACGCGGAGCGAGCGCTCACGCTCTTGCAGCCCGTCGGCTACAACCGGCCGGTGCCCGTGGTTCCGGAACTCACGGTCGAATTCATCAGTGCCGGACACCTTCTCGGCTCGAGCTACGCCCGTCTCCGCATTCGCGGAAAGACTCTGCTCTTCGGCGGCGATCTCGGGCGCTACAACCGGCCGGTGCTGCCGGATCCGAGTCCCGTCGACCATGCCGACGTGCTGCTCGTCGAATCGACGTATGGCGACAGGCTCCACGCGCCGGAGGATCACGGCGAAGCGATCGCCAAAGTGGTCACCGAAACGGCCAATCGCGGCGGAAAACTGATCGTGCCGGCATTCGCCATCGGGCGCGTCGAGGAAGTCATCTACTGGCTGAAGCGACTGGAAGAAGAGCGGCGGATTCCAATCCTGCCCGTCTATCTCGACAGTCCCATGGCGGCCAAGGGTTTGCGCTTCTACGCGGCGCGCGGCGACGAACTCGACCCGGAAACGAATCGCGATATGAAAAACGTCTGCCGCTTCTGCACGACGCGGATGACGACCGTGAATTCGGTCCAGCAGTCGATTGAACTGGTCCAGTCGCACCGGCCGTCCATCGTCATTGCGTCGAGCGGCATGGCGACCGGCGGCCGCGTGCTCTACCATCTCACCGCGACACTGCCGAGTCCAAAGAACACCGTGCTCTTCGTCGGATATCAAGCGGCGGGGACGCGCGGCCGATCGCTGCTCGAGGGCGCGAAGTCGGTGAGAATCAAGGGGCGAGACGTCGCTGTGGCGGCGCGGGTCGAACACATCAACTCGATGTCGGCGCACGCCGACGCCGGAGAGATCCTGCGCTGGCTGTCCGGATTCGCCGCGCCGCCGGCGCAGACGTTTCTCGTGCACGGCGAGTCGGTCGCGCTCGAAGCACTTCGTCAGAAGATCGCGCGCGACATGGGCTGGCCGGTGCGGATTGCCAAAGATCGGGAGACGGTTACGCTCGATCTTGGAAATTAAGGATTTAAGGATTTGAGGATTTAAGGATTTGAGGATTTAGGGATTTAGGGATTTATGGATTTCGCAATCACCTCACGGCGACTCGGGCTCGCGCTCGCGCTGGCAACTGGGGCCTGCAACAGTCCGGCGCCCGCTCCCAAAGAAACCGCGCCGGCCGCGAAAGTCGAAGAGCGGCAGTATCTGCTCGAGCGGGTGGACGATGCGGCAGTGGTGCAGCTGTATGCGGACGGGTTCAGCGCGCTGCCGCTCAAAGAGAAGACGCTCATCTGGCATCTCACGCAGGCGGCCATTGCCGGTCGCGACATCTACTACGACCAGCGCTACGCGCACAACCTGGTGATGCGCGATGTGCTCGAGGCGATCGTCGCTCACCCGGCGGGCGTCGAGGCCGCGACGCTCGCCGAAATCCAGCGCTACACCAAGCTGTTCTGGGTGAACAGCGGCCCGTTCAACAATCTGACGGCGCGCAAGTTCGTTCTCGGCTGCACGCCTGAAGCCTTTGCCGCCGCGGCGCACTCGGCAGAAAAGGCCGGCGCGACGTTCCCGACCGGCGCCGGCGAATCACTCGATCAGCTCCTGACCCGGCTCCGTCCGATGTTTTTTGATGCCGCGGTCGATCCGATGGTGACCGCCAAGACACCGCCACCTGGGAAGGATTTGCTTCAGGCGAGCGCGAACAATCTGTACGGGGGCGGCGTCACGCTCAAGGAGGCCGACCAATTCCGGGAGAAGTACGGACTGAACTCGCGCCTGGTCAAGCAGAACGGCAAGCTGACCGAAGAGGTTTATCGCGCCAACGGCCGCTACGGCAAGGCGATCACGGCGATCGTCGGCCATCTCGAAGCGGCGATCCCCTTCGCGACGCCCGACATGGCCGCCGCGCTCACGGCGCTCGCGAAGTTCTATCGCAGCGGCGAGGTCGCCGATCGCGAGGCGTACGACATCGCCTGGGTCAAGGACAAGGCCTCGCCGGTGGACACCATCAACGGGTTCATCGAGGTCTACATGGACGCCCGCGGGATCAAGGGATCGTGGGAAGGCCTCGTCTTCTACGTCAACCGCGAGAAGACCGCGGAGATCCAGAAGCTCGCCGCCGACGCGCAATGGTTCGAAGACCGCATGCCGTGGGATCCGAAGTACCGCAAGCCGAACGTCAAGGGGATCACCGCCAACGCCATCGACGTCGTGATCGAAACCGGCGATTCTGGTCCGATCACGCCGGTCGGCATCAACCTGCCGAACGACCAGCGGATCCGCGAACAGTACGGCAGCAAGTCCGTGTCGCTCTCGAACGTGAACGAAGCCTACGACAAGTCGACACCCGGCACCTTCCGCAGTGAATTCACCTGGGCTCCGGAGGAGGCCGCGCGCGCCGCGAAGTGGGGCACGCTCGCCGGCGAACTCACCACCAACATGCACGAAGTGATCGGCCACGCCTCGGGCCAGATCGCCGATCGCCTCGCAGGCAAGCCGCAGAACGCGATCAAGGAATACTTCTCGGCGCTCGAGGAAGGACGCGCCGATCTCGTCGGTCTCTACTTCCTCGCCGATCCCAAGCTCGCCGAGCTCGGGCTGGTGCCGGCCGCCGATCAAGAGGAGATCGTCCGCGCCGAATATGAGGGCTACACGCGCAATGCGCTGGTCCAACTCCGCCGGGTCCGCACCGGGACACAGATCGAAGAAGACCACATGCGCAACCGTCAGCTGATCGTCCACTGGCTGCTGGCCAACACCAAGGCGATCGAGGTCCGGCAGCGCGACGGCAAGACGTACTACGTGATGATCGACGCGAAGGCGTTCCGCGACGGCGTCGGCAAGCTGCTCGCGGAAGTCCAGCGGATCAAGGCCGAAGGAGACTACGCTGCGGCCAAGACGCTCTTCGACGCTCACGGGATTCACTTCGACCCGAAGCTGCGCGACGAGGTCGTTGCCCGCGTCGATCACTTGCAGCTGCCGTCCTACAGCGGGTTCGTCATGCCGAAACTCGAAGCCGTGAAGAACGCCGCCGGCGACATCACCGACGTCACGATCACGTATCCGAAAAACCTGACGACGCAGATGCTCGAGTTCTCGGCGGCGACACGCGCGCTGCGGTAGGCGATGCGGACGGGCGGGCGCGCGGCGAGCACGGCCGGTCGAGCGTTTCTCGCGCTCGCGCTGTGTCTGTGCTCGGGCGTCCGGCCGGGCGCCCAGAACTTCACCTCGCGCCTGGCGATGCTGGTGGCCGAGGAACGCGGCGCCAAGACGCTCGCCGATCTCCAGACGATCCGCGTCGGATTGCGCAGCAACGACACCGACGCGGCGCGTCAGGCGGTGCGCGCCTTCGGCCACCTGCAGCGGCCGCAGCTGATTCCCGAAATGCTGCCGTCGCTGCGCCACATGCAGCCGGAAGTCCGTGTGGAGGCGGCGCACGCGCTCGCGTATGCCGCGCTCGGCCTGCGCCCGCCGGCCCCCGCGTCGCCGTCCGCCTCGGTCGGCTCGATCCAGAACGCGCTCGTCGCGCGGCTCGACGTCGAAGAGGACGCGTCGGTGCGCGCGGCGATCTGCGAGGCGCTGGCGCGGCTGCCGTACCGCACGGCCGCCGACGTCGAACGCGCGGAACAGACGATCCTCGGGCTGGCCGGCCGCGCGACGGCACTGGCCGATCGGCTCGGCGTCGCCAAGGCGCTCGAAGCGCTGGTGCGGTTGCAGACGCCGCTGCGACCGGCGAGCGCCGACGCCATCGCGATCCTGAAGATGCTGGTCCGCGCCTCGGCGCCGCCGCCGAACGTCGCGCGCGACGCCCGCGTGCGCCGGCTTGCGCTCGAAGCCCTGATCGCCACCGCAGCCGCCGACGACCAGGTGATCGCCGAGGCGACGAATGATCCCGACCCGCAGGTCCGGCGGCTGGCGGTGCGCGCCGCGGCGTTGTCGACCGGCCGGCTCAGTACGATCACCGACGGCTTGCTCGATCGCGCACCGATGGTGCGCATCGAAGCGCTCCAGGCGCTCGCGTCGCGCGATCGTGAGGCCGTCTGCAGCGCCGCGATCCGCCTCGCCGCCGATCCGGATCTCGCTGTCGCGCTGGTCGCCGTCGACACGCTGAGCGTCTGCGCGGCGACCACCGGCGCCGTGGCCTATCTCGAACGCCGCGTCAGCGATCGATCCGAACTTGCATCGCCGCGCGGCTGGCATCACAACGCGCATGCCCTGGTCGCGCTCGCCGCGGCCGCGCCCGACCGTGCCCGGCCGCTCGTCGCCGAGTACGCCGGCACCGCGATCTGGCAGGTCCGCGTCTACGCGACGCAGGCGGCGATCCTGTCCCGCGACCGCGACACGCTGGCCCGGCTGGCCGCCGACCGCGACGAACGGGTGGCGACGCTGGCGCGCTCGGCGCTTGGTGAGACGACGCCGCCGGCCAAACCGGGGCCGCCCGAACCGCCGGTCCCCGCCGCGCCGTTCACCACGGCCGATCTCCAGCGGCTGGCCGCCCCGCGCGCGCGCGTGACCGTCCGCGACGTCGGACGGTTCGAGTTGGCGCTCTTTACTGCTGAAGCACCAGGCACCGTGTTGCGCTTTGCGCGCCTGGCCGAAGCGGGGTACTACAACGGCCGCTCCTTCGACAGCGTGCAGCCCAATGCCGTCCTGCAGGTGGGCTGGCGTCCCGGCGACGAGGATCGTTTCCGCGTCAACGAAGTCGGCGGCTGGCCGCATGTGCGCGGCACGGTCGGCCTGTCGCCCGCGAACGGCCAGTTCTTCATCGACCTCGTCGACAATCCGCGCTTCGATCACGAACGCACCGTCTTTGCGCAGGTGCTCAACGGCGCCGACGTGATCGATCGGATCCTCGAAGGCGACGTCATCGACTCGATCGAGATCGTTCCGTGACGTTCTCGCGGCGCGTGCCCGCCGATCTGACGCCGAACCGTTTCGCGACCACGATCGCCGGGCTGAGGCAGGCCGGGCGGCCGCTGATCGACCTGACGGAATCAAATCCCACCCGCGCCGGTTTCGACTACCCGCCCGATCTCCTGGAACCGCTCGCCGACCCGGCCGGACTCCACTACGCACCCGATCCCTTCGGCCTGCCCGCGGCCCGCGCCGCCGTCGCGGACGATCTTCGTCGCCAGGGCATGACGGTCGCGATCGAACAGCTCGCGCTGACGTCGAGCACCAGCGAAGCGTACTCGCTGCTCTTCAAGGTGCTCTGCGACCCCGGCGACGAAGTGCTGATTCCGCGGCCGAGCTATCCGCTCTTCGATCACCTGGCGCAGCTCGACGCCATTGCCGCGGTCCCCTACGACCTCGAGTACCACACGGCCTGGGCGATCGACCGCGACTCGATGTCGCGACAGATCTCGCCACGCACGCGCGCGGTCCTGCTCGTCAGCCCCAACAATCCCACCGGCCACTTCACCTCGGCGGCCGATCTCGACTGGCTCGCGGCACTCGCCGCCGCACGCGGGCTGGCGATCATCTCGGACGAAGTCTTCGCCGACTACGCCTTCACGCCGGAAGCGACACACCTGTCGGGCGGACTCGTCCGCCGGCACGCGGCCGGTTTCACACTCGGCGGTTTCTCGAAGTCGATCGGCCTGCCGCAGGCCAAACTGGCGTGGATGGTGATGAGCGGGCCGGCCGAGTTTCTCGATGCCGCGCGTCCGCGGCTCGAACTGGCGTGCGACACTTACTTGTCGGTCTCGACACCGGTCCAGACCGCGGCCCGGGCGCTGCTCCAACGCGGTGCGGTCGTGCGGCAGCAGATTCAGGCGCGGGTGCGTGCGAACTGGCAGCAGCTCGAACGCCTCGCCCGTGCCACGCCGTCCTGCCGGGTCCTGAACGGAGAGGGTGGCTGGTACGCCGTGCTGCAGGTTCCATCGATAGCGGCCGAAGAAGAACTTGTCGTGTCGCTGGCTGTCGACGATGGCGTGTTGGTGCATCCGGGCTATTTTTTCGACTTCCCGCGTGAGTCCTTTCTCGTGCTGAGCCTGCTGGCCACCTCTCCGGCGTTCCACGACGGCGTCGGACGCGTGTTGCGCCGGTTTGCGGAGAACGGCAGCCGCTGATGACGCGGACGGCGCGGCGGTCTGGCATCCTCATCCCGCTCTTCTCGTGTCCGTCGGAAGCGAGCTGGGGCATCGGCGACATCAGCGATCTCGGCCCGATGACCGCCTGGCTCGCGGGCGCCGGGCAACGGGTGCTGCAGCTGCTGCCGCTGAACGCGATGGCCGCCGGTCAGCAGTCACCGTACTCGTCGCTCAGCGCCATGGCGATCGACCCGATCTACATCGCTGTCCACGACGTGCCGGAGTGCCGGGCGGTCGGCGGCGAAAGCGCCTTGCCGCTTGCCGAGCAGCACGCGCTCGATCGCGCGCGACGGTCGCCGCGCGTCGAATACGAAATCGTCCGGCGCATCAAGGATGTCCTCCTCGGCAAGGCGTTCCAGCGTTTTCACGACGCCGAGTGGCTGCGCCACACGCCGCGCGCGCGCGCGTTGCGCGAATTTCTCCAGGCCGAAGCGTGGTGGCTCGACGACTACGCCCTCTTCCGCGCGCTGCACGAGCGCGAACAGGGCCGATCCTGGATGACCTGGCCGGCGCGCCTGCGCGACCGCGATCCAAAGGCGCTGGACGACGCGCGCCGCGAACTCGCGCGCGAAGTGCTGTTCCACCAGTACCTGCAGTGGCTCGCCGGCACCGCGTGGCAGGACGCACGACACCGGGCCCGCGAACGCGGCGTGGCGATTTATGGCGACCTGCCGTTCATGGTCGACGGCGACAGCGCCGATGTCTGGGCGCATCAGGATCAGTTCCGGCTCGATCGCTCGGTCGGCGTCCCGCCCGACGCGTTCAGCGCCACCGGACAGGACTGGGGCATGCCGGCGTACAAGTGGGACACGATGCTCGCCGAAGGCTTCCGCTGGCTGCGCGCGCGCGCCCGCCGCAGCGCGGCGCTCTACGACGGCTACCGCGTCGATCATCTGGTCGGGTTCTATCGCACCTACTCGCGGCCGCTCGCCGGCGGCGAACCGGCGTTCGAGCCCGCGGACCAGCCGGATCAGCTCGCGCTGGGCGAACGCACGATGGCCGTCTTTCAGGAACCCGGCAGCGACATCATCGCCGAGGATCTGGGGGTCGTTCCCGATTTCGTCCGCGAGTCGCTCGCGCGTCTCGCCCTTCCCGGATTCAAGGTGTTCCGCTGGGAACGCGACTGGCACGCCGAGGATCAGCCGTTCCGCGACCCGTCAACCTACTCGCCGGTCTCGGTTGCGACCTCGGGGACGCACGACACCGAACCGCTTGCCGTGTGGTGGAACGAGGCGCCCGTCGAGGAGCGCCGCGAAATCTGCCGGCTCCCGACCATTCAGCGCACCGCGCCGGGCGTCGATCTCATTGAGCGCCCCTTCAACCCCGACGTCCGCGACGCGCTGCTCGAAGCGCTGCTCGCGTCGGGATCGAATCTCGTGCTGATGCCGATTCAGGACGTCTTCGGCTGGAGCGATCGCATCAACGTGCCCGCGACCGTCACGCCCGAGAACTGGACCTTCCGTCTCCCCTGGCCAAGTGACCATCTCGCCGAACACGCTGAGGCGCGCGAACGCCAGCACGCGCTGCGCGAGTGGACCGAGAAATACGGACGATCCTGACGCTGGAATCTTAGGATTTCAGGAACTTAGGATTTTAGGATTTGGAGCCGCGACGCGCGCAGCGTGGACAGGCCACTAGACGCCCGCGGCTGCAGCAGCGCGCACGGCATCGCTCACACCAAGCACGACACCACCAGGATAGCCACCACCGGCGAGCGCCGTGTACGCGTAGTCGATGTTGATGCCGGCTTGCGCGACGAGCGTCAGCGCCGGCGCCAACGAAGCGGCGGCTTCGACGACCAGCACGTCGCGGGTCTCGAGCTGATGATGGTGCTCGCGCAGCACGCCGCTGGCGCGAACCGGGTTGTCGACGATGAGGCGGAGGTGACCGGAAGGAGCGAGCGAGAGGGCGGCAATCGTGACGTGTTCGGCGGCGAGCAGCGTACAAACGGACGCTGCGGCTCCCGGACTATTGGGCAGCCGCAGCGTTAACTCGGTGAGGATCATGAGATTTCAGGATTTAAGGATTTTAGGATTTTAGGAATTCAGGACTTGAGGATCTTATCTCGACCCACAAATCCTGAATGCCTTTCAATCCTGCATTCCTGAAATCCTGAATTCCCGAAATCCAGCCGCTACACCAGCACCTTGATGACCACGCGGCGGTTCTGGGCGCGACCCGCCTTGGTCTTGTTCGGCGCGACCGGCTTGTCCATGCCGTAGCTGATGACGTTCATCTTGTGCAGCGGAATCTGGTGCTGCTCATACAGGTAGCGCTTCACGGCTTCGGCGCGCTCGAGTCCGAGCTTGTCGTTCAGATCCTTGGTGCCGATGCCGTCGGTGTGCCCTTCGATTTCGAAGAAGGCGCCCTTGGGATCAGCCTTCAGGTCGCTGATCATCTGATCAAGTCTGGTCCTGGCTTCTTCCGGCAGCTCGTGCTTGCCGAACGCGAAGTTCCCCTGATCCTCGCTCAGCACGACTTCGAAGACGAGGCGCTTCGACGCCTTGTCGACCGCGTCGACGCGGGTGTTGACCGCGCTGGCGCTGTTCGACGCCGCCATCGCGGCTTCGTTCGCCTTGTCAGCGGCGGACTGCGCCGCGACCGCGGCCTGATTGGCGGCCTGGGCGCGCTGATCGACTTCGCCGATCCGGCCTTCGTTCTGCCGCGTCCGCTCCTGGGTCTGTTCGACCGAGCGGCCGAGCGAGTCGACCTTGTCGTTCACGTCCGCGACGCTGGTGCGGACGAACTTCTTCGTCGCGCACGCCGTCGAGCCGCCGACGGCGATCACCGCGCACGGCACAAGCATCAACAGTTGTTTGCGAAACATGGGAGCCTCCTAGTGAGAAATCGGGCGAATTTGCCCGGCAATGTAACCGCTTCGAGCCCTGACCGAAAAGTCCCTATTGCGCATCCGGACCTGCAGACGGTGCCATCCCGGCACCGTGCTGGCGTTGACCGCCATCAGGTACTGGTGGCGCAATTCATCCACCAGTTGTCGCGCCGCCTGGTTGCGCTCGGTCAGCGTGCTCGCGACGAACACCTGTCCGCCCGTCCAGTAGGCGAGATTGCTGAGCGGGCCGACGAATGCCGACCGCTCCATCGTGACGGCCGCGTTCGGTGCGGCCGGATTGTCGATCGACGGCACGATGCCGACGATGTAGACCGGAACGTCGATCGCGCTGGCGATCCCCGAGACGTCGTTGGCCGAGAGCTGACTGGCGTTGTCGAGGCCGTCGGTGAAGACGACCACGGCGCGGCGCAGCGATTCGCGCGTCGCCACTTTCTCCGCGGCGCGGGCGATGGCGTCGTGGAGCGAGGTGGCGCCGAACGGCCGGATCGACGCGAGCTCCTGCGGCAGCGGCCGCGAGCCCTTCCCGAACGCGCGGACTTCGTCGAGCCGCGTGTCGAACGTGAAGACCGCCGACTCGTCGCCGTCGTTGGTCAGCCAGCTCAGAATCAATCCGGCGACTTCGCGCGCCGGCGTCATCCGCGCTTCCATGCTGCCGCTCACGTCGAACACCAGCGCCATCGAAATCCCGCCCTCGTCGGTCCGGAAGTCTTCGATCGGCCGCGGATCGTTGCCGTCGAGGACTTCGAAATCGTGCGAGGTCAGATTGGACACGAAGCGGCCGCGGCGATCGCGAACGACAGCGCTGACCCGGACCAGTTCGACGCTCGACTTGAACGTCGCCACCGGCTGGTCCTGCCCAACCGTCGGGCGCTGGGCTGGAGCATCCACTCCGCCGAGCACTCCCGCCGTCAGCACCGTTGTCATCCACATACCGAATCGCATTCCGGCCTCTCTTATCCAAGGTCACTGCCAGATCGGTAAACCATTCACAGAATGGTAGTTGTTGAAAATGCGCGACCGGGCGGTCGCCTCGGAGACCGAAAACCATGTAATAGCTACACGATCTGGTTCATCGGATTGTGGAGGCCACGTAGTTTCTACATAGCCTGACATTAAACTGATGATCTGGAAGCGTTTGCACCCGTTACCTCACTGCGATCGAAGACGGGTATCGGTCCAAAGTGCTCATGACTGCACAGCTGGTCCCGAGATGTGGTCCCAAGATTCCAGGTACCCAGGTTCCACTTGGCACCGCGGTACGTGGAACCCGGTCCCTTGGACAATCCGCGATAAGATCCCGCCCGTGAGTACTACGCACACCTCCATTCCCGTTTCACCCCGCGTCCGCAGCATCTCCTACGCGATCCGCAACATCGTGGTCGAGGCGCAGCGCGTGGAAGCGGCGGGAATGAAGGTGCGCTATCTGAACGTCGGCGATCCGGGCGCGTTCGGTTACCGGCCGCCGGAACACCTGGTCGCCGCGGTCGAGCGCGCGATTCGCGACGGCCACAATGGTTATGGACCGTCGGCGGGCATTCCGTCGGCACGCGAAGCCGTGGCGGCCGAGGAAACGGGCAAGGGCTGGCCGGTCAGCCCGGATCGCGTGTTCATTACCGCCGGCACGTCGGAAGCGATCGAACTCGCGCTCGCCGCGCTCGTCGACCAGGACGGCGAAGTCCTCGTGCCGATGCCGACGTATCCGCTGTACACGGCGGTGATCGCGAAGCTCGGCGCGCGCGCCGTCTACTACCACACCGATCCGCAGCGCGGCTGGATTCCCGACTTCGATCATCTGGCGAAGATCACCACGCGGAATGCGCGCGCGATCGTCGTGATCGATCCGAACAACCCGACCGGCGCCACCTATCCGACTGCGGTCCGCAAGTCGCTGCTCTCCTACGCCGACCGTCACGGGCTGGCCATTCTCGCCGACGAGGTCTACGGCGATCTCGGCTACGACGGTCCGGTCGCGCCGCTCGGCTCGTTCGATCACGACGCGCCGGTGATTTCGTTCTCGAGCCTGTCGAAGGCGTATCTGGCTCCCGGTTGGCGAACCGGCTGGATGTCGATCGGCCGCTCGCCGCGTCTGGATGATGTGGCGGTCGCCGTCCGCAAGCTCGCCGACGGCCGCCTGTGCAGCACGGTCCCGATGCAGTACGCCGTCACCGCCGCGCTCACCGGCGACAGGTCGCATCAGGTGTCGTTCCGCGCCGACTTGCGGGAACGCGCCGCGCTGACGGGATCCGCTCTCCGCGCGATTCCCGGCGTGAAGTGCATGACGCCGACCGCGGGCTTCTACGCGATGCCGCAGATTCCGCTGCCGCCGGGCCGCACCGACGAACAGTATGTTCTCGGGCTGCTGCGCGAAACGGGCGTGCTCTGCGTCTACGGATCGGGATTCGGTCTGCCCGCCGATCAGGGCTATCTGCGCGTCGTCTTTCTGGCCAACCCGTCTGAGCTGACGGAAGTGTACCGGCTCATGGCGAACTACACCGCGGACTTCCTGCGTTGAAAACGTCGACCATCGCTCGCGCGGTGGTCGTCACCGCGTTCGGGATCGTTGCGTTCTACGCGATCTATCTCGTCCGCGACGTTCTCCTGGTCATCTACGTCAGCGTGCTGCTGGCCGTCGGCCTCGGACCGCTCGTGCGCCGCATCGAACGCTCGGTGCCGAGCGGCATTCCGCGCTGGCTGGCGATTCTCGGCATCTACCTCTCACTGGTCGCGGCGTTCACCATCCTCGGCTTGTTGGTGGTTCCGCCACTCATTCAGCAGGCACAGGATCTCTGGACCCGCCTGCCGGAGCTGATCGATCGCGGCCAGGCGGTGCTGGTGCAGTACAAACTGCTCAATCATCCGCTCACGCTGGAAGAAGCGGTCCGGCAGGCCCCGGGTCCGAGCGATGCGATGGGTCGTGTGGCCACCGCCGTCTCGGTGGTCGCGGCGGCAGTCGTGGCGTTCGTGACGATTCTGATTCTGACGTTCTATCTGCTGCTCGAGAGCGATTCGCTGTTCGACGGCTTCACGCGCCTCTTTCCGCGCGCCGATCGTCCGCGCGTGGACGCCGTCGCGCGGCAGATTTCCACCAAGGTCAGTGCCTGGTTGCACGGCCAGATGATTCTCGCCGGCACGATCGGTCTCACGGCGGCGATTGGCCTCTACTTCATTGGCGTGCCGTACTTCTACGTGCTGGCGGTCGTCGCGGCGTTCGGTGAACTGATCCCGATGGTCGGCCCGATCCTGTCGGCGATTCCCGCGGTGCTGGTGGCGCTGTCGGTCTCTCCGCGCATGGCGGTCTTCGTACTGGTGTTCGTCATCGCCCAACAACAGCTCGAGAATCACATCCTGGTGCCCAAGATCATGGAGCAGCAGGTGGGGGTGAGCGCCGTCGTGGTCATCGCGGCGCTCCTCATCGGCGGGTCGCTCCTGGGCATCCTCGGGGCCCTTTTGGCCGTTCCGACGGCCGCCATCCTCCAGGTCGTCGTCCAGGAACTGCTCGACGAACGGGACCGCCGGGCCGATGCGCAACTTGGTCCGCGTTTTGACTAATCCATAGCAAGCCCAATAGATTGGGCCTGTTTTGAACGAATAGTCTGCTTGATAGCTGACTAAAGTCCATAAATGACGGCCCTCTCATTCTCTCAGGCACCGGCCCTCCGACGGATCCCCGATCGGGCATTTGGCGATCTGGCGGTTCTCGGCTTCATCATTGTTCAATGCCTGGACGGAGCGCTCACCTACATGGGCCTCCACCTCTTCGGTTCGTCCATCGAAGCCAATCCCTTGATCAGCTCAGCGGTGAGTGTGGCCGGTATCGGCGGCGGGCTCGCCTTTGCCAAACTGCTCGCGATTGCGATGGGGATGCTGCTGCACCTCAAAGGGGTGCACCGCGCGGTGGCGCTGCTGACGGCGTTCTACATTGCGGTGGCCATCCTGCCGTGGACGCTGATGTTCGTGGCGCACTAGACCGGACAGGCTAAAGCCTGTCCCTACCGAAGACCGAAGTTCATCCAAATCCTCGTCGCGGCGATTCCGGTAGGGACAGGCTTCAGCCTGTCCGTCTTGGATAGTCATGGCTGGCCGCGGGCCGGCGACTTAGACTATCGATCGCGTGGCTGATCCGCTTTCGTACCTCACGACCGAACTCGATGCGCTGCGCGCGCAGGGGCTGTACCGGCGGCTCCGCGTGCTCGAAAGCCGTCAGGCCCCCGAGGCCATCGTCGACCACAAGCAAGTGGTCAATTTGTCGTCGAACAACTATCTCGGACTGACCACCCATCCACGTCTCCTCGAACGCGCGATCGCCGCGATCGAGCGCTACGGCGTCGGCACCGGATCGGTGCGGACGATCGCGGGCACCATGGATCTCCACCTCGAACTCGAAGAGCGGCTGGCGGCCTTCAAGCAGACCGAGGCGACGGTGGTCTTTCAGAGCGGCTTCACGGCCAACGCCGGCACCGTCTCGTCGATTCTCTCGAGCGACGACTTCGTGATCTCGGACGAGCTCAATCACGCCAGCATCATCGACGGCGCGCGGCTCAGCCGCGCGACGATCAAGGTCTTTCCGCACAAGGACGTCGAGGCGGCCCGCCAGATCCTGCGCGCGCTGCCGGCCGGCCCGCGGCGTCTCCTCATCACGGATGGCGTCTTCAGCATGGACGGCGATCTGGGTCCGCTGCCCGCGCTCTGCGCTCTCGCCGCCGAGTACGACTGCATCATGATGGTCGACGATGCGCATGCGAGCGGCGTGTTCGGGAGAAACGGCCGCGGCACGATCGACCACTTCGGCGTGCACGGCCGCGTGCACGTGCAGGTCGGCACGCTGTCGAAGGCGATCGGGGCGCTCGGCGGCTACGTCGCCGGTTCGCGTGCGCTGATCGACTTTCTTCACCATCGCGCCCGGCCGTTCCTCTTTTCGACGTCGCATCCGCCGTCGGTCGCCGCGACCTGTCTCGCCGCGCTGGACGTCCTGCTCGAGGAGCCGGGGCTCATCGATCGGCTCTGGGACAACACGCGCTTCTTCAAAGCGGGGCTGGCGGCGCTCGGGTTCAACACCGGGGTCAGCGAGAGTCCGATTACGCCGGTGATCGTCGGCGACGGCGCGCTGGCCATGGCGCTCTCGGATCAGCTGTTTGCCGCCGGGGTTTTCGCGCAGGGCATCGCCTTTCCGACGGTCGCGCGCGGCAAGGCCCGCGTGCGCACCATCGTCACCGCCACGCACACCCGCGACGAGCTGCAATTCGCGCTCGACGCCTTCGCACAGGTCGGGCGCCAGCTCGGTCTCCTTGCGGCATGACATCGCGTCTGGCGTTGATCGTGCTGCTCGTGCTGTGCGCGCCGTCGCTGCCGGGCGGCCGGCCGGCGGCCGCGCCGCTGCAGGAGGCCGGCGACGATCAGCGCATCCGGGCGATGTTGCAGCGGCTGCAGCAGGCCGCGCAGCGCGCCGACCCGGAGGCGTACCTCGCGGTTCTCACCGCGCAGGCCGATCGGCGCAGCGCGACGACGTTCGCGACGCAGGAATTCCGTCCCGGTGCCGCCAAAGTCGTGGTGCTCGAACGCAATCGTGAAGATCTGCCGGGCACGCTTCCGGGCAACGGCTACGCGCTGACCGTCGACGCGTTCATGCAATTTGCCGATCGCGCCCGCGTCGTGACCTGGGGCATCGACTGCAAGCGGGTCGGCGACGAATGGCTCATTGCCGATCAGCTCGTCATTTCGGCCGTCGAAAACCTCTATCACTTCACGCTCAATCCCACCAAGCAGTTCGACGCCAGGAATTTCACGATTCGCGCCGAGGATTTCACGCTGACGCTGGCCGAGGGCGCGGTCTTCACGGTCGATTCCGACCTCGGGACGACCGGCCTGGTCCTGACCGGGCGCGGCGACCTGCGCTTCGCGCCGGCGCCGGCGAGCGAAAAGGAACAGTTGAAGATTTTTTCCGGCGGCGACGTCCTGGAGACGCGATTCGAGGCCGCCTACGTCCGGGTCGGCACGCTCGGCGACCATGCCGACATGAGCGCGCTGGTGCCGCGCCCCGTCGAGCCGCGCGAATTTCGCCGCGCCGAGCAGATCTTCCGCGAGGAATCCGCCAAGTCGTTCATCGTCGATCTGACCGACTTTTCGAAGGACACCTGGTCGCTGCCGGCCGGCGCCGACGATTTCATCGCCGAAGTGCGGACGCGGCGGTTCGAGACGCTGACCTACGCGCATGCGTCGGCAGAAGCCGAAGACATTTCGTTTTTCGAGCGGCGTCGTCACCGCAACATCGCCGTGTACGCGTCGGCCGAGAAGCTCGCGTCGCGCGGCCGCTTCTACAACGAGGACGAGCTCGCCGCGTACGATGTCCTGGACTACGACATCGAGGTGGCGTTTCAACCGGAGCGCCAGTGGATCGACGGCAAGGCGTCGATGCATTTGCGCACGCGGGCGCCGCTCGTGAACCAGCTGAATATCCGCCTCGCGGACGCGCTGGCCGTTCGATCGGTGACGAGCGATCAGTTCGGGCGGCTGTTCAACCTGCGCGTCGCCAATCAGAACACGCTGCTCGTCAACCTGCCGGCCGGACTGCTGCGCGATTCCGAGATCACGGTGACCATCGCGTACGCCGGTCGCCTCGAACCGCAGGCGCCCGAGCGTGAGGCGCTGGCGCCGCAGAATCCGCGCGACCCCGGGGCGCCGCAGGAACCATTCGAAGATCCGTTCGTGATCAGACCCGAGTCGAGCTACCTGTACAGCAACAGCGCCTACTGGTACCCGCAATCAACGATTTCGGACTACGCCGTCGCGAAAATCCAGCTCACGATACCGGTCACGTTCGGCTGCGTCGCCTCGGGCCGGCTGCTCGACACCGCCGAAGTCATCCCGGCCCGTGACCAGGTCCCGGCCCGCAAGGTCTATCAGTTCCTGGCCGAGCGACCGGTACGCTACCTCTCGTTCCTGGTCAGCCGGTTTCAACGCGTGGGGCGCGCCACGATCGGCTTTCCGCCATCCGCGCCGCTCGAGTTCAACCGCGACGCCGACGGGACGATCAGCGACGCATCCTTCGACGCGATCGAACTGGCGATCGACGCCAATCCGCGGCAAACCGGCCGCGGCCGTGGCATGAGCGACGAGCTCCGCGATGTCGTACAGTTCTACCAGTCGCTGATCGGCGACGCGCCCTACCCGACCTTCACGCTCGCGGTCATCGAAAACGACCTGCCGGGCGGCCACAGCCCCGGGTACTTTGCGGTTCTGAACCAGACGCTGCCCACCGCGCAGGTGACGTGGCGGAACGATCCGGCGGCCTTCACCGGTTTTCCGGAATTCTTTCTCGCGCATGAAGTCGCCCACCAGTGGTGGGGACAGGCCATCGGCTGGCGGAACTACCACGAGCAGTGGCTCAGCGAGGGGTTCGCGCAATACTTTGCCGCGCTGTACGCCGAGCATGCACGGGGCGACGACACGTTCGACAGTGTGATGCGGCAGCTGCGCCGCTGGGCGATCGATCAGTCGGCGCAGGGACCGATCTATCTCGGCTACCGCGTCGGGCACGTCAAGAACGACGGCCGCGCCTTCCGCGCCGTGGTCTACAACAAAGGCGCCGCCGTGCTGCACATGCTGCGCCGGCTGCTCGGTGACGAGCACTTCTTCAACGGCATCCGCCGTTTCTACGCGGGGGCGCGCTACACGAAGGTCGGCTCGGACGATTTTCGCCGCGCGCTCGAGGCCGAGAGCGGCCGGCCGCTCGAGCGGTTTTTCGAGCGCTGGGTCTACAGCTCGGCGCTGCCGCGTCTGACGTTCTCCTATCGGGTCGAGCGTCAGGAGGCGGTGCTTCACTTCGAGCAGACCGGCGACATCTTCGACATCCCGATCACGCTTACGCTGCAGTACGCCGACCGCAAACCGGGCACCGTCGTCGTCCCGGTCACCGATCGCGTCGTCGACATCCGTATTCCGCTCGAGGGCCTGCTGCGCGCCATCGATCTGGACCGCGACGACGGGACGCTCGCTGAGGTGACGCGGAACCAGTAGGGCGGTGCGAGGTGCGTCGTGCACGGTGCACGGTGCAGGTGCACGGTGCCAAGTGCACGGTGCACGGTGCGTGCGCGACGCCGCCGCTCCCAATTGAATGGTGCGTCGCGCACGCGCACCCCGCACCCATTACCCTGCACCGTGCACCAGCACCGTGCACCATGCACCCCGCACTGAGCACCCCGCACCTCAGATATCATGAAGCCATGGACACCGTAACGCTGACCATCGACGGCCGTCAGGTCACCGTCGAGAAGGGCAAGACCGTGCTGCAGGCCGCGATCGAGAGCGGCATTTCGGTCCCCTACTACTGCTATCACCCGGGGATCGGCGTCGACGGATCGTGCCGCGTCTGCATCGTGAAGATCGAGAAGATGCCGAAGCTGCAGACGTCCTGCTCGACGCTCTGCGCCGACGGCATGGTGGTCAGCACGCGCAGCGAAGAGGTCGTCGCGGCGCGCGCCGGCGTGTTCGAATTCCTGCTCGTGAATCATCCGCTCGACTGTCCGGTCTGCGACAAGGGTGGCGAGTGCCCGCTGCAGGATTTTTCGTACACCTTCGGTCCCGATCACAGCCGCATGGAGTTTCCGCGCCGGGTGTTCGACGGCGAAGGCGTGAAGGGCGACGTCGACTTCGGGCCGACGCTCATGCTGAACCGCCAGCGCTGCATCATGTGCACGCGCTGCAAGCGGTTCATGAGCGAGGTCGACGGCGACGCACAGATTAACGTCATCGATCGCGGCTACGGCAGCGAGATCGCGACGTTCCAGGAAGAAGGCGTGCACTCGCTGATCTCGGGCAACCTGATGGATGTCTGCCCGGTTGGCGCCATCACGACCAAGGACTATCGGTTCAAATCGCGGCCATGGGACAACACCAGCGTCGCCGACACGATCTGCACCGATTGCTCGAAAGGGTGCAACACGTCGGCGTGGCTGAAGGCCAAGCCGGAATGGGCGAAAGGATCGCGGCTGATTCGCATCACGCCGCGCCACAACGCCGAGGTCAACGGCTACTGGATGTGCGACATCGGCCGGTTCGGCTACCACTGGATCGAAGGCGACCAGCGGCTGCGCAAGCCGCTGGCCCGCCGCGGGAGCGAGCTCGAGCCAGCCGCGTGGCATGACCTGCTGCCGCAGGCGGCCGAACGGCTGTCAGCCGCGCGCGCCACCGGCGGCGTCCACTTCCTGCTGTCGGCGCACGCGTCGAACGAAGAATTCTTCCTCTTCAACCGTCTCGCAGCCGAGTTCGGCGGCGGTCAGGGGCCGCGCGTTCACGTCGGATGGCGCGTTTCGGAAAAGGTCCAGCCGGCAAACACTCGCTTCAAGGTGCCGACGGTCGATGCCCCGAACGTGAACGGCGCTCGTCTCTTCGGTCTCGTCGCCGGTGACAGCGGCTCGCCGCAGGGGCCGGCCGACCTCTCGGCGCTCAAGGCTGCCGTCGACGGGGGTCAGATAACGGCGCTCTTCGTATTCGATCCCGGGCCTGAAGGATCCCTCGGCGACATCCAATGGCTCCTCGACGCGCGGGTCAGCGGCCGCCTGCCGCTGCTCGTCGTCCAGGGTGTTCTGCTGACTCCGCTGGCGGCCCAGGCCGACTTCGTGCTGGCCGGTGCATCCTCCGCCGAAAAGGAAGCGTCTTACACCAACGATCAGGGACGCGTGCAGGGCAGCTCGCGGGCACTCGCGACACCCGGCGATGCCTGGGAAGACTGGCGCATCCTCGGGACGCTGTCGCGAGCGCTGGGAACTCCTCTCGAGGTCTCCAGCGACGCGCAGATTCGCGCTGACATCGCCAGACGTTACGCCGAGGTGCCGGCGCTGGCCGGCCTGGCCACGTTGACGTTCGCGCGGCCGATGGCGGCGCGAACCTGGCTCCAGGCGTCGAATCCGTCAGAGCGCTGGAAGTGGGATTTCATGTATCAGGACCTGCCGCCGGTCAAAGGCGCCGTCGATCCATCGTCGCTGCCGGCGGCGCCCGGCCTGATTCCGCTCCGCGAAGTGAAGTGATCGGAAAGACGATGACGCTGGTGCGCCGCGCCCTGATCGTCGCGCTCGCCGCCGCATTCGGCGTCTCGCTGTCGGCGCAGCGCGGGCCCGCAACGGCCGAAGTCGCGCCGCTGCTCGAGACCGCAACCGCCGCCCCGGGCAGCGAACTCCGCGGCGCGCTTCAGGTACGTCTGCCTCCCGGTTATCACACCAATTCCAACCGGCCGCGCGATCCGCTGCTCATTCCGCTGACCGTGACCTTCGGCGCGCTGCCGCCGGGCGTCGGCGTTTCGGAAGTCGTCTTTCCTGAAGCCAAGGATTTCGTCCAACAGGGCGCCGGCGAGGCGTTGCGCGTGTTCGAGGGTGAGTTCGTCATCGGCGCCGTCTTCAAGTTGTCGGCGGGTCTCGCCGCGGGTACGACCGTCGTTCCAGCGACGCTCCGCTATCAAGCGTGCGACGAGGTCGCGTGCTATCCGCCGAAGTCCGTGCCCGTTTCGTGGAGCTTCGACGACAAGCCGGCGGGAAAGGCGCTCCACCCCGAGGTCTTCCGCGCGATCAAATTCGGGACCGGCGAACCCGCGCGGGTCGCGGGAGCGGAGCCGCCCCCTTCCGCACCGGCCGCGCGGCCCGAGGTATCGGCTGACGCGGCCACGGCCCTCGATCGCTTCACCATTCAGGGCAGCACGACCGGCTACGTGTCGGCCGCGGATTTCACGACCTTCATCAGCAACGCCGAACAGGGCATCAAGCCGAGGGGCATGTTCGAAGGCCAGGGACCGCTCGCCATCATTCTGATTGTCCTCATCGGCGGCCTCGCCCTGAACCTGACGCCCTGCGTGCTGCCGATGATTCCGATCAATCTCGCGATCATCGGCGCCGGCACGCAGGCCGGATCGCGCAGCCGCGGCTTTCTGCTCGGCGCTTCTTACGGCGCCGCCATGGCGTTCGTCTACGGCATCCTCGGCCTCATCGTCGTGCTCACCGCCGGCACGTTCGGCACGATCAATTCGTACTGGTGGTTCAACCTCGGAATCGCGGTGCTTTTCGTGATTCTGGCGCTCGCCATGTTCGACGTGCTGGTCATCGACTTCTCGCGTTTCTCGAGCAACATCCGGGTCAGCGAGAGCGGACGCGGATCGTTTCTCGTCGCCTTCGGCATGGGCGCGGTGGCGGCGCTGCTCGCCGGCGCCTGCGTCGCACCGGTGGTGATTCAGGTCGTGCTGTTCTCGGGCAACCTCTACGCGAGCGGATCGCCGTCCGCGCTGGCGCTGCCGTTTCTCCTCGGCGTCGGCATGGCGGTGCCGTGGCCGATCGCCGGCGCCGGCCTCGCCGCGCTGCCGAAGCCGGGAGCCTGGATGGTGCGGATCAAGCAGGCCTTCGGCGTGCTGATTCTCGCGACGGCGGCGTACTACGGCTACGAGGCCTACAGCCTGCTGTCGAATCGCTGGGTCGACGCGAAGGAAGTGGCCGCCAGCGTCGAAGAGCAGTTGAAGTCCGGGTGGCACGCGTCGCTCGCCGACGGCCTGGCCGTCGCGGAGCGCGAGAACAAACCCGTCCTCGTCGACATGTGGGCGACCTGGTGCAAGAACTGCCTCGTGATGGATCGCACCACCCTCAAGAGCGCGGAAGTCACCGCGGCGCTGAACGGCTACGTGAAGGTGAAATTCCAGGCCGAGAATCCCGACGATCCAGAGACCGCACGCGTGATGCAGAAGCTCGGCGCGAGCGGACTTCCCACCTACGTCATCCTCAAAAGGAATCAGTAAAGGATCGAATCAGTTAATCTATGGCGGCCATGACGTTGTGCCGCCTCGCTCGCGTTGTCCGCTGTAGCCTCTCGCTGACGCTCCTCTACGCTTCGCCGTTTCTCGTGCCCTCCGCCGCGGCACAGCAGACGGCCACGACACCACCGCCCTTCACTGCGGGCTGGCAGGATGGCTTCGTCGTGCAAGTGCCGAACGGCGACTACCGGCTGGTCGTCGGGATGACGGGTCAGATGGACGGACGGTTTACCGTGGACGACCCGCCGGCTTTTGGCGAGACGTTCACGCTTCGTAAGATCCGGCCGACATTCACCGGGCGAATCGCGCGCTATTTCGATTTCAAGATCATGCCCGACCTCGGCGGCGGCCAGGTCGTGATGCAGGACGCGTATCTCGATGTCCGCTTCTCGCCGAAATTCCGGGTCCGCATGGGGAAGGACAAGGCCCCCGTCGGCTACGAGCTGCTGATCGGCGACGCGTTCGTGCTCTTTCCGGAGCGCTCGCTGGCGACCGGGCTCGTGCCGAATCGCGACAACGGGGTTCAGGTGCTGGGCGATCTCCTCACCAACCGGCTCACCTATTCGGTGGGTGTCTTCAACGGCATTCCCGACGGCACCTCATCGTCGACCGAGGTCGACCCGAACAACGGCAAGGATGTGACGCTGCGCGTGGTCACGCAGCCGTTCCGCGCGCGGACGCCGGCCGGCGCGCTGAACGGGCTTGGCTTCCACGTGGGGATGTCGACCGGCAATCAGACGGGCGCACTCCCGTCGTTCAAGACCTCGGCGACCCAGACCTGGTTTTCGTACGCGACCGGTGCCGCGGCGGACGGCCGGCGCACGCGAGTGTCGCCGGCGGCCTTCTACTACTACAAGGGATTCGGCGCCTTTGCGGAATTCATGCTCTCGAGACAGCGGGTCACGCGCAACGACGTGTCGGCCGACCTCAGCAACCACGGCTGGGACGTGACCGGATCGTTCGTCGTGACCGGCGAGAGCGCGACCGATCGCGGCGTGCGGCCAAAGGACAACTTCGATCCCGCGGCTCATCATTGGGGCGCGCTTCAGTTGCTCGCGCGCGTCGCCGCGCTGGATGTCGACCAGGCCGCGTTCGACCTCGGACTGGCCGCCGCGACCGCCAGCGGTACCGGACATCAGGTCGCGATCGGCGCCAACTGGTACCCGAACTACTGGATCAAGTACTACTGCGCCTTCGAACGGACGACCTTCGACGGCGGCGCCGCGCGTCCCGCTGAAAATTCGATCATCTTCCGCGCGCAAGTCGCGTTCTAAATCGTGGTACTCTGACCGCGCGCACCGGTAGGGACAGGCTTTAGCCTGTCCGTCACACAAAAATTTGATGCGATCACGCGCGGCTCGACTGACCTCGGCGGCTCTCGCTGTTCTGGCCCTTGGCGGCGCCGCGCTGTTTGTGCTGTTCGGTGAACGCGACATCGCCGCGCGGCGCGACGCCGTCCGCGCGTTCGACGCCGCGGCGCGCGATGCGGTTCGCGATTTGACCGAGGCGCGGGCCGCGCAGCAGGCGTACGTGGCTTCGGGACAGAGCTCGACGTTCTGGATCCCCAAAGTGGCGGCGCTCGCGGCGAGTGCCGCGCGCAACGTCGACACGCTCCGCCAAACAGCTCAGAGCAGCGACGCGCGGAAGACCCTGATTGACGTGGATGCGGCGGTCACCGAATTCGGTAACGTCGACAAGCGCGCCCGCGAATACATCGATGCCGGCGAGCCGCTCATGGCCGGCGACGTGATGTTCTCAGAGGGCGCGCAGTCGTCAACCGAGGCAAGCGTCGGCGTCGAAACCGCGCGGACGGCTGAGCGCTACGCCTTCGAAGCCGATGAGGCCGCCATCCGCGGACAGCAAACCTACGCGCTCGCCGGCGCGGCGGGCGTGACGGTTCTTCTGCTGCTGGTCCTCGCCCTGAGCGGACCAGGACCCGCGGTGGATGCCGCGGAGCAGCCGGTCCGCGAAGCGGAAACCTTGTCGATCGCTGCCGTTCCACCGAAAACGCTGAAAGACCCGCCGTCTCCTTCAGTCGCGAATCGATCGCCTGGTTCCGATCGCGCGCTGGCGTTGGCCGCCGAGCTGTGCGGCGCGTTCGGCCGCGTCCAGAGCATGGCGGATCTCGAACGGGTCGTCGCCGACATCGCCCGGGCGATCGATGCCCCAGGCGTGATCGTCTGGCTCGGCAACACGAGCGGGGCGGACCTCCGTCCGATCGTGACGTTTGGCTACAGCGAAAAAGTGGTTCAGCTGCTGGGGACGGTAGCGGTGACGGCCGACAACGGCGCCGCGGCGGCGTATCGGTCGGGCACGATGCAGGTGATTCCCGAGCTTCCTGGCGTCGCGCGCGGCGCGGTGGTCGCCCCGCTCATGTCCATCGATGGATGTATAGGAGCGCTTGCGGCCGAAATCAGGAGCGGTGGCGAGTCGTCTGCCCACGTGCAGTCACTGGCGACGATCTTCGCTTCGCAGTTGGCCGCGGTGTTGGCGACGACGGCCGCGTCTCGCGGAACGCGCGCCGCGCGCTAGCGCCCTGACCGGTAGGGACAGGCTTTAGCCTGTCCGTCGAGCATCTTTGAAAGCGCTGCGCCGGATCGTGGAAGGAACCGGGGAACGGGCGATGCCAGCGCCTGCCTGATGTTAGGTACCCCCGGTGATCCGACGCAGCACCGGTCTCTACATCAAATCGCGTGCCCGGTCCGATCAGCGGAAATCAGGCCCAAAAACACGAAGGCGGCGATCCAGCGTCCTTCGTTATAGACAGCCCGCGCGCTCCACGCGTGACACGTGTGATCCCAAATCCCAAAATCCTGAAATCCTGAAATCCTGAAATCCTAAGACCCCCCTAGACGCTCACCTTGACCGCCACCGCCGTCATGTCGTCGTTCGGCAGCGCCTCGCCCCGGAAGTCCTGAACCGCCTCGAAAATGCCGTCGACGATTTCGCGCGCGGTCTGCTCGCGCCGGCTGTCAATCACCGACAGCAGGCGATGGAGGCCGAACTCGCGCTGCAACAGATCGTTCGCCTCGAGAATCCCGTCGGAACAGAAGACGAACAGATCGCCCGCCTTGAGATCCAAACAGATGTCGTCGTAGGTCGATCCGGGGAAGGAGCCAAGCGGCAGGCCGCCCAGCTCGATCGGTTCGGCGGCCACGAACTCCTCCGGCGGCCGGCCGGTGCCGCGGGCGCGAATCGGGTACGGCAATCCGGAATTCGCGATCGTCACCGTGCGGCGCTTGAAGTCGAACACGCAGTAGCAGAGCGTGCAGAAGTATTCCTCCAGCTGACGCTCTGAAAGGATCGTGTTCATCGACGCGAGGACCGCGGCCGGAGTCGACGCTTCGGGCGCGTAGCGGCGGCGGAACGTCCGCGAACGGACGATTTCGCCGACGAACGCGCTGTAGAGCGCCGCCGGCACACCCTTGCCGGAGACGTCGCCCACGGCGACGACCAGGCTGTTTGGCTCGGGCGCCAGGAAGTCGTACAGGTCGCCGCCCAGTTCGCGCGCCGGAGCCAGCCGCGCCGCGATGTCGACGCCCTTCATCCGCTTTGGCAACGCGGTCGGCAGGAGCGCCGCCTGCACGCGCTGCGCAAAGCGCAGTTCCTTTTCGATGCGGCGCTCGTTCGATCGGATCGTTTCGTACAGACGCGCGTTCTCGATCGCCACGGCCGCCTGGCTCGCCAGCAGCGTGAGCACTTCGACGTCGGTTTTCTTGAAGGCGTCGAGCTCCGGGCTCTCGAGATCGAACACGCCGATGCAGCGATCCTGCAGCAGCAGCGGAATCACCAGCTCCGACTTGGCGTCTTCGACCAGTTTGACGTAGCGCGGATCCTTCGACACGTCCGGCACGTGCACGACCGTCTTGTGCAGCGCGGCGTAGCCCACCAGGCCGTGCCCGAGCTTCATGCGCGGTACGTTGATGTTCTCGCCGTAGCGGACCGCGACCTTCATTTCCAGTTCCTGCGTGTCGTCGTTCACCAGCAGGATGCCGAAGGTGCGGTAGTCGATGAGCCGCCGCGCCAGGTTGGCGATGCGCGTCAGCAGTTCGTCGAGGTCGAGAATCGCCGCGATGTCACGGCTGACCTCGGTCAGTGTCTCGAGCGTGCTCGTGTACTGACGCTCCTGCTCGAACAGGCGCGCGTTCTCGATGGCCACCGCGACGTGAGCGCCAAACTGCCGCGCCATCATCTCGTCGACGTCGGTGAACTGGCCGGTCACGTCGCTCAGCAGATTCAGCGCGCCGATGATGCGCCCCTTGCGGCGCAGCGGTACGACCAGTTCGGCGCGCGACCCGGGCACCGCCTCCACATAGCGCGGATCGGCGGTGACGTCGTTGACGAGCAGTGGCCGCCCTTCGGCGACCGCCGCGCCGACCAGCCCCTCGCCGACGTTGAAGTGCAGCTTCGCCACGACCCCGTCCGGATAGCCGACCGAATAGGCGACCCGGAGTTCGGTCCCCGCCGGATCGAGGAGGTACACCGCGAAGGCGTTGAAGCGCGTGATCCGGGCGAGCAGCTGCGGGATCTTCTGCAGCAGTTCGTCGAGATCGAGCACCGACGTGACTTCGCGGCCGAGCTCGAAGAGCGTCACGACCAGCTCGCGCACGTTCGCGGGCGTACTGACGACAGGAGGTGTGGTGGATTCAGCCAAGGGAACGGGCGCCGCTTCGCCCAAAGTATAATCGCTTCACCTCATGGACTTGACGCTGCCGCTCGACTACTCGGCGATCGAACAGATCCTGCCGCACCGCTATCCGTTTCTCCTGGTCGATCGGATCACCGAATTCGAACTGGACAAGCGCATCGTCGGCATCAAGAACGTGACGCAGAACGAACGGTACCTGTCGCCCGAAGCGGGCGGACAGCCGGTGCTCCCGCCGACCATCCTCACCGAGGCGATCGCGCAGGTGGGTGCGATCCTGATTCTCGCGAAACCGGAAAACCGCCAGCACCTCCCCTTTTTTGCCGGCATCAAGCGGGTCCGCTATCGTCGGCCGGTCGTTCCCGGCGACGTCGTCGTCATCGAAGCCGTGGTCCTGCGCTTGCGCAGCCGCATGGGTCTGCTGAAGGGCGTCGCGCGCGTCAACGGCGTCCGCGTCGTCGAGGGCACGATGACCTTCGCGCTCGGCGATCCTAAATCATAGATGAATGATGATTCATGATTGATGATGCGATGCAAATCATCAATCATCATTCATCAATCATCGATGATTTACCCGCGCACGAGCGTCATCCCGAGCAGGACGATGCCGCCGGCGACGACCAGGCGCGGACTGAACGGCTCGCCGAGAATCAGCGTCCCCAGCGCCACCGCAATCACCGGATTGACGTACGCGTAGAGCGACACGGTCGCCACCGGCAGGTGCTTCAGCGCGTACGCGTAGGCCGAAAATCCGATCACTGAGCCGACGACGATCAGGTGGAGCACCGCCGCGATGCTGCGCCACGAAGCGTCCGGCGACGGCCGTTCGCCGAGCATCAGCGCGACGACCAGGATGCAGAGGCCGCCGAGGAGCATCTGCATCGCCGCCATCGCCAGCACGTTCTCGTGCGAGCCGCGGTGCCGCGAGTAGATCGAACCGATCGCCCACCCGAGACAGGCGCCTTGAGTCGCGAGGACGGCAAACAGAAAGCCGGTCCCGCCGTTCAATTCGAGATCCGGCCAGACCAGCAGCACGATGCCGGCAAAACCAATCGCGAGGCCGATCAGGCGCCGCGCCGTCAGCGGCGTGCGGGCTCCCAGGAGACGTTCGACTCCCACCATCCAGAACGGCACCCCGGCCACGAGTACCGCGGTCAGCCCGCTTGGAATCGTTTGCTCGGCCCAGACGACCAGGCCGTTGCCAAATCCCATCAACAGAATCCCGAGGACCGTCAGCCCCGGCCACTCGCGTGGACCGGGAATCCGTTCGCCGCGGATCTTGAGCGCGATCAACAGGATCGACCCGGCACTAATCCACCGGACCGCCGTCATCAGGAACGGGGGAAGGGTCTCAATGGCCACCCGGATCGCGAGGTAGGTCGTTCCCCACAGGAGACACACGGTGACCCAGGCGAGGTAGGCGGATCGAGGCGGAGCTGATCCTGACTGGGACATCCAGTGATTCTGACACTGGGGTAAGATGACTTCGTTATGGGAAGAAAATCTTCAGCGAAGGGTCAGAACCCGGGAACGCCGTCCGAGCCGCCGGCCAAATCCGGAATCAATCCGCTGCTCGTCGGCGCCGCGCTCGTCGTGGTCGTCGCGATCGGCGTGTTCGCGTTCTGGGATGGCAACGGAAGCGCCACCGACCAGGCCAAGGCCGCCGCGGCAGCGACTAAACCCGAACGCGCGGTCGGCGCCGAGCCGACGCCGCAGGCGATCGCGGCCGCCGCCGCGGCCAAACCACACAAGCAGGCCAACCTGCCGCCGATTCCGTTCCGCGGCTACGCGCCACCGCGGCCGCCCGATGTCGTCACCGCCGACTTTCACTTCGCCGCCGAGCACCCCGAAGTCCTCAGCTACATTCCGTGCTTCTGCGGCTGCCAGAATGGCGGGCACACGCACAACGCTGACTGCTTCGTGAAATCACGCGCGGCGAACGGCGACGTGCTCGAGTGGGAAGAGCACGGTCTCGAATGCGCCGTGTGCCTCGACGTCGCCACGCGGTCGCGTCAGATGCACGCGTCGGGCGCGTCGGTGGCCGACATTCGTGCCGCGATTGAAAAGGAATTCGCGCCCAGCTTCACGACGATGACGCCGACGCCCAAACCCGTGGCAAAGAGTGCCGCGGCGCCCGAGTCGCACGACCACTGACGACGCGCGTGCCCGATCGTTCTCCGCGGGCTGCCGAAACCGCGGCGCTGGCGCGGCTGTTTCACACTGTTCAAGAAGGCGTCTACATCGGGACCATCGGTCCCGATGCATCGTCCACTGTCGCCGCCAATCCGTTCCTCAAGTTGATCTTCGGCTATCCAGGTGACACGCCGGACGCCGACGTCCGCCCGTTCGATCCCGATCGCTTTGTCGATGGCCAGGCGCGGCAGGCGCTCCTCGGCCGGCTCGCCACCGACGGCGCGGTCGCGCACTATCTGCTCCGCCTCCGCCGCGCCGATCTCACGACCGTCTGGATCGAATTCACGGGGCGCGCCGAACCGGACGGCAGCGGCGGGTTCAGGATTGACGGGCTGATTCGCGACGTCACCGAGCGGAAGAAACTCGACGACGAGGCGCGCGACATCTACCTCCAGCTGCTGCAGGCCGAGAAGATGGCCGCGCTCGGGCAGACCATTTCAGGCGTCGCCCACGAGTTGAACAATCCGCTCGCGACGATCCTGAGCTGGGCCGAGCGGCTGTCGAAGAAGCCGCAGCTCGAGCCGTCGTTGAAGCGCGGCCTGGAGATCATTCTCGGCGAGTCCGAGCGAGCGGCACGGATTGTCCGCAACCTCCTGACGTTCGCGCGCAAGCGTCAGACGACGCGGGCGATGGTGGATGTGAACCAGGTCGTGCGCGAGACGCTCGCACTGCGCGCCTACGAACAGCGCGTCAGCAACATCTCGGTCATCGACGCGCTCGCCGCCGGTCTGCCGCAGGTGTACGCCGACGGCCACCAGGTCCAGCAGGTCCTGCTGAATCTGATCATCAACGCCGAACAGGCGATGCTCTCGGCGCACGGCCGCGGCATTCTCGTCCTGCGCACCTGGCATGACGCCGATCGCGAAGCCGTGGTGCTCGAAATCAACGACGACGGACCTGGAGTGCCAGACGAGGTGCAGCCCAAGATCTTCGATCCGTTCTTCACGACGAAGGACGTCGGCAAGGGCACCGGACTCGGGCTGACCGTCGCCTACGCGATCGTCCAGGAGCACGGCGGCCGTATCCGCCTCGAGTCGCGCACCGGACACGGGGCGTCGTTCTACGTCGAATTGCCGGTCACCGGCGCCCGGCCGGCGGCGGCGACGCCCGCGGCGCTGGGCCGCCGCATCGCGCTCGACGCGGTTGAAGGCGCCACTGTGCTCGTGGTCGAGGACGAAGAGGCGCTGGCCGCGGCGGTGGTCGATGCGCTGGTGGATGTCGGCTACGCGGTCGACCACGCACGGGACGGCGAGGAGGCGCTGGCGCGGCTCAAGGAGCGTCCCTTCGATCTCGTGATCTGCGATTTGAAAATGCCGCGCCTCGACGGACGCGCATTCTTCGAGCGGCTCCGCGCCGAGACGCCGGCAATGGCCCGGCGCGTGCTGTTTGTCACCGGTGATGTCGCCGGCACCGCCGCCGAACGGTTTCTCGACGAGAGCGGCTGCCGCTGGCTCGCCAAACCGTTTCGCCTGGCGGACTTGTTGCGGACGGTGAAAGAAATCCTGACCTGAAGCTCGAATTTCCGGAATTAAAGATTTCAGGAATTCAGGACTTCAGATCACGCGGGTCACGCGCTCAATCCTGAAATCCTCAAATCCTCAAATCCTGAAATCCTGAAATTCAATCGAAGAAGGTCTGGTAGGGCAGGTAGAAAGGCTCTGCGGGTCGACATGCGCGACCCATTCACCCTCCCACCAGACCTACCAGACCCTCCCGAAGTCGTCACAAAACCTTCACAACGAGACCGCAGAAACCGCAGAGAGTAATCTTGGCGAAGAAACTCAGCGATCTCAGCGGACTCGTTGTAAAAGCCTTTCGTTACCGCGCAGCGGCGACGGCGACCTGACGTGTCGTCGAACTGACCTTGACCGGAGCGGCGGCGCGAGCGGGCAGCTGCCGGCGCTTGTGATCCGGGTTGTACGGCAGCACGACGCCGTGCGGCTGCGCGAGCTTCTCTTCGTGCGCCGCCGGCAGCGTCGCTTTGGCCATGATCGGCTTCTTGACGGCGAAGCTGACCAGCGCCTGGCGCATTTCAGCAACTTCCTGCGGACCCATGTCGCCGAGCGATTCGCGGAGCCGGCGGATGGCGCGCGCGTGGAGCTGCGAGACGCGCGATTCGTTCACGCCAATCTCGGCGCCGATTTCCTTCATCGTCACTTCGCCGTAGTAGTAGAGACCGATCACTTTCTGCTCGCGAATCGGCAGCGCCGCGATGGCCGCGCGCACCCGGTCGCGGGTTTCGGTCTTTTCGTAGGCGGTGTCGGGGGCGTCGGGCTCGGAAGGAACAAGCGCGGTCGGCAGGCAGCTTTCGTCGAAGTGTTCGCCGGTCGCCAGCGGCGACGTGGCCTCGATGGTGTTGATGCGGACGATGGTGCGGCTCAACCGCTTTTCATCGGAGCCGACGCGGGCCGCGAGGTCCGCCATCGACGGTTCGTGACCCAGTTCGCGTCGCAGCGCTTCGCGCGCCGCGTCCAGTTCGCGCCGCTGACGCCGCACGCCGCGGGGCCAGGCGTCGCGCCGGAGCGCGTCGATCATCGCGCCGCGCACTCGCCGTTCGGCGAAGGTCTCGAACTTGATGCCTCGGGCCTCGTCGAAGCGGTGGGCCGCGTCGATCAAGCCGAGCACTCCGTCTTGAACCAGATCGCCAATATCGATCGAGTTCGGCATCGACGCTGCCATGCGTCGGGCGAGGGCCTCGACAAAGGGCAGGCCGTTGACAATGCGGCGAGTCTGGGCGGCGGCGGGCTGGGCGCGCATCTTCGTTTTCTCCTGAAAGTGACTGAAGACTTCTCTCGCTGCCTTCGTCTGCGCATCATCGCAACGTCGGTACCAACTGCCGAGCCCGTGCCCCGAAATGGATCATGTGTGTTCAAAGAATGACCGTAGACTCCTGAGACCAAAGACGTTAGAGGATATGTTCCGTGACGGACGCCGCCGCTGAGGGTCTCGGCCAAACCGTGAAAATTGTCAAAAAATCGACGGTTTTCCGAGCTCGTCTGTCAGTTTTTTGACAGCGCGAGTATCGCTTTTGACGTGGGATAACGGTTTTGGTTGCGCAAGAGCAGTACGAAGTGCTGGGTGCGAGGTGGGGGTAGGTACGAAGGTCGAGACACACCGGGGTGCGAAGTGCGGGGCGCCCCGCCGGCGGAGTGCTATTGCTCGGGGACCAGGGTAGTGGCGTGACGCCGAATCTCCCTGGCTGTCCCCATCGCATCAAGCGCGCTTGTCACGAGCTGGGCCGCCCGCGCGCGGTTGGTCTCGTCGGTGGCTTTCGCCTCCAGGAGCTCCGCGTTCGCGAGAATGATGCCCAGCTGGTTATTCAGCTGGTGAAACAGGAGACGCAGATCGGGCGCTTCGTCCATCGATCTCATCGAACTCGTGTCCTCGTCGACGGACGAGCGGCAGACGTGTGTTACGCCTGCGTGCGCTCTTCCTGCGTCCACGCCGTCTGAGTAGTACCGGTCGTCGCGGTACGCTCGGCGCGATTCGGATCCCGCCACAGCGTGTCCACGAAGATACGGACCGAGCCGCCCGCCGTACGGACGTACTCAATCTTCCCCGAGGAGAGCCAATTGTAGATGGTGCGACGGCTGACTCCCACGAGCTCGCAGGCCTTCATGATTGAAATGGTTTTTCGTTCCACGGTGCTATGTGCCTCCAGAGGGGGTATCGGGAAGTCCTACGGAGCTCTATAGGGCCTTCGTGAGAAGAGGTGCGCCGTGCGGGGTGCACGGTGCACGGTGCACCGTTCTGTGTCAAACTATTGGCGCCCCTGTTAAATGCCTGATACGGCTAAACATATTTTGCTGGTCGAAGACGAGGCGGCGCTCCGCGAGGCGGTGGCGGAGCAGCTGGCGGATCGCGGCTACCTCGTCGACCAGGCGGAATCCGGCGAGGTGGCGCTGACCAAGCTGGCCGAATTCGCCTTCGACGCGATCATCACCGACTTGCGCCTCCCGGGCATCGATGGCGCCGCGGTCATCGACGGCGCGGTCGAACGCTACCCCGACATCGTCGCGATCGTCGTCACCGGCTATGGCACGGTGAAGAACGCGGTCGAAGCGATCCGCCGCGGCGCGTGGGATTTCGTCAGCAAGCCGTTTCAGATCGACGAACTGCTGCACACGCTGCAGGCGGCGCTCGAACAGCGGCGGCTGAAGTCTGAAAATGCCTACCTGCGCGCGCAACTCGACGAGCGCTATCGCTTCGAAGGACTGATCGGCAAGAGTCCGGCGATGAAGCGGCTCTTCCAGCTGCTCGAGACGGTGTGCGGCACGCAGAGCACGCTCCTCATCACCGGCGAAACCGGCACCGGCAAGGAGGTCGTCGCGCGCGCGATTCATCACAACGGACCGCGGCGCGCGCAGCGCTTCGTCGCCCTCAATTGCAGCGCGATTCCCGAGACGCTGCTCGAGGCGGAACTCTTCGGCCACGTGCGCGGCGCCTTCACCGGCGCCGTCGGCAACCGTCAGGGGCGCCTCGAGCAGGCGCACAAAGGCACGCTCTTCCTCGACGAGGTGGGGACCATGAGCGTGGCGCTGCAGATGAAGCTGCTGCGGGCGCTGCAGGAGCGGGAGTTCGAGCGGATCGGCGATTCGCACACGATCAAAGTGGACGTCCGGGTCATCGCGGCGACCAACAGCGACCTCGCCAGGATGGTCGCGAACGGCGAGTTTCGCGAGGACCTCTACTACCGCCTGAATGTCATTCCCGTGCAGTTGCCGCCGCTCCGCGAGCGGCGCGAAGACATCGCGCTCCTCGCCCAGCACTTTCTCGACAAGTTCTGCCGCGAAACGCGCACGACCGTCACCATCTCGCAGGAAGCCATGCGGCGGATGATGGCCTTCGCATGGCCCGGCAACGTCCGCCAGCTCGAAAACGCCATCGAGCGCGCGGTCGCATTCGGCAGCGGCCGCGGGCAGATCGACGTGGACGATCTGCCGCCGGAGATCGCTCGCGAGCCGGCGGCCTCGCTGACCGCGTCGATCGATCTGCCCGAAGATGGGCTCGATCTCGACGACATCATCGCCGGGATCGAACGCGATCTGATCCAGCGTTCGCTCGAGCGCACCGGCGGCAACAAGGGGCGGGCGGCGAAGCTTCTCAACCTGAAGCGCACGACGCTCGTCGAAAAACTCAAACGACTGGAACGGTAAGCCATGCCTCCGCGCTATGTGTACTGGACGATTCTGATTGACGGCAAGGCGACGGCGTTCCGCGCGCGCGAGCGCGACGAATTGCTGCCGACGTTCAATCAACTCGCCCGCAAGAACGCCGACATCGTGATGCGCTACTTTGCCCGCGGCAAGCTGTGGGACTCGCCCGAGCAGGCGCAGTGGGCGGCAAAGAACGCCGCAGAGCTGCGCGAAAAACGAACGCACGAGTGGCGGCCAGGCGGGGAGCATAAGGACCCGCGTGCGCGCTTCGAGAAGAAGGGGCGGGAAGGGCAGGAAGAGCGGGCAGGGCAGGCGTGGAAGCCGCGGCAGTCGGGCGATTTCAAGCCGCGCGACGAACGGCCGCCGGACGCGCGCGAGAAACGCGGGCCGTGGAAGCCGCGCGAGGATCGTGGCCCGTGGAAACCCCGCGAAGACCGCGGTCCGTGGAAACCGCGGGAGGACCGCGGCGAAGGGCCACCACGCGAGCCACGCGCCGAGGGGAAACCTCACGAGAAGCGCGGCGACTGGAAACCCGCCGAGAAACGCGGACCCTGGAAGCCGCGGGAGAACCGTGGCCCGTGGAAGCCGCGCGAGGATCGGGGCCCGTGGAAACCGCGGGAGGATCGCGGTCAAGGGGCCCCACCCGAGCCACGCGCCGAGGGCAAACCTCCCGAGAAGCGCGGCGACTGGAAACCCGCCGAGAAACGCGGACCCTGGAAGCCGCGGGAGAACCGTGGCCCGTGGAAGCCGCGCGAGGATCGTGGCTCGTGGAAACCGCGGGAAGACCGCGGCGAAGGGCCCCCACGCGAGCCACGCGCCGAGGGGAAACCTCAGGAGAAGCGCGGCGACTGGAAACCCGCCGAGAAACGTGGACCGTGGAAACCGCGTGAGGAAGGCAGCCGGCCGGAAGGCTCCGGCAAGCCCACGGATCGTCCTGACCGCCCGCCAAAGCCGTGGGGGCGGAAGCCGTCGGGCGACCGCCGCGGCAAAGGCGGCAAACCGCGTTGACGGGCGCCGCGGCGTTCGTGCACTTCCTGATCTCGGGGGCCGGCGCCATCGTGGTCCTGTTCGGACTGGGTCTGTGGCTGATGGCCCGGCCGACGGCGCGCCGGCGGCGCGCGGCGTTTGTCGCGGCCGCGGCACTGTACCTGCTCGCGAGCAGCTTTCAGGTGGCGCATGCGGCCGCCGGGTTGCTCGCGCGGCCGTTCCGGCCGCTGCAGGCGAGCGATGTCCCGGCGGGGCGCACGGCGGTGATCCTGCTCGGCTCGGGCACCTACACACAGCGCAACTGGTCCGACGAACGCTACTCCGTGCTCGACCCCGTCGGCGCCGAACGCACGCTCGAAGCGGCCCGGGTCTTCCGGCTGATTGCTCCCGCGTGGATCATCAGTTCCGGCGGACGGTTGTCGGCCGCCGATCCCGACGAACCCGCCGGCGCCGTGATGCGCGACGCGCTCATCGAACTCGGCGTCCCGCGCGCCCGCATCGTGACGGAGACCGCGTCGCGGACGACGCGGGATGAAGCGACCGTCATTCAGTCGATGCTGCCGTCGCTACAGGTCGATCGGCTGGTCCTCGTGACCTCGGCGGTACACATGCGGCGATCGCTCGGCGTGTTCCGCAGCGTCGGCCTCGACCCGATTCCCGCGATCGCGCAACCCTCGCCACACAACCAGACGCGCGGCTGGCGCGGCGTCCTGCCCTCGACCCGCGGGCTGGAAGAAACCGACTCCGTGGTTCACGAACTGCTCGGCCTGGCGTATTACCGGCTGCGCGGCTGGCAGTAGCACCGCGCACCGCGCACCGCGCACCTCGCACCGCGCACCTCGCACCGCGCACCCCTTCGCACCAAGCACCGAGCACCTCGCACGTGCACCGTGCACCGTGCACCTCGCACTCCGCACCGGCATTTGGTACGCTCTGCACAATGACGCGACCGTCGACACCGTGCCGATCCTGCGGCCATCAGGATCTGCATGTGATTCTGCCGCTCGGCGAGACCCCGCTGGCCAATGCGCTCCTGACCAAGGAGCAGTTGTCGCAACCCGAACGCCGATACCCGCTGACGCTGGCGTTCTGTCCCGGCTGTTCGCTCGTCCAGATTCTCGAAACCGTTCCGCCTGAGGAGCTGTTTTCGGAGTATCTGTACTTCTCTTCGTTTTCGGACACCATGCTGCAGCACGCCGCGGCGCTGGTGAAAAAGGTGATCGCGACGCGCGGCCTGAACAGCCACAGCCTGGCGGCCGAAGTGGCCAGCAATGACGGCTACCTGTTGCAGTACTACCAGCAGGCCGGCGTACCGGTGCTCGGCATCGAGCCGGCGCGCAACATTGCGAAGGTCGCCAGCGAGCGCGGCATCCGGACGCTGTGCGAGTTCTTCGGCGAGCAGCTCGCCGTGCGTTTGCAGCGCGACGGCACGGCCGCCGACGTGATTCACGCCAACAACGTGCTGGCCCACGTGCCGGACTTGAACGGCGTGGCACGCGGATTCCGGTTGCTCTTGAAGCCGCGCGGCGCGGCGATCATCGAAGTTCCGTACGTGAAGGAAATGATCGACCGCTGCGAGTTCGACACGATCTACCACGAGCATCTCTGCTACTTCTCGCTGACCGCCCTTCACCGCCTCTTCGAACGCCATGGTCTGCGCGTCGTCGATGTCGAACGGGTCGCGGTCCACGGCGGGTCGCTGCGGCTGTGGGTCGAACCGGCCGGAGACGGGGCCCGTGCGTCCGCGGCAGTCGCGCACCTTCTCGAGGAAGAAGCCGCGTGGGGCGTCGATCACCTGTCCTTCTACGAGCGGTTCGGTCAGCGCGTCGACGCGCTGCGTCAGGAGCTGCTGAAAGTCCTCGGCGATCTCAAGCGGAGCGGCAAGCGCATCGCCGTGTACGGCGCATCGGCGAAGGGCAGCACGCTGCTGAACTGTTTCGGCATCGGCCGCGAGACGCTGGACTTCGTCGCCGATCGCAGCACAGCGAAGCAGGGACGATTCACGCCCGGTACGCATCTGCCGATCGTTCCGCCTGAGCATCTCCTCGAGGCGCGGCCCGACTACGTCCTGCTGCTGACCTGGAACTTTGCCGACGAGATCCTCGCGCAGCAGGCCGAGTACCGCTCGCGCGGCGGCCGCTTCATCATTCCGATTCCGGACGTGCGGATTGTCTGAACCGCCGGCGCTGTCGTTCGAACCGACGGCCCTCGCCGGTGTCGTCCGGATCGCGCCGATCCGGCGTGAGGACGAACGCGGCTTCTTCGCGCGCACGTGGTGCGCGCGCGAGTTCGCCGATCACGGCCTGGTCGCGCGGCTGACCCAGTGCAGCATCTCGTTCAACCATCGCGCCGCCACGCTGCGCGGCATGCACTACCAGGCCGACCCGCACGGCGAGGTGAAAGTCGTCCGCTGCACCGCGGGTGCGATTTACGACGTCGTCCTCGACCTCCGGCCGCGTTCGGCGAGCTACAAACAGTGGATCGCCGCCGAGTTGAGCGCCGAGAACCGCCACATGCTCTACATCCCCGAAGGCTGCGCGCACGGCTTTCAAACGCTCGCCGATCGGACCGAAGTCTTCTATCAGATGGCCAACGACTACGTCCCCGCCGCAGCGCGGGGTGTGCGCTGGAACGATCCGGCGTTCGGCATCCGGTGGCCCGAGGCCGACCGCATCATTTCGCGCCGCGATCAGGACTTCCCGGATTTTCACGGCTAGCCTCGGAGTCTGGCGTCGACGATTTCGCTCGGGGTCAGACACCCGGTGATCGTTCCGGTGTCCGACCCCGCTTGGCCTGCCCCTCCGCTGTCCTCGCCGGGCGCTCGTAGGACAACGGACCAGAGACGGACTAAGGACCGAGGACGGACCAAGAACCAGGGACAAAGGACTAAGGACCAGCTCGGCTCAAGCCCCCGCCACCGTGGTCGATACCAGATTGTGGGCACGTTCCCGGCCATCGCCGATCGATCACGCGATCAGGCGAAATCATCCGACACGGCGGACGCGCGGTCGTCGGGCAGCGATCGGCAGTTCGCCAAGTCGCCGACGCTGCTCGTCGTCGATCAGGATCCGATTGCGGTCAACATCATCGAGCGGTTTGCCAGCGACCTCGGTTTCACCGTCGTCCGCGAATCGAACGGGCGCGCCGCGCTCGAGGCGCTACCGGTCACGAAACCCGACGGCGCGATCGTCGACGTCGGCGGCTCGGACATCGACGGCCTGAGCGTCCTGCGCGAGATCAAGGCCGCCGATCCGCAGTCACAGGTCATCCTGATGACCGGGACGGCGAGCGTCGACAAGGCGATCGAGGCCATCAAGGCGGGCGCGCTCGACTACATCACCAAACCGTTTGATTTGGACCGCCTTCGCGAGCTGCTGATCACGGTCCGCAAAGGGCTCGAACGCCGCGAGACGCTGCTGCGCATCGACGCCGACGTCGCCCGCCAGTTCGAGTTCTACGGCCTGATCGGCCGCAGCCCGAGCATGCAGGAACTGTTCGACGCCGTGCGGCGGTTTGCGCCCTACGCGCGCACCGTGCTCGTCACCGGTGAGACCGGCACGGGCAAGGAGCTGGTGGCCAAGGCGCTGCACCGCCTCGGACCACGCCGCGAGCGCAAACTCGTCACCGTGAACTGCTCGGCGGTCGTCGAAACGCTTTTTGAGAGCGAGCTCTTCGGCCACATGCGTGGCGCCTTCACCGGCGCGACGGACAACAAGGTCGGCCTCTTCGAGCACGCGCACAACGCGACGATCTTCCTGGACGAACTTGGCGAGCTGCCGATGCCGCTCCAGGCGAAGATGCTGCGCGCCGTGGAGCTCGGTGAAGTGCAACGCGTCGGATCGCTCGAAGCGCGGCGCGCGGATGTCTTTGCGATCGCGGCGACCAACCGCGACCTGCGAGCGGAAGCCGCGGTCGGCAAGTTCCGGAGCGACCTCTACTTCCGCTTGAGCATGATCGAGCTGCACATTCCGCCGCTCCGCGATCGGCGCGACGACATCCCGTACCTCACGGCCGCATTTGTCCGCGAGTTCGCGAGCAAGTTGAACCGGCCCATCAAGGGCATCACGCCGGCGGCCGAACGGCTGCTCCAGACCGCGCCGTGGCCGGGCAACGTGCGCGAGCTGCGCAACGTGATCGAACGCGCCTGCATTCTGAGCGACAGCCGGATCGTCACCGAGCGCGAACTCGCGAGCGCGATGTCGCTCGTCCCGCCGGGGGCCGAGACGCCGGCGGCCGGCGCCGCGCCCGATCTGCACGCCGACGCGGATCCCGCGCTCATGTCGACCGCGCAGCGCGAGCAGATCAAGCGCGTCCTCACCCAGGTCAAAGGCAACAAGGCCGCCGCCGCCAAGCAGCTCGGCATGAGCCGCCGCTCGCTCTATCGCTGGCTCGACCGCCTCGGCATTCCGCAGTAGCCACTGAGCCTCCCTCAGAATCGCAACCGCCGGAGGGCTACGCTCTGCGACGGTAGACCCCGAGGAGACAGTTTTCGGGATACGCCAGACCCAGGCTCTTGAATATCCGCCACGCCTGCAACTCCAAGTAGTTCAGTCGCTTGAACAGTCCGAACGTGGAGAGGTCATCGAGTCTGGCAAACCACTCCTCACGGAACCCGGATTTTTCAAAAATGGCCCTCAACTCCTCGCGTGTGTTCATCAGATAGCAGACAGGAAACGTGTCTTCCTCCTCGCCGCCCCAGAAGATCTTCTTGACACGGTGGTGAAAGCGAAACGGGATCAGGCGGGAGATGAGCGAAATCGGTGATCGGCGGTTGACGGTAAAAACAATCGCTGTCCCGCCCGGAGCCACCAGGCGACTGAGCGTCTCGACAAATCGTTCGGGCTGGCTGACGTGCTCGACGACCATGCGCATCGTCGCCAACCTAAAAGGCTCGTTGGCTCGAAAGTCCTCCAACAGGCTTTGGGCTGATTCGTGAACGAACGCGTTGTGAAGAACGTTTTCGCTGGGATCGACGGCCACCACTCGTCCCGCCTTCGCCGCGAGCTGACGCGCCAGCTCCGGGTTTTCCGGAAAGATATTGTGCCCCCCGCCGACATCGAGCCACCGCGACCCGGCCTCGAGACAGTTCGCGACGACGCACTCATATACGTCCGCGGGCATGAAATAGCCGAAGCGAAACCGTTGCCGCGGAGCCCAGCCCTGGTTCTCAATCGGACCGTATTTGGCAAAGAAGATGCGGGCTAAATCGTCGCGCGAAGGAAGCGTCTTCGACCCCATTGAGTCCATTTCTGCGTCGAGCTGCCGGTGGAGCCTACAGACGATCCCGAGGGTTGACAACAGCGCCCGCCGGCGTTGATCGCTGCACAGTTCTGCGCGCCCCCATCAGACCGTCAGGTTCAGCTCCTCCTGATGCCAGCTCGGCTGGAACCGATAAGTAGCTGAAGCGGCTACCGCGTGAGATTACTAGATCGCAACGACACGTCGCTCGCGATCGCGCTCGTCACCAGCGCGGTCGTGATTTTCCAGAAGCCGTTCCGGCTGCTGATCGACGCTACTCGTGTCGTCGAAGATCGCTACAGCATCGACCTGATTCCAGGCTTGATCGTCCTCGTCGGCGCGTTCGCTTTTCATCAATACAAGAAACGGCAGCAAGCGCTGATCTCCGAGGTCGCCGCCGGAGCCGAAGCGATGCGTGAACGGCAGCGATCGGCGGAGCTCGAGCGACTCGTCGCGTTTGGCGGTGCGCTGGCGGGCGCGACTGATGGCAAGGCCATTCACCAGGTGTTCTGGCGCTACATGCCGGCGTTCGCCCGCGACCGCGAGATTTGGCTGATGTCGAAGATCGGCGAGGCCTGGGAAGCGGTGGGCGACGCGACGGCGCGTGGCGGCCGCAATCCGGAGTCGCTGGAGCGCAGCGCCAAGATCGCAATCGCGTCGGCCGATCACGCCGAAAGCCGCGCCAACGGCAGCCTGATCGACGGCGACGCTTGTTTCGCCATGATCATGGGCGACGGCACGCTCGGCGTCGTCGGCGTGCGCAACACGCCCGAGCTGTCGCCGTCGGAACGGCGCGCGATCGGCGCAGCGGTTGCGCTGCTGTCGAGCGCGGTGCGCAACATCCAGCTCCTCGAACAGACGCGCGAAAACAGCGTCCGCGATCCGCTCACGACGTGCTTCAACCGCGCGTATGCGCTCGAGACGCTGGCCACCGAACTGCAGCGGGCGAAGCGGTCCGGCGATCCGCTGTCGGTGATGATGTTCGACGTCGACAAGTTCAAGCGTCTGAACGACGAGCACGGCCACCTGGCCGGCGATGCGGTCCTCGCGGCGGTGGCGGCGCAGCTCAATTGCACGCTGCGGGCCGGCGACGTGAAGTGCCGCTGGGGCGGCGACGAGTTTCTGATTGTGCTGCCAGACACGCCGCTGGCGGGCGCAACGCAGGCGGGAGCATCGATCACCCGCGAAATCGGACAACTGCGGGTCGAGACGCCGTCCGGCGTGCTCACGCCGACGATCAGCGTCGGCGTCGCGATCGCCGAACCCGGCGAATCCGACCCGATGGCGATCATCGGCCGCGCCGACGAGGCGCTCTACAAGGCGAAGCAGAGCGGACGCAATCGGTTCGTCGTCGCTGGAACAATACGCGCCGTCTCTTAGATTTCAGGATTTAGGGATTTAAGGATTTAAGGATTTAAGGATTTAAGGATTGCAGATCCTGAATTCCGAAAATCCTGAAATCCTGAATTCCTGAATTCCACCGTCACTTCAGTTCCTCACACAGCCTGGCGATCGTTTCGATCACCCGCTCCTGTTCCGCCTTCGTCATGGACGGAAAAATCGGCAACGAAATCAGGCGTTCCCATTCCCGCGTCGCCACCGGACAGTGCGCGCCGGTCCAGCCCTGCTCTTCGTAGTACGGATGCAGATGCAGCGGACGCCAGTGCACGGAGCAGCCGATGCCCAGTCCCTTCAACGCGACCATGAATTCGCCGCGCGTCGCGCGCAGCCGATCGAGACGGAGACGAATCGGATACAGATGCCACGCGTGCACGCGATCCGGCACCACCATCGGCGTGTCGATCGCGTCGAGCGCTGACAGCGCGCGGGCGTAGACGCCGGCAATCGATTCGCGCCGCTCGCGCATCGCTTCGGCGCGCATCAGTTGATGAATGCCGATCGCGGCCGCAATGTCGGTCAGGTTGTATTTGAATCCCGGCGCGACGATCCGGTAGTCCCACGAACGGCCGCCGGCATAGCGGGTCCAGGCGTCGTTCGACAACCCGTGCAGCGACATCAGCCGCATGCGGTCGGCCAGTGCGGCATCCGCCGTGACCGCCATGCCGCCCTCGCCGGTCGTGATCGTCTTGTTGGCGTAGAAAGAAAAACACGTGACCGCGGCGGTGTCGTCACCGCACATGGTCCATGGCTGATCCGCCCCCGGACGCCACGAGGCCGGGAAAGCGTGCGCGGCATCCTCAACGACCCACAGCCGGTGTTCCTCCGCGAACGCCCGGACGGCGGCCACATCCATCATCAAACCGCCCACGTGAACCGGGATGATGCCGACGACGGTGGTGCAGGGCGGTCCGGGCAGTTCGCCGGCGCGGGCCGCGTGAAGCTTGCGGCCCGCGTCCTCGAGGTCCATGTTCAGCGTCCTCGGATCGCAGTCGACGAGGATCGGGACGGCGTCCAGGTACCGGACGATCTCCGCGGTTGCGGCAAAGGTCATTGCCGGAACGAGGACCCCCTGCCCGCGGGTGAGGCCGAGCGCCTCCACCGCCAGGTGGAGGGCGGCAGTCGCTGAGTTGACGGCCACGGCATACCGCGCGGAAACGGCTTGGGCAAATGCCTGTTCAAACCGTTGCACACGAGTGCCCGTCGTCAACCAGCCAGAACGGAGAACAGCTTCAACCTCAGCTATTTCGGCTTCGCCGAGGTCGGGTCGGAAGTAGGGAACTGCGTCGCTCAAGGTGCGCTGAGTCTAACCCGACTGACGGCCCGCCGACCGCTGTTGCCTCATCCAGAAGATGAAAGTCAGCCTTTTGAGGACCGACTCGTGCGGATCCGGCCGAAACGGCCGATTACCACTTCGTCGCTCGAGCCCGAGTCTGTCACATAAAGCTCGTTGAATCATCCACTTACAGGTGTCTTCTGGCAGCTGTGTTTTTGCCTCAGCCCTTGGCAGTCATCTTGTATTGAACTCAGCGGGCGCGGTCCATACATCGTGCCCCCAGCAATCGCGAAACGAGGGAATCCAGTGGCGAACGTGAAGGGAATCAAGCATCTGACTCTGGCTGCCGTGGCGGCCGTCGGAATCTTTGCTCTGCCGAGTCAGGCGGACGCAGCCGTCTCCTATACCTATTACCCGTCGGGCTCCTCGGCGGCTCCCGGTAACCCGGGCCTCAACGATGTCGGCGACTTGGACCACGCGTACTACTACACGTGGAACCTGGCCGGGGCCGGGCTGACGGCGCGCGCTGCGGAAGGCATCATCGGCGCGTCCATCACGTTCAAGGACATGTACAACTGGGACGCGCTGGCGAACGTCCTGCACCTCGACCTGCTCGACAGCGCGTCGACGACCGGCGGCAACGCCGTGGTCAGCGGCACTGCGGGCAGCGTCACGAGCACGGTCCGGTCGGTCGCCGACAACGCGCCCTCCAGCTACACGAACCAGTCGCAGATGATGGCCGACGTGTTCGACACGTCGAGCAATCTGCCCATCGTCAGCGGCACCACGGCTCGCATCAGCCTGACCGATCGCTCGTTCGTCGCCCAGAACACCAGTCCTAATGCCACCGGCAGCGGATCCGCGCTCCTCAACGCGATGACCGCGCTGAACGACGACGTCATGGACGGCATCACGAACAAGACCACCTGGGCCAACCAGCTGATCCTCGCTCCGAACTGGACTTTCGGTGCGAGCGCGGGTCCAAACGGCGGCTACGATTACACCTACACGTTCACAGCGTCCCAGGTGAACACGCTCATCAATTACATCAACAACGGCGCGGACGTGGCCCTGGCGATGGACCCGGACTGCCACTTCTTCAACGACGGCGTCACCTTCACGCTGCAGACCAACGGCGTCACGACGCAGGGCGCGGTCCCCGAGCCGGCCAGCTTGATTCTGCTCGGCACGGGCCTCTTCGCCGCCGGCCGCTACCGCCGTCAGCTCCGGAAGAAGCAGCAGTAAGCTTCAGGTCTCCAGACTCTCGCACGACCAAGAGCCAGGCCTCGCGGCCTGGCTCTTTCCTTTTTTGCCCAGGTTTTTCCTTACAGTCGCTCGGCGAAAGATTCGATAATCAGAGACGCAATGGTTTCTTCATTCCGTTCATCGATCGCTCCGCGTGCGGCCCGCCTTGCCGCCGCAGCGTGTGTACTGCTCACGGTTGCATGCGGTTCCAACGACCCCGAGACGATTCGCCAGCGGGCCTTTGAGAGCGGCAACAAGTACTTCGAACAGCAGAAGTACGCCGAGGCGATCATCGAGTACAAGAAGTCGATCCAGGCGAACGCGGCATTCGGTGTGGCTCGCCTCAGGCTCGCTGATTCGTACATGGCACTCGGGAACACGCGCGACGCGTTTCCGGAATACGTGCGCGCCGCCGACCTGCTGCCGGACAACCCGGAGGCCCAGGTCAAGGCTGGACGCCTCCTCGTAAACGGCGGCTTCTTCAACGAAGCCAAGGACCGGGCCCGCAAGGTCCTGCAGAAGGATCCCAAGAACCTCGATGCGCTGATGATGCTCGGCAACGCGCTCGCCAACCTGCAAAGCGTCGAAGATGCGAGCGGCGTCATGAATCAGGCGGTGCAGGTCGACCCGGAGCGCGCCGGCGTCTACGCCAACCTGGCGGTCTTTCAGATGGCGCAGGGTGATACCAGCAGCGCCGAGCAGACGTTTCAGAAGGCGGTCGCGCTGCAGCCCAATTCAGTCGAGGCGCTCGTGAACCTGGGCAACTTCTACCGCGCCACTCGCCGTTTCCCGGACGCCGAGAAGACGCTCCAGCAGGCGTACGCGATCGAACCGAAGAACGAGCGGGTCAACCAGGTGATCGGCTCCCTCTACATGGAATCAGGCCGCGCGCCGGAAGCCGAGAGCTATTTCAAAGCGGTCGTGGCCAACGCGAAGACCGCGCTGCCGAAGTACGCCTTGAGCGACTATTACGTCCGCACCGGCCGCTACGCCGAGGCGATCAAGACGCTCGAGGAAATCGGCACCGAGCCGTCACAGTTCGGCACGGCGCAAACGCGCATTGCGCTCCTCGAATTCGCCTCCGGCCGCCAGACGCACGCCGAAGAGATCATCGCCGACGTCCTCAAGCGCGAACCGCGCAACGCCGAAGCCCTGGTGACCAAGGCCCGGCTGCTCCTCGTGCAGGATCGCGCCGACCAGGCGATGGACGCCATCAAGGAGGCGCTCGCGATCTCGCCGAGCGCTCCGGAAGCGCAGCTGACGTTGGGGCGCATCGAGGCGAAGCGACACAACCTCGAAAATGCCAAGAAGGCCTTCAACGAAACGCTGCGGCTCAACCCGCGTTCGCTGGCGGCGCAGCTCGAACTCTCCGAGATCCATCGCAACACCAACCAGATCGACACCGCCGTTCAGTTCGCCGAACAGGCGATTCGCACCTTCCCGAATCTCGTCGCCCGGCTCACGCTGGTGCGCGCGCTGCTGGTCCGGCCGGACGACTTGCCGCGCGCCGAAAAGGAACTGCAGGCGCTGATCATCGCGTTTCCACAGTCGCCGCGCGTCATGGGCGTCGTCGGCACGGTGATGCTGAACAAGAACGACCTGCCCCGCGCGGCCCGCGCGTTTCAGCGCGAGCTGGAGCTGGATCCCAGCTCGATGGAAGCCCTGGCGGGGCTCGTGGCGATCGACCTCACGCGCAAGGACCCCAAGGCCGCCCGCGCGAAGATCGAGGCGGCGGTGGCGCGCAACCCGAAGGAGGCCGGGCCGCTCGTGCTCCTCGCCAAAATTCAGCGCACGACCAACGAAACCGACCGGATGGTCGAGACCCTGAACAAGGCCATCGAACTCGACCCGGCGAATTCGGAAGCCTACGGCATGCTCGGTCACGCGTACATCTCGCAGGGCAAGATCGCCGAAGCCAAAGCGAAGTACATCGAAACGGCGAAGCTCCGGCCCAACTCGGTCGGCGCGCCGACGATGATCGGCCTGCTCAATTACTCGGAAGGCAACAAGGACGAAGCCAAGAAGTGGTGGCAGGCCGCGCTCAACGTCGACCCGAACGCCGTCACCGCCGCCAACAACCTCGCTGCGCTGTACTCGGAGACCGGCGGCGATGTCGAAACCGCGCTGCAGCTCGCGCGGCGGGCGCAGACGCGCTATCCCGACAATCCCGAATTCAACGACACGGTTGGCTGGATCTACTACCAGAAGCACTCGGATCGCGAGGCGATCTGGTATCTCGAACAGAGCGTCCAGAAGGATCCGAACAACCCGATCTACCAGTACCATCTCGGCATGGCCTACGCCCAGAAGGGCGAGGACGCCACCGCGCGCCGCCACCTGCAGCGGGCGCTGACGATCGACAAGAACTTCCCCGGCGCGGACGAAGCCAAGAAGACCATCGCGTCCCTCGTCTACTAGGCTGTCCCAGACCACCGGGATGACCGCTCTGAACCGCCGCGTCTTCGTCGCTGCGCTTGCGCTTGCCGCCGCATTGGCCGGCGCCGGCACGCTTCCGGCTCAGGCCGGCAAGAGTCCGACCGTGACGGTCATCCGGTTTCCGGACTTCTGGGGTTCTTTCGCGATCTGGGGCGCGACCGGCAGCGACCGAGCCGGACACATCTTCTTCGGCGTCACCAGCAACGACGACCGCGGCGACGGCTCGGCGCATCTCTTCGAGTTCGATCCGGCCAGCGGCGCCCTCGCCGATCGCGGCAACGTCGTCGCGGAACTCGAACGGCTCACACTGCGCCGGCGCGGCGAGACGCAGATGAAGATTCACTCGCGCATCGTGATCGGCGCCGACGGCCTGCAGTACTTCGCGTCGATGGACGAAACCGGCGAAGCCGAAGACGGTTCGCGGCTGCCGACGTGGGGCGGCCATCTCTGGCGCCGGCGCGCGGCCGGCGTGTGGGAACACCTGTTGACGACGCCTGAGGCGCTCATCGCCGTCGCAACGGGTGGCCCCTATGTCTACGCGCTCGGGTATTTCAACCACGTGCTGTATCAGTTCGATACCCGCACGAAGGCCGTGCGCTCGGCGACGGTCGGATCGGTCGAGGGACACGTCAGCCGGAACTTCTTCGCCGACGATCGTGGGCATGTGTTCGTGCCCCGGATTGCACGGGCCGGGACCGCGGCAACCGCGGCGCTCGTGGAGTTCGACGCCGCGCTGACGGAGCTCGCCAGCCAGCCGCTCTCGGATTATTTCGAGAGCGCGCCGGGCGACTCGCACGGCATCGTAGCGACCGTGCCCGACGGCAGCGGCGGGTGGTATTTCACGACCGGCGCCGGACGGCTCTATCACGAGCAACCCGCTCCGTCGGGACCTGCACGGGTTGGCAATCTTGGCTGGTTCCACCCGGCGGGTTCACGCTATCCGGCGTCGCTCTTCCGGAACTCCCGCAGTGGAACGCTGTATTCAGCCGTGGGTCCCAGTCACAACGGCACCCGGACCTATGACTGGGTCGTCCGTCGCGCCGATAACCAGACGACCGTGGCGCCGCTGCCGTTTGGCGAGGCTGTCGAATTTCCGGCAGGGGCCAACGTCTACGGGTCGATGACCGAGGACACGGCAGGGCGGTACTACGTCGTCGGTTCGATGTCGTACAAGCCGTTCGCGCTGCAGATCACGCCTGCAGAAGACGAACGGCGATGACGAGCGGGAACGAACGAGCGGGCGGTAAATGCTGGTAGCAGCGGTAAAGACAGGCTTTAGCCTGTCCGTCTGAAGAACTGAGCAACGCTGCCCACGCCTTTCGAGGCGGCGCGAGGCAGCGTAGAATTTTTATTTGCACATGAACAGCGAGACCAAGAAGCTGGCGGCCGGCGGCGGGCTCATCCTCCTGGGGATGGTCCTGGTTTACTGGAACGTCTTTCAGAAGCTGATCTACGACTGGACCAACGACGGCAATTATTCGCATGGGTTCCTGATCGCGCCGCTGTCGCTCTACTTCGTGTGGGAGCGGCGGTCGACGCTGATGGCGATTGCGCCGAAGCCGCACTGGTTCGGGCTGGTGATGTTTGCCGGCAGCATCCTGGTGCTGATCGCCGGCATTCTCGGGTCGGAACTCTTTCTGACCCGCATTTCCATCATCGGCGTCCTGATCGGCGTCGTGCTGTTTCTGTTTGGCTGGCCGACGCTGCGGGCGCTGACGTTTCCGCTCGCCTTCCTGCTGCTGATGATTCCGATTCCGGCGATCATCTTCAACCAGATTGCGTTCCCGCTGCAGCTGCTGGCGTCGCGCGCCGGCGAGTTCGCGATCAACGCCGCTGAAATCCCGGTCCTGCGCGAGGGCAACGTGCTGGTGCTCGCCAACACGACGCTCGAAGTCGCCGAGGCCTGCAGCGGCATCCGCTCGCTGATTTCACTCCTGACGCTGGGCATCGTGTTCGGCTACTTCACCGATTCGCGGACCTGGGTCCGCACGGTGATGGCGCTGTCGACCATCCCGGTGGCGATCATCTCGAACGGCGCGCGCGTCGCCGGCACCGGCATCGCCGCGCACCACTGGGGCCCGGCCGCGGCGCAGGGCTTCTTCCACGAATTTTCGGGCTGGGTCGTGTTCATGGTGGCCTTCGCCCTGATGCTCGCCATGCAGCAGCTGATCACGCGGCTGCTGCCGGCGACGCCGCCGGTCAAGTCGCCACGCGAAGCCGCCGCCTAGCCGCGACCACGTCAACGATCCGGGAGGCATTGTGTTTGGACGCGCCGTCATTCTGTTCGTCGGATTCCTCGCCAGCGCCGCGATGATGTCGCGCGCCAACCGTCCCGAGCCGTCGCCGGCGCGGGAATCGTTCGACCGGTTTCCGGTGGTCGTCGACGACTGGCGCGGTGTCCAGCAGGCGCCGTTTGCCAAGGACATCCTCGCGGTGCTTGGCGTCGACGACTACCTGACCCGCGCGTACTACACGCCGGATCGCACCGGCGGTCTCGGGCTCTACATCGGTTACTACAAGAGCCAGCGTCAGGGCGACACGATGCACTCGCCGCTCAATTGTCTGCCGGGCGCCGGCTGGGAACCGGTCTCGAACTCGCACCTGCGGGTCAGCGTCCAGGACTCCGTCATCGGCGGCCCGCGCGACATCGAGATCAACCGCTATCTCATTCAGAAGGGGCTGGAGCGCCAGCTGGTCCTCTACTGGTACCAGGCCCACAACCGCGTCGTCGCCAGCGAGTACTGGGGCAAGGTCTATCTCGTGACCGACGCGGTGCGCCTGAACCGCACCGACGGCGCGTTGATTCGTGTCATCGTGCCGGTCTCGAGCGATCCCGCGTCGGAAGAACGCGCCGAAGCGCTCGGCATCCGTTTCGTGAAATCGCTGTTTCCGCTGCTGCCGAAATACATTCCGGCTTGAAACTCCTATGAACAAGTTCACGCTCCCCGCCCTTGCCGTCGCGGCCGCCCTGCTCGCGTCGTCCTGCGAGAAGAAGCCGGATGAATTCGTCCAGAAAGCCAACCAGTACTTTGACCAGGGCCAGTTCAAAGAGGCCATCCTCGAGTACCGCAAGGCGCTGCAGATCGACCAGCAACTCGGCGAAGCCCACCTGAAACTCGGCGACTCCTACGCCAAGACCAACGACGCGGTCAGCGCGATCAAGGAGTACATCCGCGCCTCCGACCTGCTGCCCGACAACGACGATGCACAGCTGAAGGCGGCGAGCGGTCTGCTCCTCGCCGGCCGCTTCGATGAAGCGCGCGAGCGAGCCGACAAGGTGCTGGCGCGCGACGCGAAGAACGTGCGCGCCCAGATTCTGCGCGGCAACGCGCTGGCGAACCTGAAGGACTTCGACGGCGCGATCGCCGACTACGAGATCGCGATTGCCGCAGACCCGAAGGAACACCAGGCCTTCGTCAACCTCGGCACCATTCAGCTCATCAAAGGCAACCGCGAGGAGTCTGAGAAAGCGTTCCTCCACGCCGTCGAAGCGGCGCCCAAATCGATCGAGGCCCGGCTGGCGCTGGCCAACTTCTACTGGGCGAGCAACCGCCGCGCCGACGCTGAAGCGTCGTTGAAGGCGGCGCTCGAACTCGACCCCAAGAGCCTGGTGGCCAACCGTGCGCTGGGCATCTACTACATGGGCATCGGCAAGGCCGCAGAGGCCGAGCCCTTCTTCAAGATGCTCGCCGAGGCCGTCGGGACACCCGAATCGAAGGCGTCACTGGCGCAGTACTACGTGCTGGCCGGCCGGCGCGACGAGGCGCGCAAGATCCTGACGGCGCTCACCAGCGAGAAGGGCGGCGAATCGCTCGGCACGCTGCGTCTGGCGGCGCTCGACGCCGTCGAAGGGCAGCGGGCGCAGGCGCAGGATCGGCTGCGCGGCTATCTCGAGAAGACGCCGACCGACCTGCAAGGGCAGCTGCTCTACGCCGAGATTCTGCTCGCCGACCTCAAGCGCGACGAAGCGGACAAGGCGGTCAAGGCCGCCATTGCGCTCGACCAGAACTCGGCGCTCGCGCACCAGCTGCAGGCGCAGATCTTCCTCGCGACCGATCATCTCGACGAGGCGACCAAGGAATTCGAACAGGTGCTCTCGCTCGACTCGCGGCCGTACCGGGCCGCGCTCGCACTCGCGAACCTCTATCTCGCGCGGGGCAACATCGACAAGTCGGTCACCTACGCACAACAGGCGCTGGCGATCGCCCCGCAGAGCCCCGATGCCCAGAACATCCTGGTCCGCAATCACCTCGCCAAACGCGAGAACGACAAGGCGGCGGACATCGTCGCCGGGCTCCAGAAGCAGTACCCCAACGCGCCGGCGCTCCACAATCTGACGGCGCTCATTCAGCTGTCGAAGAACAATCCGGCCGCCGCGCGCGCCGCCTACCTGAAGGCGCTCGAGGTCGATCCCAACAACATCGAGGCCTTGAGCGGCGTCGTCCGCCTCGACGTGTTCGCCAAACGAAACAAAGAGGCGGTGGATCGGCTGGACGCGGCGGCCCGCGCACCGAAAGCGAATGCCGATTTCCTGCTTGCGATCGCCGCGAGCTACGGCGTCGCGAACAACCCCGAGAAGATGGAGACCACGCTCAAGCGCGCGATTGAAGCGGACCCCTCGCGGCTCCGCGGCTACGCGATGCTCGGCCGACTGTACGCGCAGCAGCGCCGTCTGCTCGAAGCCAAACAGAGCTTCGAGGACGTGCTGAAACGCGATCCGAATTCGGTGGCGGCACTGACCATGGTCGCGATGATTCTCGAGGCCCAAAACAACGTCGCCGAAGCCGAGAAGGGCTACGAGCGCGTGCTCTCGGTCGATCCGAAGGCAGCCGTGGCAGCCAACAATCTCGCCTGGATCATCGCCTCGCGGCCCGGCGGCAACCTCGATCAGGCGCTGCAGCTGGCCCAGACCGCCGCGGACACGCTCAAGGACGAACCGAGCGTGAGCGACACGCTCGGCTGGATCTACGTCAAGAAGGACCTGAGCGCCCGCGCGATTCCGTATCTCGAGGCGTCGGTGAAGGCGTCGCCGAACGATCCGTCGTTCCGCTACCACCTCGGCACGGCCTACTTCAAAGCGGAGTCGTGGCAGAAGTCGCGCGTCGAGCTGGAGAAGGCGCTCGCATTGAATCCGAACATTGACAGCGCCGCCGACATCAAGAAGACGCTGGCGATTGTTGGCGGGTCCGCCACGAAATGAGGCGCCTCCGCTCCTCGGCTGCCGCCGGCGCGTTCCTGGCCCTGAGCTGGATCGGGCCGGTCGCCGCGCAAACCGGCGACAACGTGCTGCTCGTCGCCAACGCGCTCAGCCAGCCGTCGGAGGAAATCGCCACCTACTACGCGGCGAAGCGCGCGGTCCCGAGCGAGCAGGTGCTGCGCCTGCCGCTGCCGATTGCCGAACAGATCGAGCGGCGCGACTTCGATGCCAAAATCGCGGGCCCCATTGCCGTCTGGCTGACCACGCACGCGGCTCAAGACCGCATTCTCTACATCGTGCTGACGAAGGACGTGCCGCTGCGGATCGCGGGGTCCGGGAATCAGACCGGGACGGTGGCCAGCGTCGATTCCGAGCTGGCGCTGCTCTATCGCCGGATGAGCGGGGTCTCGGCGCCGGTGCCCGGTTCCGTCAAGAATCCCTACTTCCTCGGCGAGATGCCGGTGAAGCAGGCCGTACGTTTTTCACACCAGAACGTCGATCTGTTTCTCGTCACCCGGCTCGACGGCTACACCGTCGCCGACGTCAAGGCGCTCATCGATCGCGCGCAGAACCCGTCGCGTCAGGGCACGATTGTCCTCGACGGCAAGTTCGAACTCCGCGAATCCGTCGGGAACAAATGGCTGACCGCCGCGGCCACGAACCTGAAGAACCTCCCCGGCTGGAGCGACAAGGTCGTCTTCGACGTCAGCCAGACGACGCTCGTGGATCAACCGAACGTCCTCGGTTACTACTCGTGGGGCTCGAACGCGGTGGCGGCGACGATCCGGCGCTACCACCACACGTTCGTGCCGGGCGCGATCGGCGGTGAATTCGTCAGCACCGATGCGCGGACATTCAAGGAACCGCCGGCCGACTGGACGATCAACGACACCAAGAACATCTTCGAGGGGTCGCATCAGTCGCTCATCGGCGATCTGATTCGCGACGGCATCACCGGCGTCGCCGGACACGTTGCCGAGCCGTACCTGAATGCGACGATTCGGCCCGACATCCTGTTTCCGGCGTACCTCGGCGGCTTCAACCTCGCCGAAGCGTTCTATCTCGCGATGCCATCGGTGTCCTGGCAGACCGTCGTGATCGGCGATCCGTTGTGCACACCGTTCCCGGCGAAGCCGATTCCTGCAGCCGAGCTCAACCCGCCGGTCGAAACCGCGACCGACATGCCGGCGTTCTTCGGTGGACGCCGGTTGGCGGTGCTCACCGGCGGCGGGCTGAAGCCCGAAGCCGGCAAGTTCATGCTGAAATCGGATGTCGCGCTGGCGGCGAACAACCGTGCCGCGGCAAGGGAGGCGTTGCAACGCGCATCCGCGCTGGACGAGAACGTGGTCAGCGCCAACCTGGTGCTGGCGACCATGGCGGAACAGGACCAGCAGTGGGACGAGGCCATCGATCGCTACCAGAAGGTGATCGCCAAGGCGCCCAACAACTACGTGGCGCTCAACAACCTCGCGTATGCGCTCGCCATCCGCAAGAACGATCCGGCGGCGGCGCTGCCGCTGGCCTCGCGCGCTTACATCCTGTCGGAGCGCGACCCGGCCATCGCCGACACCCTGGCCTGGGTCCACCATCTGCTCGGAAGGGACGACACCGCCCAGCCCATTCTCGCCATGGCGCTCACGCGGCAGCCGAAGAACGCGGAGTTCCTCATGCACGCCGCGTTCATCTTCGCTGGGACCGGGAAGGTGGCCGAGGCCACCCGGTTTCTGGACGAGGCCATCGCACTCGACGCCACGCTCGACAAACGCGACGACATCCAGGAGCTGCGCAAGAAGCTCAAGCCGGCAAAATGACGGACCGATTCCGCTGCCACCGGCGGCTGACCCTCGCCGCCGCATGTCTGACGACCGCGTGCTCGCTGGGCGAAGCGCAGGCGCCGGCGCGCATCACGAACGCCATCCCCTGGGCCGGTCAAGGCGTCTGGCTCAAGTCGGACTTCCACTCGCACTCCAGGCTCTCCGACGGATCCCACACCATCGAGGAAATCGCCGCCCGGGGCGCCGCGAACGGTTGCGCGGTCGTCGCCGTCGCCGATCACTCGGACGGTGGACTGAAGGGCGCCAGCCAGGAGTACCTGGATCAGGTGCTCGCGGCTCGCGCCAGGTTTCCGGATCTGGCGATCCCCGCGGCGCTCGAGTGGAACGTGCCGCCCGGCAAGGGACAGGAACACGCGACAGTACTGTTTCCGACCGCGATGGAGTCGGCCGGCATCCTGACACCGTTCAAGGAGCGGTTCGACGACGAGAACAAGGAAGGGGAGAATCCCGAGCTCGCGCTGCAGGCCTTTGCCTCGCTCGTCCCGAAACCGGCGGGGGCCGTCGCGCCGGTCGTCTTCTTCAACCATCCCAACCGGCGTCCCAATTCGACCAGCCTGCCCACACTGACGTTGGCCGCGTTACAGAAGGCGGCGCCGGCAAGTCTGATTGGCTTCGAAGGTGCGCCCGGCCATCAGAAAAGCGCGCCGCGCGGTGCGTACGGCAATCAGGCCGCGCTCGAGGATCGCTGGGACGTGATGACCGCAGCCGTCGACGGTACCTGGGACAAGTGGACCCGGCAAGGGATCCCGTTCTTTGCCGCGATCGCGAACTCGGACTTTCACAACGAGCGCGACGACTACTGGCCGTGCGAGTTCGCGGGGACGTGGCTCTACGCGCCCGATCACACCGTCGACGGCGTCCTGCGCGCGCTCCATGCCGGCAGTTTCTTCGCCGAACACGGACACATTGTCGAACAGGCCGTGCTGACGGCGCGCTTCGACGGGCAACCGCGTCCGGTCGCGCCCGGTGAAACGGCAACGGTCGCCGCCGGCCGCACCGCCACCGTCACGCTGACGATGAACGTGCCGCCAACGGATTTTCTCGGCCGGCCGAACCGGATCGATCTCGTCGAGCTGATTGGGGTGTCGCGCGACAAGACCGACGTGCTGTTCAGCGGGGCGCCGGCATCGCCGGACGCATTCACCGTGACGGTCACCGTCCCGGCCGGCGGCATTGTGCTCCGGGCACGCGGCAGACGTCTCGTCGAGGGTGAGCCGGCGCTGATGTTCTACACGAATCCGATTCGGATTGCTGTCGGTCGGTAAGTCGAAACGTTGACCTCGATCGCAGAGTTCGTGAAGTCGCTCCTCATTCCGGGAACGCTCACGTTCCTGCTGTTCGGGATGACGATCGGCCTCGTGCTCGCCTACGGGCCGCGGCGGACGCGCCGGTTCGCGCTGCCGTTCTTGGTCGCGCTGGCGTTGTGGTACTGGACGGCGAGCGTGCCGGTCTTCGCCGATCTGCTGGCGACCCGTTTCCACGCCGCGGACTCCGGTCTGATTTCAGCGTCCCAGGTGTCCGGCGCGCGCGCCATTGTCGTGCTCGGCGCGGGTGTTCGCAGCAGCTATACGGTCGGGACGCACACCGTCACGGTGCCCGATGCGCAGACGATCTACAACGCGCTCGAAGCGGCGCGGATTCACGACCTCGTTCCCGGCGGTCTGCCGATCATCGCGTCCGGTGGGAAGGCCGAGAGCACGGAGCGCCGGCAGCTCGAGAGCGAGCTGTTGCGCGAGTGGCTGCTGCGCGCCGGCGTGCCCGACGACCACATCATGCAGGAGTCCGGCTCGCGGACCACGCGCGAGCAGGCGCAGCTCGTCGCGCCGATTCTGAAGCAGCATCAGTGGGACCGATTCGTGCTGGTGCTGCCGGCGGTGCAGGGACCACGGGCGGCCGCGGTCTTCCGGCGCGAAGGCGTGACGCCGATCGTCGCCGCGGCGCCGTTCAAATCGGAGGTCGAGCGCCGGACGCCGCCCGGATGGCTGCCGAACGGCGGCGGCCTGCGCGTCAGCGAGCGAGCCACCTACGACTACATGGCGTGGGCGTACTACTGGGTCCGCGGCTGGCTGTAGGGTCCGGCTTCAGCCGGACCTCAGCTACTTCTTCGCCGCCGCTGCGCGTTCGGCGGCCGCGGCGTTCAGCTTGTCGAGCACATCTTTCGTAATGTCCGCGCCGGCCGGGGCGAGCAGCACGGCGGAGTCCTGGTTGAGGACGTACAGGAATCCGCGCTGCGACGCGATCGCCGTGACGACCTTGTTCAGCTCCCCGCGAAGGCTCTCCTGATACTTCTTGGTGAGATCGGCGAACTCGGTCTGGGCCTGCTGGCCCGCCTGCTGGAGCTCGGCTTCCTGCCGCTTTTCCTGGACCTTCAATTGCTCCCGCCGTGACCCGCTGAAGTAGCCGCCGGCGTTGGCGATCTGAAGACGCGTGTCGTCGAGCGCCTGCTTCTTGGCCGCCAGATCCTTGGCCTTCGCCTGGCGCAGCGCTTCGAGCGCCTTGGCGGCCTCTTTGGCGTCGTCGGTTTCGTTGAGGATTCTGGCCACGCTCACGTATGCGATCGGAAACTGGCCGCGTGTCTGTGCCAAGAGGCCGGCCGGCACGGCCGCAGTCAGACAGACCGCTCCGGCAATCGCGGCAATCGTCGTTCTCATCTCCATCCCTCCACTATAGCGCGACGCGTTGCGGCCTCCGGGACTCAGCGATTCGCATCCGTTCACACAAACAACCAGCCGTCGAGGATCGGGGCATCGGCCGCGCCGGGGTACACGTAGACTGTTACGGGAGACATCCTCATGAAGTCATTCTTTGTCGCACTGCCGGCTGCCGTGTTGGGCTCGGTGTTGTCGCTGACGTTGGTCGGCCAGGCGCAGCCTGCCAAGACGCCGTCGGCGGTCGCTTACGTCAGCGCCACGCGCATCCTGACCGAGTCGACCTACGGCCGATCCGAGGCGACGCGGCTCCAGACCATGCAGCAGCAGCGAACCACCGACCTCAGAGCGAAATCACAGGCGCTCGAGGCGACGCGCCAGCAGCTCGCGACCACGGTCGACGCCGCGGCCCGGCCGGCGCTCCAGCAGAAGGAGCAGCAGCAGCGCGTCGAGCTCGAGCGCGGCACCGCGCAGTTCACGACCGATTTCCAGGCACTGCAGCGGGAGATCAACGGCGAGATGCAGCGCCGCGTGCGGGCCGTGCTCGAAGAGCTCATGAAGACGCAGAGCTACCAGCTGGTGCTGAACCAGGACACCGCGGTGATGTGGGCGATGCCGGAGAACGACGTCACGTCCGCGGTTGTCGGCCGAATGAACGCGCAGTGATGTGGGGGCCGGCTTCAGCCGGACCTCTGAGGTCCGACTGAAGTCGGACCTGCAGTGCATCAAAAGCTCAAGCGCAGCGACAGCGAGACGTGCGAGTTGCGACGGTACTGGCCGAGAAAGTCGTCGTCGCTGCCGCCCAGACCGATGCCGGCCAGCGTCAGGCGCCAGTGCTGCCCGAACGCCTCGGAGAACTCGCCTTTCGCGTAGAAACCGGCGCCGTCCTGCCGAACCGCGCCTTCGATCGAGACGGTCCGTCGCGGATCCACGGTGTACGACGCCCTGCCGATGAACGAACGCGCCACGCCACGCTCGGCGCCGAACGCGACGCCTTCGCGCGTCTCGGTGACCACTTCGCCGGCGTAGCCGCCGTCGAACAGCCACTCGCCAACCTGGCGCTCGAGCTCGATCACGTAGAGCACGTACTCTTCGCTCAGCGAATCGGGCGAGGTGAAGAGCGCGGCTTCGCCTTTGAGCGTGAACAAGCGAGTCGGCACTGCGAGATCGAATCCGTAGCTGCGAAGCGCCGAGTAGCTGCGGACGATCTGCGCCGTCAGCAGCTGCGGATCAACCGTCACGCGGAGGTCGGGCAGATGGTTGAAGCCGTCGAAGACCGACACCGCGGCCTCGAACCGGCCGGAGTGGCTGAAGCGCACGCCCTGCTGGGATCCCGAAGGAAACGTCGATCCCTGATCCTGAAGCGTGAGAACCGACGCCTCCGGCGGCACGGCGGTCCATCGCTGATTGAGCAGCGGCAGACGGCTCGGCGTCATCTGCGGCTGCCAGACCGCTTCGAGCGTCTCCTCGCCAAACCGGATGGAAGGGCGAACGGCCAGCACCGGCAGAAACTCCGAGTCGATCACCTGCTGGTAGTCGCGCGGCGCGAAGCGATCGGTCGGATTCAGAATGTCGGCGCGGCCCCATCTGACGAACTGCTTGCCGGCATCGACCGTCAAGCGGCCGGCGCGGAGCGTCGCCGTGAGTCGCCGTACCGCCAGACGTGGACGAAGCAGGCCACGATCGTCGAATTCCACGCGCCACTCGTCCTCGACCTGCCCGTGTGAGTTGGCGCGGAAGTCGATCCCGCCGGCCAGCTGCAGCCAGCGCGCCGGCTTGACGAAGATTTCCTCGCGAAACAACCCGTCAACCACCACGCGGGTCGAGTCGTTCGACGCTTCCTGCGGGAACGCCAGAACCCTGGTGTCGATGAAGCCGCGCTGCGAGACGGTCTGCTGGGTGTTGACCGTTCCGCCGCTCGACCCCGGTCCCTGAAACTGAACGTTCGCGATCTGGATGAAGCCGGTCTCGTCTCCCCACTTCTGATCGTGATAGACCACCCGGTACCACTCGCCCTCGCGGCTGAGCACCTGGATCGGCGTGTTCGGCGGCAGGATGTAGATCGGCGTCCGGCTCGTGTCACGCAGGTAGTACATCGGCGCACCCTGCGGCACGACCGCCGGGCGCGGTTCCTGCGCGTGCGCCAGCGACGCCGCGCCGCACAGCACCAGCGTCGCGAGGCCGATCAGGAGCCCGCGTGCGAGTCGACGGGGTGCGCAGCGCATCAACGCCGAATCGCCTGGAGGGTGAAATCGTCTTCCTTGAGCCCGACGTTGTACTGGACCTTGTCGAGCGCGAGACGGGTGCGGCTGCCGCGCCGCAGATCGTTCATCGTCATTTCGTGGGCGGTCCAGACACCCTGGACGTTGCGGATGTCGGTGTAGTCCAGACGCCGGACCGCTTCTTCCTTGATATACGACTCGATGCGAGCCGAGGCGTAGTTGTCCTTCCTGACCCAGACGATCGATTTCGTGTACTGCGACGACTTGGCCTGCTTCGGCACGCTCTGGATCTTCCAGCAGACCGCGCCGTCGATGGTTCCGTCGCCGACCAGCGTGAAGTCGAACTGATCGACGTCGCGCTCTTCCAGATCTTCGAACGTGAAGTCGGTGCCGAAGAACCGCGTCGACCGGTCCTGCAGCGCGACGCGGCGATCGCGTTCGATGGCCGGCGTCCACATCCACTGATCGGACGCGCGATCCGGATGGTTGACGACCAGCAGCGCGACACCCTTCACCTCGGCCGGCTGCGTGAAGCGGATGATCGATTTGCTCTGGCCGTGGGAGCCGAGCCGTTCGAACGTCCACCGCTTCTCGGTCGGCTTGCCGCTCTTGTCGAACGACTGCAGCAGCCCTTCGTAGCGCTGCGACTGCGACGAGCCGCGCTTCTGCGCCTCCTCGACAATCTGCCGCGGGTTATCCGCCGCTGACAAACCGGCGTTGACTGCGAGCCATGCCGCAACGCAAACGAGCGCGACGCCTGCCTTGCCTGCCCCGCCCGCCTTGCCTGTCCTGCCAGCCTTGCTTGCCCAGCCTGCCTTACTCATATTCAAGCGCCTCCACCAGCGACCCTCGCACGGCCGACTCCGCCGGCCACAACGCCGCAACGAGGGCGGCTCCAAGCATGATCGGAATGAGCATGAACAGCGTCTGGACGGGCAGCTGATACGTCAGCCGCATCCCGGCGATGTCGTGCCTGACCATTTCGAGCACGTAGTACAGATTCACCGCACCCAGGGCACACCCGAGCACGACCCCAATCGTCGAGACCGCCAGCGCTTCGATCCAGATGGTCCGCCGGATCTGCCAGTGCAGGCCGCCGACGGCACGCAGGACGCCGAGCTCGCGGCGGCGATCGCTGATCGAGACCGTCAGCGTGTTGACGATGCCCAGGATGGCCACCAGGACGGCGACGGCGATCTGGACCGAGGTCAGGCTGAACCACTGGCCGGCAATCTTCGAGATGTAGCCTTTCAGTTCGTCGTTGGTCATGACGAAGACCTGACGCCGCCCGGAATAGCGGTCCAGGATCCGCTGCCGGACGTCCGGACCCGCGCCTCGCTCGGTATACACGCGATAGGCGTTGACCGAATCGTCGTGCCAGTATTTCACGAAGACCTGACGATCCATGATGACCGCGCCCTGCTGATCGGAGTAGTCGATGACGACGCCGACGATCGGCAGCCGCAGCGTGCCGTATGGAGCGTTCAGTTCGACCTGGTCACCGAGCGAGAGCTGTTGAAGCTCGGCCAGGCTGTCCGAGATCATGAGCCCCTCGCCCGCTGCGGCGCGCCGGTACATGTCGTCGGCCTCTCCGGCCACCGGCGGGAGATGGGCGGTCTCGGCCACGCTCTTCACATCCACCGCGACGACCATCACCTGCGTGTCGCGGAAACTCATGCGCACATTCCTCAGCGTCTGCACGCGGGAAACGCCGGGCAGGGCGGCGATTTCCGGCCCCATCGTTTCGGGAAACCTGATCGTCTGAACGTCGAGGTTCTGCGACGGCAGCACGAAGAGATCCGGATCGAGCGTCGTATTCATCCAGTCGACGATCGACTGGTAGCTGGCGCGCGCCATGCCGGAAAAACCGACGACGAGCGCCACCGAAAGCATCAGCGCGACGACGCTGCCGGCGGTGCGGCGTGGCGCCTGCAACAGACTGTCGGCGGCGAGCGCGCCTTCGACCGGCCGCAGCCATTTCAGAATCGGGCGCAGCGTGGTACTCAGCCAACGCGTGAGGAGCGGGCTCAGAAGAACCGCAGCGCCGATCGCCGAACCGTAGCCGGCGTAAAAGACCGGGCGCGACTCGCTCGCGGCAATCGCGCCGATTGAAATCGCCGCCAGCACCGCGGCGAGGGCGATTCGCCACGCCTGCTCGCCGGTCGCGAACGTCTGCGCTGAGCCCTTCTGGAGCGCCTTGACCGGATCGATCCGCGCCGCGTTGATGGCCGGAATGGCGCCGGCGACGACGCTCGTGCCGACGCCGATGGCGAGCGCCACGGCGGCCACGAGCGGGTCGGTGGACACGCTGTCGGCGTGCTGGGCAACGCCGTAGACCGTTGCGATGAGCGTGCCGATCCACGCCGAGATGGCGCGCGCGACGAGCATGCCGGCGGCCAGACCCAACGCCGATCCCAGCAGTCCGAGCAGCGCGCTCTCACCGAGAAACAGGCCGCGAATCTGTGCCTGCGTCGCGCCGAGCGCGCGGAGAATGCCGATCTCGCTGCGCCGCTGGCTGACCGCGATCGCAAACGAGTTGTAGATGATGAACATGCCGATGAAGAGCGCGAAGCCGCTCGCAATTGTCATCATCAGCGCGTATCCCGCCAGCATCGCCTCGAACTGCTGGCCTCGCCCTGATGGCGGCTGGACTTCGAACGCCGGACCGAGGAGCTGGCGAAGCTCGCCCTGGCAATCGGCGAGCGCCACCCCGGGCTTCATCGCCAGATCGATCCGATCGAAGGTCCGGCCGCGACCGAACATGTGCTGCGCGGCGTAGATATCCATCACCGCGAGGTTCCCGCCAAAGGCGCTGGCCAGCCCGGTCGCCTTCATGATGCCGCGCACGGTGAAGGTGCGGCTCCCTTCGGCGGTCTCGAGCGGCAGGCGGCTGCCGGTGGCGATGTGATTGCGGTCGGCGAAGTCCTTGGACAGGATGATCGAATCCGGCTGCGCGAGAAAGATCAGCGGGTCGTCGATCTCCGCCTCCTCGCCCGACTCCATGTCGTAATCGCGCAGGCCGCGATCGCCGGTCATGTCGACACCGAGGATGAGCAGGTTGCCCTGTCCGGGCAATCGCGGATCGACGACCGCCTCGATCGCCGGAACCGCCAGCCGCACCGTGGCGGCCCCCTGCACGCGTTCGAGGACGTCCTCGTTGAAGCCGGCCTCGCCGGCGGTCACCTGCAGTTCGGTCTTGCCGGCAATCCGATCGACGGTCTTGGTGAACGCGAAGAGAATCGTCCGGTTGGCCGTGTGCATGCTGACGAGCACGGTCACACCGAGCACGATGCCGGCCGAGGTGAGCAACGTCCGCAGGACGTGCTTCCGGAAGTACGGCCAGCTGATCAGCCTGAAGAGCACCATGGTTACGCAGCGCCGGCCTGCTGCGGGCGGACATCGTCGACGAGCCGGCCGTCGCGGAGCGTGATCATCCGCTCGCAGCTGCGCGCGACGTTCATATCGTGAGTCACGATCACGATCGTCGCACCGAGCTGCGTATGGAGACCGCGAATCAGCGAGAGAATGTCGCGACCTGTCTGCGAATCCAGATTGCCGGTCGGCTCGTCGGCGAGGAGAATAGGCGGATAGATCGAGAGCGCCCGCGCAATCGCGACGCGCTGGCGTTCGCCGCCTGAAAGCTCCTCCGGCAGGTGACGGAGCCGCCGCTCGAGACCGACCAACGTCAGCAGTTCATGCGCGCGGGCCTCGACCTTGCGGCGCGGCCAGCCGCGCAGATGCAGCGGCAGCCCGACGTTCTCGAGACAGGAGAGCGTCGGCAGCAGATTGAAGAACTGGAAGATGAACCCGATTTTGTCGCGGCGCACCTGGGTCAGCTCGGCATCGTTCAGGCCGGCCAGCGGCTGGCCGTCGACGATCACGACGCCGGAGGATGGCCGATCCAGGCCGCCGACGAGGTTGAGAAAGGTCGATTTGCCCGATCCTGACGGGCCGATCACCGAGACCATCTCGCCCCGGTTGATCGTCAGACTGAGTTCGGCCAGCGCGAGCGTCTGACGCTTGCCGTCAAACCGCTTGGTGACCTGCTCGAGACAAATCATGCCGGTTTTATCGGCCGGAACGGGTCAGATCTGCATCGGGCCGCGGCTAAAGTCGGTTGCCGACGCAACCGAAACAAGAGCGGGAGAGGGCTATTTCGGGGCCACGAATTCGATCAAGTAGCCGTCAGGGTCGCGACAGAAAATGACCCGCGACGTGCCGAGCTTCGGCAGCGCCGCTTCGTGTTCGTCGCTGACTTCACGGAGTCCGGCCGCGGCCAGCGCGCGTCGGGCGTGGTCCATGTTGGGAACGAGGAAGGTCAGATTCCAGTCGAACCGGCCGGCGGTCGAGGCCGGAAGACTGTGGCCGTGCTCGTCGAGCAATTGAATGAGCTCGATCATCGTCGAGCGGCCGCCGAGACTGAGAAACACGAGCCGCATCCGTCGGGTCGCACCGCCTGACAGAAACAACGCCGCTTCGGTTTCGACGATGCAGTCTTCGACGACCTTGAAGCCGAGTCCCTGGGTGTAGATGGATATGGCGCGTGGCAAGTCCTGCACGACCATATCGACGTGAAGCAGTGTCGCGCCGGAAATCATGAACCGCTCAGTCTTCTTCGCTTTCGAGCTCGGTTTGAACCGCCGCGAGAAATCGCGACGCGCCACGCCCGTCCCATACGCCATGGTCGCAGCAGAGCGTCAGCTTCATCACCGGACAGACCGCGGGCTCGCCGGCCCTGACGACGACTTGCGATCGGACTTCGCCGGCAATGAGCAGCCCCGCCGTCGAGAACACCGAGCCGAACACCCAGTCGACCGACGCGGTGGAGACTTGAAAGGTGCCAACGCCTTTTCGTCTGAACGTGGCACTCCTGAACAGCAGGCGGAGCAGCGCGCGGCGCATCACGCCAAAGGGGAACAGCCAGCCCCAGCGCCGCAGCAGCGCCAGCATTTTTCGATCGGCGGCCTGGACCTCGGGCACACGGCGGGCGATTTCCTCGGCAATCTGCGGCACGGTCTTCTCGTTCGCGCCCTCGATCACCAGCACGGGGTCCACGAAAATCTCGCCCGAGATCGACAACCCGATGTCGACGCGCGAGGGGCGCGTGCGCCGCACGCCGGCGATGATCTGGTGGAGATCGGGGTTGGCCGCCAGCGCCTTGGCCGTGGCGAGCACGAGCAGGTGCGTCGGCGTGGCCAGCACGCCTTGCCGGCGGAAGCCGTCGAGCCGGCCGAGCGCGTACGACATGTCGACGGTCGTCTGATAGGCGCCGACGCCGGCCGGCCGCAACGCCTGCAGGCCGTCGCGCATCCAGCGCTCCGCATAATCCAGACGTTCGTCCGCGGCATTCGTCATGGTGCGGTGGAAAGTTGTCGCGAAGCAGCAGGTATACCACAGATTGCCAGGTCTCGAAGGGAACTCGCATGACCATGCACGGAGTCACCGACGGAAGCCGCGCCGCCACTGGAGAGATCGCCAGTCCGAAGGACGTCATTCGGCGCTTCATCTGGACGAACTATCTCGAAGGCAAGTACACGATGACGCTGAAGGATTCGACGCGGCTGCGCACGAGCGGCCTCCTGGACTCGCTCGCCGCGGTCGGCCTCATCAGCTTCCTCGAGCAGGAATTCGACCTCGAGTTCTCGGCGCTCGAGCTCACCGTCGACAACTTCGACACCATCAATCAAATCGCCGCGCTCATCGCCCGCAAGAAGAAATGAACGCGTTGACCGGCGCGTCGAGCCTCGGCGGCCTCGTGCACGAAGCGTTGGATCGCTTCGCGGCGCGGCCGGCCCTGTGGGTGAACGGCCGGACGCTGTCCTACGGCGAGCTCGCGGGCCTCGCGCGCCAGATCGCCGCGCACGCCTTGAACGGTCGGCAGGCGAGCCGGCGGGTCGCGGTGCTCGCCGATCGAAACGAGATCGCGTACGCCGGGATCCTCGGCGCGCTGCTCGCCGGATCGGCCTACGTCCCGCTCAACCCGCGGTTTTCCGCGGCCCGGATTCTCGACATTCTGCAGCAGGCTGATGCCGACCTCATCGTCTGCGATCGGCGCTGCGCGGAGATCCTCGGGACGATCGGATCAGCGCTGCCGTCACGGCTCGCGATTGTCATTCCGGAACCGGCCAATACGAATTGGCTGCTTCCCTCGACCGCGGTGCCGCGCTCCGCGCCGGCGACGGGCGCCGGCGATGTGGCGTACATCATGTTCACGTCGGGAACGACCGGGCGACCCAAGGGCGTACCGGTCAGCCATGGCAACGCGCTCGCGTTTCTGGCCAACGTCGGCCGCCGCGTCCCCGTTGGTCCGGACGATCGATTCCTGCAGCTGCTCGACCTCAGTTTCGATCCGTCCATCCACGACTTGTTCAGCTGCTGGTCGGCCGGTGCGTGTCTCTACAGTGCGCCCGAAGGCATGGCGCCGATGGCGCAGCGCTTCGTTCGGGATTTTCAGATCACCCATTTCACCGCCGTCCCGTCGACGGCGGCCTTGCTCCTAGCGCCTGGACGGCTCGCTCGCGGTGCACTCGGCAGCTTGCGCCAGACGATCTTCGGAGGAGAGGCACTTCCCGTAGGTGTCGCCGCTGCGTGGCGACGGGTCGCGCCGCAGTCGACGATCCGGAATCACTACGGACCCACGGAGGCGACGGTCGCGATTACCGAGTGCGTGTGGCAGGACAGCTGGGAGAACGAACTGACCGGGTCGGTGCCGATCGGCGAACCCTTCGACGGCCAAACCATCATGCTCGTCGACGACACACTGCATCCCGTCGCGCCGGGAAGCGCCGGCGAGCTGGTCGTCTCGGGCTCGCAGGTGACCCGCGGGTACTTGAACAATCCCGAAGCGACGCGGGAAAAGTTTGTGTCGCTGCCGGGCGTTCGCGGCCTGTGGTACCGGACCGGCGATCTCGTCGATCACCGTCCCGGATACGGCTTTCGCCATCGCGGACGAATCGATCTTCAGCTCAAGGTGCGCGGCTTTCGCGTGGAAGGGCAGGAAGTCGAAAGCCACGTGCGCGCGGCGTCGGGCAGCGACCTGGTCGCCGTGATCGGCTGGCCGAAAGACGCCGAAGGGCTGGTGACGGGGCTCGTCGCGTTCGTGGTCGCGCCGAAGCACGCGGCCGAAACCATCCTCGAATCCTGCCGAACGCGCATGCCCGACTACATGGTGCCCTCACGGATCGTCAGCATCCGCGAGCTGCCGCTGACGGCGAATGGCAAGGTCGACTACGCCGCCCTGAGTCGACCCGCAGCGCTTGAGTGACCGGCAGTCAACGTCCAGAGTGCTGCATTAGAGCCTTCAACACAGAGCCCGCCGAGCCCGCGGAGACATTTCGGTACGAGACGCATCCTCGACAGCCGCCGCTTCACCCGTGGAGTCCGGGTGAACCGGCAAGCCTACGCGGATCGAAGCGGCTGACGTCACCGCTCGACGTGGTCGCCGCGTAGCGGCGATGACCGACCGGACTCGCGTCACGGGAGGCACGACCCCAAGACGAACATCGTCGTCCCTTCCGTGACGCGAGTCCGGTCGATCCAGCGGCCTGCTTCGCAGGCCGCCCACGTCGATCGGTGCTGCGACGATTCTCTCTGCGAGCCCTGCGGGCTCTGCGTTGAAGGACTTCATGCCTTCTGACTCTACGCATGATCACGAAGGTCCGGCTGGAGCCGGATTCCACCAAAATCAGGCGACAGCCTTGAGCGCGATGTCGGCGGCGCGGGCGACGCCACCCGCCTGACTGATCGCGTCGCGCACGTCTCCAGCGCGTTCACGCGCCTGGGCGTCGCGCAGGACCGTCGTTACGACGTGGCGCAGCCGATCTGGGGTGAGACCTTCAAGCGCGATCGACTTTCCCGCACCCACCCACTCAACCCGTCGTGCGATGGCCGGCTGCTCGTAGGTGATCGGGACGGTGACGATCGGCACGCCGTTGGCGAGCGAATCGAGAACGGTATTCAACCCGGCGTGCGTGATCGTCAGCGCCGCTTTGGCGAGGAGTGCTGTCTGCGGCGCATAGGACACGACCAGAGGGTCGCCCGGCAGCGCCTGGGCCTGTGCCTCCGTCAATCCACCACCGTGACTGATGACCAGCTGCACGTCGAGACCGCGGCAGGCTTCGGCGAAAATGCGGAACAACGGTTCGCGGCTGTTCTGCAGAGTCCCCAGCGACGCATACACGAGCGGACGTCCGTCGAGGCGATCCCACGGAAACGGCACGTCGGCCGGCGATTCGCGACGCAGCGGCCCGACGTACGCAAAACAGGGCGGCAGGGCGTGCCGCGGCAGATCGAACGCCTGCGGCATCTGGCAGATTTGCGCCAGCGTCGAAAACGATTCGTCCGGCGTCGCGAGCGCGCGCAGCTTCCATTGGCGGCGGTACTCGGCGACGACGCGCGTGATCGGGCTGGTGAGCCAGTCGGAGACGGCGTAACCAATGCGGTTTCTCAGACGCGCCGCCAGGCCGTCGCGATACGACCAGGGTGTGAACGGCGGCGGAGCGATCGGATCGCGATTGATGGCCAGCGCATTGCAGACGGTCACGAACGGCACGCCGAGATGCTCGGCCACGGCGCCGCCGGCCGGTTCCATCTGATCGACCAGCAACGCGTCGACGCCGGCCGCGCGAATCGCCGCCGGCAGATCGCGGCAGACCATCACGCTGGTGCGGGCCACGGCATCGATCGTGAAGCGCAGCGCCGCCAGTCCTTCGAGTTTCCCGAGCGCCGTCAGCGATTCCGGCAGCGAACCGCGCGGATGATCGGATTCGCCGATCGGCCAGAACTCGACGCCTTTGGCGCGAAGCTGCGCTTCGAGATCGGCCATCTGGAAGTAGGTGACGCGGTGACCGCGCGCGATCAGCTCGCGGCCGAGTGCCGAGAGCGGATTGATATGACCAGAGACCGGCGGGCTGACGATCCCGAAGTGGATCACGACCGTCCGCCTGCCTTGCGGTACAGCTCGGCCAGCGAGTGCTTCAAGCTCGGGCTCGAGTACTCGACGTACTCGGACCGGCAGCTCGCAGTGGCGACGATCCGGCCGTAGGCGAGGCCGAGATTGTGGTACGGGATGCCGGGAAAGTAGTGGTGCAGGGCGTGGTAGCGCAGACCCACTGGCGCCCAGAGTTCAGTCCACCATCCGCCCGGCGTGTCGATGGAGTCGGCAAGCTGACCGCGGCGGTCGCGGATCGACCCGTCGGACTCGTATTCGTGCGCGCCGAGCACACGCAGTGTGTTCAGGAAGCTGACGACGATCAGAACGCCCAGCCACACCCCGAGTGCGCGCACCGGCAGGAATCCGACGTAGGTCGCGGCACCGGCCGCGCCCCAGAAGAGCAGGATGGCACATTCCCAGAGCCGCATCGTTCGCGCCGCCGCGGCGGACATCAGCCGCCGGTATTTCGGGTTCATCGAGAACGACGACGCGTGACGTTCGAGGAAGCCGTGGAACGGCGGCACCAGCAACCCGAGCGGCGCGAGCACCAGGAAGCGCAGGAGGAGCAGCACCGGCACGAGGAACGCGGACTGCACCGCGAAGACCAGGATCATGGCGCGCGACGACGCGAACGGCAGGTACTCCGGGTCCTGCTGCGTCCCGTAGGTCGAGAGGCTGTGATGGCTCTGGTGCACGCCCACGTACGTGAACGACGGCAGCAACAGCGGCACGCCGATGAGCAGGTTCCAGACCGTTTCGAAGCCCGCGACGGCGCGCCGTTTGAGATGGGTAATCTCGTGCGTGAAACAGAGGCAGCGATAGAGCGCCAGCGACGACACGAGCGCCGCGGCCAGGGCCGGCACCGACCAGGCCGGCCAGACCACGGCGAGCGCGAAGGCACTCCAGCCGACGACGGCGCTGACGGAAAAATCAGACCAGAAAATGCGGGGGTTCGCCGTCTGCAGATCGGCAACGAGGCGATGGGTCGCCGCGTCGAGATCCTCGACTGTCGAGGGCGCGGGCGCCGGCGCCGAGAGTGTCGCGGTGGCGATCATCGCGCGGCCACGGCGCGGTCGCGGCGCGCGCCGCGCTCGGGCGCGGCGGAACGTGGTTCATAGCGTCCCGGAGCGAGGACGCCGTTGGGGTCGACCGCGGCTTTCAGGTTGCCAATCAACCGGTCGTAGTCGGCGTGACCGGTCGCGTGATGCATCGAGCGGATGTTGAGGCGATACGGCGGGTAGCCGCGCGCGAGCAGCTCTGCCATCAACGTGTCATAGCAGGCGACCGCGCGCTCATCGTGTCCCGGCGCGTGACGGTCGTAGCTGATCGTGGTCACACAGATCACGCTGCGCTCGGTCGCCAGCGACAGCGACATCTGCGGTTCGAATCCGTACTCGAGCAGAATCCGCGTCGTCAGATCGGTCGCCGCCTTCACGTCGCGGCTCGTGCAGGGGACGACCGGGCTGCACCACAGCAGACCGCAGCCGTCCCGATCCGGATCCATCACGGCCGGCGGCTCGCTGCGCTTTCTCCAGTACGCGCTCGAGAGCGGCGCCGCGGTCGGCCGGCCGCGCATCAGGTTGTAGACCGGATCGAGCACGCGCAGCGTCTTCTCGATGTCGAGGCCGGTGACGAACCGCGCGAGCTTCGAGTGGCGCGCCATCAGCCGCAGAATGCGATCGTTGACGAACTGCAGGCGATCGACCTTGCCGGCGAGCGCGCGTTTCAGCTGCTGTTTCGCGGCGCGCACTTGCGCTTTCGTTCCGTACAGTCCGCCCGACCCATTCCAGTAACCGACGCCCAGCTTCTTCCGGAGCGTATCCATCGCCGCGCCGTCAAGCGGCGCACTGACCGCCTCGTCCGCCCATGGAAACTGCGTCGTCGCGGTCAGCACCTTGTAGTCGTTGCCGATATGAATCGTGCTGCGGAGCGTGCCGTTCAACCGCAGCGGCCGGAGCGCGTCGATGATGGCACCGAGCCCGTCCTCCTTCTTGCAAAGGAAGAAGAATGCCTCGAAGTGCTCGGGCGCGGGCATCAGCCACACGCTCATGCGCGTCACGATGCCGAAGTTCGACTGAGAGAAGAGGCCGTCGATCGACGGACCGACGCCCCAGCGGCTCAGTGCGCCGGTTTTCGATCCTTCGAAGCGGCTGAACCCGCTCTCGACGACTTCACCGGTCGGCAGCACGATCTCGTAGCCGCAGGCATTGCCGGCGTGGTCGCCCATCGGCGTGTGGCCGAAGCCGCGCTCCATCGTGTTGCCGACGATGCTGCAGTCGGGGCTGGCGCCGGTGGCGTCCATCCAGAGCGCGGAGCCGCGATCGCGCAGAAAGTCGAAGAGCTGCTGCTGGGTGACCCCTGGCTCGATCGTCACGTACGCGAGCTCTTCGTCGAACGCGACGATCCGGTTCAAGCGCCCGAGATCGAGCAGCACGCCGTCGTCGATCGGCGCGCGCGACCCGTAGCCCCAGTTCTTGCCGCTGGCGATCGGATAGAGCGGAATGTGGTGACGATTGGCGATGCGGACCGCGGCCTGCACGTCGTCGCGTGAACCCGGGCGCAGAATCGCGTGGACGTGTGCGCTCGTGGGAAACGTCGCGACGCCGGCGCCGCGCCGGGTCTCTTCGTCGTGAATGACGTGGGCGGCGCCGAGGGCGGCCGTCCACTCGCGAAGGGCGTCGAGCAGGCGTGACGGCGGCATGGTCACGCTCGCGCCCCAATCAGGCGGCCACCACCTGTGCTTCGACGGTGTAAGCCGCCGCGATGGCTGGCAGTCGCCGCGTTTCGTGCCGTCCGCCGATGACCATGACGCCTGACAGCTTCTCGCTGATCTGATCGATCAACGGTGCGTACTTGCCGTTCGGCCGCCGTGAGTCGAAGCGCAGCAGCTCCATTTCGCACTGATACTTCGGATCGAAGTACGGCGCGACGAGCACGCCATCGGCTTCGAGCGGCGAGCCGCCGAGCCGACGCAGGATCGTCGACGACGAGTGGCGGACCGTCGCCGTGGTCATGCCCAGCGCGCCGCCGAGCATCCGGCCAAGGCTGTAGACCGAGAGCGCGAGGAGCAGCGCTTCCGACGTGCAGCGGCTTTCCTCGGCGACCGCCCACCCACCGAGTTCGGCATAGGCCAGGCCGTCCTGACGTGCGCGAAGCAGTTCCTGATTGACCGCCTTCCAGAACGTGTCGCGCGAATCGCGCCGCATCCCGGCGGGGCATTCGCGGACGCGCAGCTTGTCGGCGGCGATCCCTTTCGGGTGTTCCATGTACCAGACGCACGCGGTGATGTGCCCCTGCTTGTTCAACATCAGCAGGTGCCAGCTCTTTTCGTCTTCGGGGGTCTGGTGACGGCCGTCGGCCGACAGTTCCTGGCGTTGCACCGCGCCGTCGGTGAAGTAGATGTCGCCGCGCAGGCGCTGAATCTCCTTGAGGCGAGTGCGATGCTCGACGAGGTCCTCTTCGACGTTCCGGAACGCTCCCGGCACGGCGAGATGCGGAGGCGCTAGCAGGACCAGACGCTCGTCGATGCATCGAATGCTTCTCTCGAGTAGTTTCGGCATAAGCACACCAAACCCTGCGACTGTGCAATTCAATGAACTGAATGATTCGTGGGCAGGGTTGGGGGTCCGCGCCCACAGGGGGAACTCCAACAGACGTGCCACTAGATATTTTTTACACCCTGGCTACACCCCCTGTTCGCTTGCTACAGTACAAACCGTTATTTCAGTGTGAGTTGTGGCCAGGCGCTGGCGGACGACAGTGCGCGGTGTGTCTGGAATCGACGTACACTGTGTCATACCACCCGTTACAGACGGGGTGAACGGTTCACAAAATCGTTATTGGGGGCCTGTCAAAATGTTGACGAGCTGTCAGTTACGGACTGCGTGGATGCCGCTGCACAGAACTGCGGTGGATTACACGTCTTTAATCAGCCAAACGCTGAACTTTTTCAGTGTCCGGCTTCTCACAGTGGAGCTCAAGTGATCGCCATCAACGCTTTGCAAATAAGTCACTTGCTGTGATTTCAATGGGTTTGGCAGCCACACTGAATTGCACGGCATGGCGCATGCTTAATGTAGAGCCAGGAATGACTTCTTCCCCCGTTCGAGGTGTAAACATGTTGAGTGCAATGCGTCGTGTGGCTGTTGTTGGTGCAATGAGTGTTTTGGGATTGGCAGCCGCAGCGCAGCCGGCCCAGGCAGTCGAAATCGTTGGTCGTTTCAATTTCACACTGGGCAACGTGTCCATCACGCTCGGTAACATCGACTGGACGACTGATCCTGGCGCGGTGACCGATCCGCCGCCCAATGGCGTGCCGACCTACGGCTCGTTCGATCTCGCGACCGCGCCGGTTACTCGCACGGGCGTGTTCTCGGGCGCGGAATTCGGCGCGATCGGTCTCGGCGCGGGCGGTGCCGGTCTTCCGGCCCTTCCGGAGTCCATTCACGACATGAGCGACCCGACCGGCCCGTACGCCGGTGACGCGAACAACGTGCCGGTTGGCGCGTCCGCTGGTATCCCGGCCTTCTTCCTGATCGCCGAGCACCCGACCTGGTCGTTCACGGAAACCTTCCTGAACCCGGGAACGCTGGGCCTGCCGTTCATCCTCAACCAGAACGGTAGCAACGTGGACGCTTCGATCACCGTCAACGGCACGGCGGTCGATTCGGCCACGCCGCTGCTGGTCAGCACCTGGACCGCAATCATCTCGGCCCAGTACACGAACACGACTGTTGCGGATGTGATTGCGCAGGTCATCGCCGGCACGCTCCCGATCAACGCCTGGTCGGGCACGTTCGAAGCGACCGCCGTGCCGGAGCCGGCCACGCTCCTCACCTTGGGTGTGGGCGCTCTCGTGGCGGCTCGCCGCCGCCGCTCCGTCAAGAAGTAAGACCGAGTTCACAGTCGTTCGACCAAAACGGCCGCTCCTCGAAAAGGGGAGCGGCCGTTTTGCTTTTCATCCGACCCCGTTGGCAGTTCTGCACAATATTGCGCAAACCATTGAATTCAAATGGGATCTGCCAATATGTGCATAACCTCCAGACGCGGACCTGTAATCTCCCTCGTGTCGAACTTCCGGCCAGCGTGCAGATTTGGGCAAGACGCCAAACTCCATCCGGCAACCTCATTCGGGACAGCCACTTGGACTGAGCGGCCGGATGGCGACCAACGGTCCCAACCGTACGGCATAACCCGTGCTCTATAGGGGCGCATGACTTCTTCCCCTGTTCGAGGTGAAAACATGCTGAGTGCAATGCGTCGTGTGGCTGTTCTTGGTGCAATGAGTGTTATGGGATTGGCAGCCGCCGCGCAGCCCGCCCAGGCAGTCGAAATCGTCGGTCGGTTCAATTTCACCCTGGGCAACGTGAATATCACGCTGGGTAACGTCGACTGGACGGTCGATCCGGGTGCGACCCTCGACCCGCCTCCGAACGCCGTGGCGACCTACGGTACGTTCGATATTGCGACGGCGCCCGCGACTCGTACGGGTGTCTTCTCCGGACCGGAGTTCGGCGCGATCGGATTCGGTGCGGCCGGAACCGGCCTCCCGGCTCTGCCCGAGTCGATTCACGACATGAGCGATCCGGCCGGGCCCTACGCCGGTGACGCGAACAACGTGCCGGTTGGTGCGTCGGCGGGCATCCCGAACTTCTTCCTGATCAGCGAGCATCCGACCTGGTCGTTCACGGAAACCTTCCTGAACCCCGGCACGGCGGGCCTGCCGTTCATCCTCAACCAGAACGGCACCAACGTGGATGCTTCAATCACCGTCAGCGGCTTCGCCGTGGACTCGGCCACGCCGCTGCTCGTCAGCACCTGGACCGCGATCATCTCGGCGCAGTACACGAACACCACGGTTGCGGCGGTCATTGCACAGGTGATCGCCGGCACGCTCCCGATCAACGCCTGGTCAGGCACGTTCGAAGCGACCGCCGTGCCGGAGCCGGCGACGCTCCTCACCTTCGGGGTGGGCGCGCTCGTCGCGGCTCGCCGCCGCCGCGCCGCCAAGAAGTAAGACCCGCACGTCGCACGGTTCCACCAAACGGCCGCTCCTCATTCGAGGGAGCGGCCGTTTGCTTTTTCGTTCGCACTCCGCCTGCACTGATTGACGCAAAGCGCTGGATCTAAAGGCTCTAAAGAACCCAGGCGACCACCGGACCCCGCTGTAGAATGAAGCGAGTGCAACCGAGATAGCTGAAGTAGTCCGGAGAACGACAATCATGAACGTCAAATGGGCAAGCGCCGTCGGCGTCCTGCTATTCGCCATTTCCTGCTCGAAAGATCCCGAAGTCGTCAAGCGTGAGGCGGTCGCGGCGGGCGACAAGTTCGTCGAGCAGAAGAAGTTTTCGGAAGCTGGGATCGAGTACCGCAAAGCCACGGCCGCTGATCCGCGCTTCGGGATCGCGCGATTCAAGCTGGCCGGCATCTACGAGCGGATGAACGACCCGGCCAACGCCATGCGCGAGTACGTGCGTGCGGCCGATTTGATGCCCAAGGACATTCCTGCGCAACTCCGCGCCGGTCAGTTCCTGCTGCTGGCGCGCCAGTATCCCGAAGCGCGAGCCCGCGCCCTGGCGGCGCTCGACGTCGACCCCAAGAACCCCGACAGCCTGATCCTCCTCGGCAACGCGATGGCTGGCCTCAAGGAGTACAAAGGCGCGGTCGAGCAGATCGAACTGGCGATCGAGCAGGAACCGCAGCGCACGCTCTGGTACACGAACCTTGGCCTCCTCAAATTGAGCCAGGGCGAGAGGAGCGCAGCCGAATCTGCCTTCAAGCGGGCCGTCGAGGCCGCGCCAAAATCCGCCGAAGCTCACGCCGCGCTGGCCAACTACTTCTGGTCCGTCGGCCGACCCGACGAAGCCGAGACCGAATTGAAAACCGCCTACGAGCTCGATCCCAAATCAAATGCCGTGGTACTCACCCTCGCGACGTTCTACGTGCGGAACGGGCGCGTCAGCGACGGTGAAAAGTACCTGAAGGAGTACGTCGCCGCGTCGGGCGAACCGGGTGCTCGACTGACGCTGGCCGACCTCTACCTTTCACAGAAGCGCAACGACGAAGCGTTACCGCTCTACGAAGCGCTCACCAAAGAGAAAGGGTCGATCGCCACCGACGCCAAGCTGCGTCTCGCCAGCGTCGATTACTCGGCCGGCCGGAAGGACAAGGCGCACGCCGCCGTCGACGGCCTCCTCCAGGCCGAGCCCAAGAACGAAGCCGCCTTGCTCGCCAAAGCCAGGCTCTTCGTCTTCGACAACAAGCCGGCCGACGCGCTGGCCGCTGCCACCAAGGCGGTCGAGGCCAATCCACAATCGTCGGGCGCGCTCTTCCTCAAGAGCCAGCTCCAGGAATCAACCGGCGACGCCACCGGCGCGATCGCGACGCTTCAGGAATTCAACAAACGCAGGCCCGGGTCGTATTCCGCGCTCGTCAGGCTTGGCAACCTGTATCTCGGCACTGGCGACTCGAAGGGCGCGAACGACTTCATCGCGGAAGCGCTCAAGCTCCAGCCGCTCTCGGGTCCCGCGAATCTTCTGCGGGCCCGCGTCCTCATCATCGACGGCAAGACCCAGGAAGCCGAGACGATCCTCAGAGGGCTCCTCCAGACCAACAACAACAGCTCCGAAGTGCACCGGACGATGGGGCTGCTCTATCTGCAGCGGAACGACCTCGCCAACGCCCGGACCTCGTATACGCGCGCCCTCGAGCTGACGCCGGATTCGAGCGAAGCCATCACCGGCCTGATTCAAGTGGATCTGGCACAGAAGAGGACCGACCTCGCGCTCGGACGCCTGAACGCCCGCCTGGCCCGAAGCACGACGCCAGACGCCGCGTTCTGGAACGTGGCCGGTACGACCTACGTCGCCGCCGGCGACGCGCCGAAGGCCGAAGCGGCGTTCCGCAAGGTGGTCGAGATCGATCCGGCCAACATCGAGGGCTACGGCAACCTGGCCACGCTCTACATGCTGACCAAGCGCGTCGCCGAGGCGAAGACCGAGTTCGAACGCCTTGCGACGAGCACCCGCACGCCAACCGTGGTGCTCGCCCGAACCGTGCTGGGATCGATCCTGGCGCTCGAGAAGAAAAACGAGGAGTCGCGCAAGCAGTACCTGCTCGCGCTCGAAGTCGATCCGAAGGCCGGCGTGGCCGCGAACAACCTCGCCTGGAGCTACGCCCAGGAAGGTAAAGATCTCGACACGGCTCTCAAGTATGCGCAGATGGCCAAGGGCAGCATGCCCAAGAGCTGGGAAGTGTCCGATACGCTCGGCTGGATCTACCTGCAGAAGAAACTCGGCGGCCTCGCGGCGTCCTCCTTCGAGCAAGGCGCCCAGCAGAACCCGTCGAGCCCGATCATTCACTATCACCTCGGGCTGGCGTATGTCATGGCCAACAAGACCCCACAGGCGCGGCAGTCGTTCGAGCGCGCGCTGAAGCTCGACGCGTCGTTCGAGGGCGCTGACGACGCCAGGGCGCAGCTGGCGAAGATTCAAAAAGGTTGACCCGAGTCCTGCAAGTCGTCCTGAGCCTGGGCGCCGGCGGCACCGAGCGCCTGGTCATCGAAATCGTCCGGCGTCTCCGCCAGGACATGCCGATGGCCGTCTGCTGCCTCGATCAGGAAGGATCGTGGGGCCACGCGCTCAAGGGAGAAGGACTGGACGTGGTGGCGCTCGAACGGACGGCCGGCTTCAGGCCGTCGCTCGGCGTCCGGATCGGCGAGGTGGCCGCCCGCCACGGCGTCAACGTCGTGCACTGCCATCACTATTCGCCGTTCGTCTACGCCTGCGTGGCGCGGCTCCTCCATCCATCGCTCCGCATCGTCTTCACCGAACACGGGCGGTTGTCGGATGCGCCGCCATCATCCAAACGGAAGCTCGCCAACCGCCTGCTGTCGCGCCTTCCGCATCAGGTCTACGCGGTCTCCGGCGATCTCCGCGAACACATCGTCGCCGAAGGCTTCCCGGCAGGACAGGTCGGCGTCATCTACAACGGCATCGACATCGGCCCCTTGCCGACACCTGCGGATCGCACCCGCGTGCGCGCGCAATTGGGCATCCCCGACGGCACGTTCGTCGTCGGCACGATTGCGCGGCTGGATCCGGTGAAGGACCTGACGGTGCTGGTGCGGGCGATGGCCGACGTCAACCGGACCGTGCCGGCGCAGCTACTGGTCATCGGCGACGGCGACGAACGCCAGACCCTCGAACAGGCCGCGGCAGCGGCCGACGGCGGCGTCTCGACGCGTTTCCTGGGGCACCGTGACGATGCGCGGACGATCCTGGCGGCGTGCGATGCCTACGCGAACAGCTCGATCAGCGAAGGCGTGTCCTTGACGATCCTGGAAGCGATGGCGGCAGGTCTTCCGGTCGTCGCGACGCGCGTCGGCGGAACGCCCGAGGTCGTCGACGCGAGCTGCGCGACGCTGGTGCCGTCAAGGGATCACGAGGCGATGGCGGCGGCGCTGCTCGAATTTGCGCGCGACGCGGGACGCGGCGCCGCCCTCGGCCGCGCCGGACGCCAGCGCGTCGAAGTTCGATTCACCCTCGATCGCATGGTGCGTGAATACCGCGACGCCTACGTGCGCGCGGCAGCGGCCTGACTCTATGTGTGGCATCAGCGGCGCCTTCGGGCTCAACGGACCGCTTTCTGAAGACGTCCGCCGATCGGTCCACCGGATCAACGGCGCGATGGCCCATCGTGGTCCGGACGGCGACGGCTTCTACGAACAGCATCCGCGCGCGTCGCTCGCGCAGCGGCGGCTGGCGATCATCGATCGCGCCGGCGGCCACCAGCCGATGGCCAACGAAGACGGCTCGGTGTGGCTGACCTTCAACGGCGAGATCTACAACCACAAGTCGCTCAGAGCCCCGCTCGAAGCCAAAGGACACCGGTTCCGCACGTCCTCGGACACGGAAGTCATCATCCACGCCTACGAGGAGTACGGTCCCGCGTGCGTCGATCGGCTCGAGGGCATGTTCGCCCTGGCGATCTTCGACGGCCGGCGTCAGGAATTCTTCGCGGCGCGCGACCGCCTCGGGAAGAAACCGTTCTTCTACACCGCGCTCGACGGCGTGCTGTATTTCGCGAGCGAGCTGCCGGCCCTCACCCACGCCGTGGGCTGGAAGGGCGAGGTCGATCTCACGGCCCTCGAGGGCTATCTCTCGCTCGGATACTTCCTCGCACCGGCCACGCCGTTCCGGGACGTCTTCAAGCTGATGCCGGGGCACTGGCTGCACGCCAGCAACGGCCGCATCCGCACGGCGCAGTACTGGGATGTCACCGAGTTCGACACCGACGACCGTCCGGCCGAACAGCTCATCGAGGACATCGACGACACGCTGCGTCGCGCCGTTCACGATCGGCTCGAAAGCGAAGTGCCGCTCGGCGCCTTTCTGAGCGGCGGAATCGACTCCGGCCTGGTCGTGTCGTACATGGCCGAGGCGCTCGGCGATCGTCTGGTGACGACGACCGTCGGCTTCGGCGAGACAGGGCACAACGAACTCGAGGCCGCGGCGTTGACCGCGGCGCACGTCAAGAGCCATCACCACGCGTCGACGATCCGCCCTGAACTGAGTGAAGTGATCGACGCGGTGACCTCACATCTGGGCGAACCGCTCGCTGACTCGTCGGCCATTCCGACCTGGTACGTGTCGCGCGAGGCACGCCGCCACGTCGTCGTCGCGCTCTCCGGCGACGGCGGCGACGAGAGCTGGGCCGGCTACGATTTCCGCTACGTGCCGCATGCGCTCGAAGGCGCGGCGCGCAAATTCATGCCGCCGGGTTCCGGCACGCTCGCCGGCTGGATGGGATCGGTGTGGCCGCGCGGACCGCAGGTGCCGAAGCCGCTGCGCGCCGGGACGCTGCTCGAGAATCTTGCTCGCGATCCGGCCGATGCCTACTACGCGGACCTCGCGTTCCTGAAGCCGGCCGACACGCGCCGCCTGCTCGGCCTCTCGCCCGACTCCGACGTCACCAAGAGTCCCGTCTACCAGGCCGTCACCGAACCGTACCGGCGCTGTCCGTCGAAGGATCCCGTGCAGCGCGCGGAATACGCCGACCTGAAGGTCTACATGCCGAACGATCCACTGGTGAAGGTGGACCGCATGAGCATGGCGCACAGCCTCGAGGTCCGCTGCCCGCTCCTCGACCGCCGCGTCGTCGAACTGGCGTTCCGGATTCCGGCGGCGAAGAAGCAGGTTGGACGTCAGGGCAAGGCGCTGCTGCGGGCGCTCGCGCGCCGGCGTCTGCCCGGCGCGTTGTGGCAGCTGCCGAAGCGCGGCTTCACGGCGCCGATCGGCGAGTGGATTGCGCAGCCGAATGCGGGCCAGTTCCGCGATGAAGTGCTCAGCCCATCGTCGGCGATTGCGTCGCACGTCGAGCTCGCCGAGCTGCGCGCCAGGTTCGAGGCGCATCGTGCGGGCACGAAGGAATCCGGTTATGCGTTGTGGGCCGCATGGGTTCTGGAGCGCTGGCTGAAGAGCGTGCGGACCCCTGTAGGCAGGATGTAGGGTCCGGCTTTAGCCGGACCTGACCGCAGGCACGATGTAGGGTCCGGCTTCAGCCGGACCTGTACGGCGCGGCACTTGCTCCTTCCCCCGCGTGCACCCGGAACGACTGCCCTCCTTCTCCTATCTCGGACCGCATCGGTATCACTTGATCTTCGGGACACACGAGCGGCGCCCGATCTTTGTCACGCCTTCAATCGTGGATCTCGCGCGTGATCAGATCCGGCGCGCAGCCGCCGAACAACAGTTCCTCATACCGGCCTTTTGCTTCATGCCTGACCACCTGCACCTGCTGGTGGAAGGGCAAACCGACGCCTCCGATTGCCGTGCATTCATGTCAAAGGCGAAACAGTATTCAGGGTTTTGTCATCAACGAGAGTTTTGCGAGCGTCTGTGGCAACGGTATGGCTATGAGCATGTGTTGCGCAGCGAAGAACTCACGACCGTGGTCGCGCGCTACATCCTCGGGAATCCGGTGCGCGCGGGTCTCGTGACGGGGGTGACCGACTACCCGTTCGCCGGATCCGACGTGTACGACCTACACGATCTTCTTGGCACGTTGTAGTGCCGGCTTTATGTGATGTAGGGTCCGGCTTCAGCCGGACCTTCGAGCATCTTGGCTTGTTGTAGGGGCCGGCTTCAGCCGGACCTTCGAGCGATCGCAGGCTCTGCAGGTCCGGCTAAAGCCGGACCCTACAAGGGACTCCTAGGTCCGGCTAAAGCCGGACCCTACATCAGTCAGAACCGCGCGAGACCCACCCCTGATCCGACGTGCCGCCAGAAGACGCTGCTCGCGACGAGCGCGCGGGCGACGCGCCAGCTGGCCTGTCGATCGCCCTGGCGCAGGAGGTCGGCGAATTCGGACCGGAGCGCCCAGTAGACGCCCTTCACTTCCGCCGCGGCCCAGTCGTAGTGGCGCGCGCCCCACTTCAAGCGAATCAACAGACCATCGCGCCGGCCTCTCGCGTAGCGCGAGTGATAGAGACTTTCCGGCCGCGACCGGTAGCCGCAGGTGACGGCGTTGACGACGACGATCGGTGCCGCCGCAATCGCCCGGAATTCAAAGTCGGCGTCGGAGTTGATCGGCCACTGCGCATCGAAGGTGCCGATCCGATCGAACAGGCTGCGACGGATCGCGACGTTGCTGTTGCTGTAGATGAAGTTGGCGGCCATCAACGAGCGAAACGCCGCGTCCTGCGGAATGACGAAGGTCTCGCCGGCCGCGTGCGCCTTGAACTGCGGCAAATCGGAAGGCGCGTCGACCGGCGTCCACGTCTGGTGCCCGTCCTTCTCCTCCACGATCGCCGGCCGGCCGATGATCAGGCCACCCTCCGGGTGACGGGCCGCGGCGGCGCTGATTCGTTCGAGGCGGTCGGGCGCCATGAGATCGTCCTGCTCGAGCAGGACGACGAGCGGGCCGGTGGTGGCGGCCACACCAGTGTTGATCGGCCGCGCCGGGCCACCGCTATTCGCCGGCATCCGCACGACCTTGAGCGGCACCGGCGCCGTCTTCGCGATCTGCTCGACGACCGCCACGGTATCGTCTGTGGATACATCGTCGACGACGACAATCTCGCGCGGCAGGACGGATTGTGCGAAGACCGTCGCCAGGGCACCGGCGATGAACTTGCTCCCGTTGTAGGTCGGGATGACGACCGATGTGTCAGACCCGGTCATGAAGTAGATCGAATGAGCGTACCACAACGATTACGCGCAAGCCGGCGACACGGCGAGCTCCTTGTTGCGTCAGGCGATCGCCCGCTTGCGCCGGCGCTCGAGCTCGTGACGGGAGTTTCTCGCGATCGCGAGAAGTGATGTTTCCAGCCGATCGGTCGACGCACCGACCGTCCACAACCGCCGGACCAGCCGGGCACCGCTCCTTCCCATCTCCCGGGCCATGACGGGATTCTCCAGCAACAGGTCGAGAGCGGCGGCCATCGCTCCGTGGTCACCGTCGACGACCAGACCGGTTTCGCCGTGGCTGACGGTCTCGCGGACACCGCCTTCGGCGACGGCCACAACCGGCGTGGCGCAGGCGTTCGCTTCGAGCGGCGCAAATCCGAACGGCTCGAGACGGGGCGCATACGCGAATACGGCAGCACGCTGGTAGTGCCGCACCAGTTCGCCCTCGGAGACGTTGGTGTGAAGAATCATCGTGACGGCCAGGGCGGCAGCGAGGCGGGTGGCTTCCTCGAAGAGAGCCTCATCGACGCGATTCGCGATCCAGACGAGCGGTGGCCGGCGGCGCGTGGCGGCGACGGCGCGGATCACAAAGAGCGGATTCTTGTGGCGGCCGAATTCTCCAACCGACAGAACGACCGGCTCGCGATCGTCGTCGCCGGCCATGAAGTGGTCGGTGTCGACGCCCAGGTAACAGACCTCGGCGTCGAAGCCGTGCGCGCGCAGCACGCTCTCGCGGCTGAACCGTGAGTTCACCAGGACTGTTTCGAAGGCCCGGATGTTGGTCCATTCCTCGCGGGCCTGCACTCGCACAGAGTGGACGCGAATCGCATCGCCGATCCAGTGTCGCGCGGTGCGTGGATGCCACCACGGCCCGGGCAGCGACGGTGCGGCGAGCCAGGGCAGCGACGGCCGCGCCTCGAACAGTCTGCGGCAAGGCTCGTTGAGGTAGAGCGCCGACGGTATCTTCAACATCCGGCCGACAAACGGCGTGTAGAACGTCCGGCACGAGCTCGCAAGCACGACATCGAAGTCGCCGCGCTCGACGATTGCGGCGAACGCTGCCGCGTGAGCAAGCATCGGCGGAATTTCTGGCAGCCGTCCGGCGCTCGCGCCGGCGCGCTGCATGAGCCATCGTAAAGGCGCCGGCGGCGGGTCGGGTTCTGTCAGCGGCAGCACGTGTTCCGGCACGATGGGCGCGAGCGGCAGATAGTCCTGGTCGGCACTCGGCGGGCAGAACGCGGTGACGTCGTGGCCGCGCGCGGTCAGGCCGCGCACATGGTCGTACAGCGCACGCTTGCCTCCTCCGCTCGGCAAATTGTGCCAGACCGCTATGCGCATGCGCCGCGTGGACACCTTCAGTGTAAATCGGCGGTGACACCGGACACTTTATCGCAATCGTCCGATTCTGACGGCGTTCGCGAGGCTGCCCACGGCGGCGCAGAGAGTTCGCCGGCGCACACAACTGCCCGGCGGTCCTTGGGTACAATGATTCGGATCTTCATGGCCAGCGAGTCCTCAGCCGTCCCGCCGCTCGTCACCGTCATCACGCCGCATCGCGGCTGGTTCGACTGGCGGTTGGGCCAGTTGTGGCGCTATCGCGATCTCGTCAGCCTGTTCGTCTGGCGCGATTTCGTTTCGGTGTATAAGCAGACGATTCTCGGTCCGGCCTGGCACTTGATCCGGCCGCTCTTCACGACAATCACGTTCACGATCGTGTTCGGACGTATTGCCGGGCTGGCGACCGACGGCGTCCCGCCGTTTCTCTTCTACATGCTCGGAAACGTCGCGTGGACCTACTTTTCAACCAGCCTCGAGAACACGTCGAAAACCTTCATCGACAACGCCGGACTGATGGGCAAGGTGTACTTCCACCGGCTGGCCATTCCGTTGTCGATTGTGTTTTCGAATCTGGTGGCGTTTGCGATCCAGTTCTCGATGTTTCTCGTCGCGCTCGCCTACTACCGCTCGATCGGCGCGAACGTTCACTTCACGTCGTGGACGCTGTTGTCACCGCTCCTGCTGTTCATGCTCGCCGGGTACAGTCTGGGCGCCGGCATCATCGTCTGCGCGCTGACCACGCGCTATCGCGACCTGAAGCATCTGATCGCGTTCGGCATCCAGCTGCTGCTCTACCTGACGCCGATCATCTACCCCACGTCGTCGGTCCCGGCCGGGGCCCGATGGATTGCGGCGCTCAATCCGCTCACGCCAATCTTCGAAGCCTTCCGGGTTGCGTTTCTCGGTGCGGGTTCCGTGACCCCCTCCGGTCTTGCGACGAGCTTCGTCGTGATGTGGGTGTTTCTGATCGGCGGGCTCATGCTCTTCACCAGAGTCGAGCGCACCTTCATGGACACGGTGTAGCGACAACGTGTCTGAAATGATTTCCATCGACAACGTCACGAAGGTCTACCGGTTGGGAGCCATCGGCGGAGCGACCCTTCAGGAGGATTTCGCGCGCTGGTGGGCAAAGCTGCGTGGCGAACCGGACCCCACGATCCGGATCGGCGCGAAGACGCGGCAACGCGGTGAGCACTTCTGGGCGCTGAACGGCGTCAGCTTCACCGTCAACCAGGGCGATGTGGTCGGCATCATCGGCCGCAACGGCGCCGGCAAGAGCACGCTGTTGAAGATCCTTTCGCAGGTGACCGGGCCGACGAGCGGCAGCATTACCCTGCGTGGCCGAGTCGCCAGTCTCCTCGAAGTCGGCACCGGTTTTCATCCCGACCTCTCAGGGCGAGAAAACATCTTTCTGAACGGCGCCATTCTCGGAATGAGCAAGCGTGAGATTCGCAGCAAGCTCGACGAGATCGTCACGTTCTCGGAGTGCGAAGCGTTCATCGACACGCCGGTCAAACGGTACTCGTCGGGCATGTACGTCCGGTTGGCCTTTGCCGTCGCGGCCCATCTCGATCCGGAGATTTTAATCGTTGACGAAGTGCTGGCGGTCGGCGACGCGCAGTTTCAGCGCAAGTGTCTCGGCAAGATGGGCGATGTCGCCCGCGCCGGGCGCACGATCCTGTTCGTCAGCCACTCGATGGCAGCAGTCAGCGCTCTGTGTACCAGGGCGGTCCTGCTTCGCGACGGGCGGGTCGCCGCCGACGGCAACGTCCACGATGTGACCACGATCTATCAAAGCGAACAATCCGCAGTGACGCGCGACGCGGGTCTGACGGCGCAGAAACGGCGCGGCTCCGGGAAGGGACGCTATCGCAGCATCGCCATCGCCGCACGCGGCGACGGCGGCCGCGAGCTCGATTACGCCGTTCCAGGCAGCGATATCGTCATCACCTCGGCCCTGAGCACGGATGTGGGTTTCAGCGATGCGGCCTTTGGCGTAGTCATCTACGACGCGACCGGTGTCAGAGTCATCGACGCCCATTCGTCGATTCACAACCAGTTCCTGAGCCTGCCGGCCGGCGGGACCGCCACCATTACGCAGACGCTGCGGAACGTGCTTCTGAAACCTGGCGTGTACCGCGTCGACCTCTGGCTCGGCCGCGGCGGGATCGAAGACCTCGATTGGGTCGAGCAGGCCGGGGAGCTGCGCATCGGCGACGATCCTGGCGCGAAACACTCGGAAACATTCCCGGGCGTGTATCAGCCGCGGTTCACCCATCAGGTTCAGACCGGCGGCTCCGAAGAGCCTGCTCTTTTGACCGACGCCGCTGCGCCGCCGCCGCGCAAAGCGAGGATGTGAGCGCTCAAGACGAGCGCGTGCTGACTCAATAGCGCCGTTGCCACCTGACGCCGGGCGCCTTCGCCCGAATGCGGGCGTTGTCAGGGCGGTCGGAGGGCGGCAGTTTTCTCGCGAACACAATGATGTGATAGGGCTCGAAGAGCTCCGCGGCCAGGATCTGCAGACCGGCCTGGTTGACGACGTCGACCGCGAACCCGAGATCGAAGACATGGTGGTGAATGCACCGCGTCTCGAAATTCCGTTTGGCCTGCTCGACGATCGTCTCGTAACCGCCGCCACCGGGATTTCGGCTGACATCGTGCAACGTGATTGCGTCGTCGAAGTGCGTCATGTCGCTTTCGGGTGTTTGATTCTCGTAGTCGGCAATGACGTGTTCGAGCCTGGTGACGGCACGGCGGTGATCGAAGGTCCGTTCCTTGTGGGGAAGAACGAGGACGAGGACTCCGTTCACCTTCAACACCCGACTCCATTCGTGAAGGCCTTTCAGCGGGTTGGCCAGGTGCTCGAGACAATGCGATGACAGCACGAAATCGTAGGTCGCGTCTTCGATGAATGGCAGGTGGCTCGCTTCACTCACGAACTGGCGGCCGGGCGCCTTGGACGGATCGAACACGAACGTGTGGCCTTCGGCGATGACACCTTCCCAGATGGTGCGGGTCGAGAAGTTGCAGTTGTCGATTCGCGCTGCCAGCTGGTAGATCGGCAGGCATCCGTCCGGGCTGAAGACGGCACTCGGCCCGCCCAGCTCGAGACCGGTGGCCGACTGAAAGAGCGCGTGAGACTTCGACAAATACTTCGACCGCGGGATCGTGCGCGGCGGCCAGCCGATCAAACGGTGGCTGACGAGTTTCGTGAACCCGAGCACACCGTCGGAGCGCAATCGCTCGTACGCCTGCCTGATCATGTGTTCCTCGCATGAATGCCCGAGTCACCCGTCGACCGCTGTTCGCCTTCGATGACCTGTTCGAGCTTCCGGATCAGCATCTCATAGGCCTGGTTGCGAAATTCGGGCTTGTACCAGGTGCCATTCACGTGAAAGGCAAACAAGCGGTCCCGCCAGTAGAACTGCTCGCAGTTGTCGCCGAGCTCTTCCAGAAAGCGGTTCGCCGTCTGGCGAACCTGACCGCGCAGCCGTGGAAAGGTGCGGAGACCGTCCGGGAGCAGCGTTTCGAGGAGCCGCGTTCCGCGCGAACGCGGATCGACAGCGTAGACTTGCAGCTCTTCGTGGGGCGCGGTGTCGTGGTACTGCTTCCACACGCGCCAGCCGGTGTCCTTGTAGCTCGCCACCTGCAGCTGCGGCACCAGCTGTTCGATCCATGCCTTGGTCACCATCGGCCAATCGGCCATCGTGAGCGCCGGATGCCGCGGCTGGCGCGCGATGTTCAGAAAGAAGCCGAGGAAATTCTTGTAGGTCAGGGTGTGATGGACCAGCCCCTGACGCACCGCCTTGCGGTCGCGCCGACGATCGACGCTCGGCGAAAAATCAAAGGTGAAGAGATCCCGTTCTTGCAGCCGGCGCCGGTCTACGAACATGCACACAGCGGTCGGAAAGTCGCGGTAGGTCCGGAAGTTCCGAGGGTGGTACGGCGTCCCGAAAAACGCAAGCCTGCGGTCCCGGATGTACTGCGTGACCCGTTTGATCCAGTCCGGCTGGAGGATGAAACAGTCCGGGTCCAGCGTGAGCACCAGGTCGGAGTCGGTGTAGCTCAGTGCGATATTGAGCGCTTTGGCATGGTGGATGGAACCGTACCCGAACGACGCTTTCTCCTGGTCGGTGAGCACCGGACCGCGCATCATGGAGAAGCGAGGGTCGTCGAGCTGGAGATCAGCGGCCTGATCGGCCTCGGGAGTGTTCTGGACGACGATCCACTTGAAGTCGACGCCCGGATTGAGCGTCGTCACGAGCTGGTGGTTGATTTCGAGGAGCCGCTTGCTCTTGAACGAGACCGAGATGATCGTCAGCATCGCTGCCTCGCCGGGCCCCCAGCGGCCAGCGGCCCTGGCGTCTGAAACCGGATCCTACCAGCCGCTGCGAATCACATCAGCCACATGGCCGACGGCCTCGTCATCCATGCCTTGATGGCACGGCAGCGCGATATAGGTCTTGTCGAAGCGGTCGAGCGCGGGCAGGTCCTCGCGGCGTCCGCCGAACGCCGTATAGAGGTCGTTTCTCGCGTGGACAATCGAGGTCTCGACACCGCGGTCTTTCAGCTTGCGGCAGAACTCGACGCGACGCTCGACGTGGGCCGACACCCAGTGGTTGGAAGGCTGCCGATCGTGATGCTCGGTAAAGAAGCGGAAGCCCGGCACACCATGGAGCGACTGGCGATAGAGATGCGCAATCTTCCGCCGGCGGGTCAGCGCGTCGTCCAGGAACTCGAGGTTGCCCAGACCGAGGGCGGCGGCGATGTTCGTCAGATGGTAGCCGTAGCCGACCTGCTCGATGTCGAAGTCGTAATAGCCGATCGCGTTGGCTTTCCGGCCCTTTCGATCGATGCCATACCAGCGTTGCAGGCGCGCACGTTCCGCGTCCTCCGGCGAGAGCGTTGAGAGCAGGCCGCCCTCTCCGGTCGTCAGGATCTGGATGGCCTGGAATGAAAACGCCGTGAACCGCGACACCGCGCCGATCGACTTGCCGCGATACGTCGCGCCGACCGCTTCGGACGCGTCTTCGATGATCGCCAGATCGTGGCGCCGGCCGATCGCTGCCAGTTCGTCGAGGTCGCAGGGATTGCCGGCCCAGTGCGGGACCAGAATCGCCTTGGTCCGTTCGGTGATGCGTTGTTCGATGTCGCTCGGATCGATGTTCCCGGTCTCGACCTGGATGTCGGCAAACACCGGCACGGCGAACTGCTCGAGGATGGAGTGGTTGGTCAGCGTGCAGGTCATCGGACTGGCGATGACTTCGTCGCCCGGACCCACGCCGGCGATGGAGAGTGCCAGCCTCAAGGCCGAAGAGGCCGCGTTGACGGCCACGGCGTTCTTGATCGCAAGGTGCTGCTCGAAGGCCTGCTCGAAGGCATCAACCAGCGGGCCCTGGCCGATCCAGCGATCCTTCAACACTTTCGAGACGCGGTCGATCGCCGTCGGCGACACGAACGGCTGAAACATGTTGATCTGACGGGTACCGCTCATTGCCAGCCCTCGCGGACCGCGTGGATCACCGCCGTCACGTCGTCATCGGTGAGCAGCGGGTGGAGCGGCAGCGAGACGTGCGTCTCCGTGAACCGCGCCAGGTTCGGCAGATCGTGACGCTCGCCGCCACAGAGCGAGTTGCGGTCGATTCTCAGGTGCACGACCGAGGCTTCGACTCCGCGCGCGCCCATGGCCCGGCAGAACGACTCGCGCCGTTCGACGTGAATCGAGAACAGCCAGTCGGCGCTTTCGCGGTCGCTGCGGCGCTCAAACAGCGTGACGCCCGGCACACCGTGCAGTTCCTTCCGGTAGCGCGCGACGATGGCCCGGCGGCGGGCGAGATGACGGTCGAAGTCTTCGAGATTGCCAAGACCGATCGACGCCGCCACGTCGTTCATGTGGTACTTGAAGCCGAGCTCGGTGACATCCCAGATCGCTTCACCAAGGATGGACGGAACACGCAGCTCACGGTCGATTCCGAACCAGCGCAGCTGGTTGGCGCGACGGTGATCCGCTTCGCTCGCGACGATGACCATGCCGCCGTCGCCGGTCGTGAGGTGCTTGATCGCCTGGAACGAGAAGCAGGTGTACTTGCAGACCGATCCGACTGCACGGCCCTTGTAGGTCGCGCCAATCGAGTGGGCGCCGTCTTCGATGACCGCAAGCCGATGACCCGCGGCCTGGTGCAGGGCGTCCCAGTCGCAGGGATAGCCACCCCAGTCGACGCCAAGGATTGCGGTCGTTTTCGGTGTGATGCGCCGCGCCACATCGTGAGCGTCGATGTTGCCGGTCCCGAACTCGACGTCAGCGTAAACCGGTGTCGCCCCCGCGGTGAGAATCGCCGTCGTGGTCGCGAGCATTGTTTGCGCGGTCGTGATCACTTCGTCGCCGGGTTGCACGCCGGCCAGCAGCACCGCCAGATGCAGTGCCGTCGTTCCGCTGTTGACCGCGATGCAGTGCGGATTCCCGATGCGCTCGCCGATCGCGCGTTCGAATTCCTTGACCTGCGGACCTTCCCCGACCCAGCCACTCCTGAGCGTCCGTGACACCCGTTCGATGGCCGACTCGTTGACCATCGGTTTGAACAGTGAAATTTTGGCCATGGAGATCAGCGTTGCGTTTCGTATTCGGAACGGAGAATCGACATCATGATGTAATCGAGGTAGCGTCCGTTCCGAAAAATTGCCTGCCGTTGCCTGCCTTCTTCGACGAACCCGGTCTTTCGGTAGAGATTCTGTGCAACCGTGTTGTCTTCGAGGACCAGCAACCACACGCGATGCGCGTTGAGATAGTCGAAGCAGTACTTCTTCAGCATTTCGTAGAGGCGCGTCCCGTAGCCTTTGCCCTGGAACGCCGGGAGAATGTCGCCGCCGATGCGCATCGAGCGGTTGAGCGGATCGATTTCGTCGGTCCGGACGACACCAATGAAATCGTGGGCGTCGTCACAGTAGATGTAGTACTTGCGGTCGCTGCGGCGCGACAGCCCCTTGAACCATTCGCGCTGCTGTTCGATGTCGATCATCTGCACGCTGCCCAGGTGAGCCCAGACGCGAGGATCGGCCCGCAGGCTCACCATCGCTGGGAGATCGCGCTCTTCAATCGGCCGGATTCGTACGCCAGCGTGTTCGAACAATCTGATCGATTCTATCGGCCACTAGTGAATTGTCAATGACACGCGCAGTGATACCGACTGCACAGCCATGCACGGGGAGGGTTGTGCCTGATCCGATCTGCTTCAGCGAACGCCGCGTGACTCAGTTGAGAACGACGCGGAGAACTGTCCCTGCAGCGTAGTTCAGGATATACAGCTCGCCATTGTTGTCGGTGCCGAATGAACTCACGTTGCCGAGGCTCGCACCCGACGACAGCTGCGCCGTGTGCTCGATAATGTTCGACGGCGTCGCGTTTCCAGACTGATCGATCGTCAGCTGGACCGACCAGACACGGCCCATGACGTAGTCAGCATAGAAGTATCGACCTCGGAACGTCGCGCCCAGCGCCGTCCCCCGGTAGACGACGCCGCCTGTGATCGAGCGACCGGTGTTGTGGTCGTACTCGACGATCGGATCGGTCAGACCCGGATACGCCGTCGGCAACGACCCGATGTAGGCATGGGCGCCTTCGCGATTGCGCCAGCCGTAGTTGCGTCCGCCCTGATTCGCCGGCTCGTAGTCAACTTCTTCCCACGTTCCCTGGCCCACGTCGCCGATGACAAGGGCACCTGTTCCTCCGCGTGTCGGATCGTCAAAGCTGTAGCGCCAGGGATTGCGCAGCCCGAACGCCCAGATTTCCGGCAGGGCCGACACCGGGACAGCGTCGAGAAACGGATTGTCGATCGGCACTGTGTAGCCGACAGGATCCTGATCGGCCACGTTGACGTTAATCCGCAGCATCTTGCCGAGGTATTCCGACGCATTCTGCGAACGATGGTCAGGATCGTCGGCCGAGCCGCCGTCACCGAGGCCAATGTAGAGGAAGCCGTCCGGACCAAAGGCAAGATGCCCGCCGTTGTGGTTCGAGAAGGGTTGCGCGATGAATGTCGGGCCGTTGACGCCGCCCCAGTGCAGATCGAAACGTGATAACGGATCGGCGACAGCGGGATTCGCGGAGCGCTTGAACCTGGCTACGACCGTATGACCCCCCGGATTCGTGAAATTCACGAAGAAACGGCCGCTAGTGGCGTAGTCGGGCGCCAGCGCCATTCCCAGCAATCCGCGCTCGCCGCCGGTGCTGATATCCGTCGTCAGATCCAGGAAATCAGTCGCCGAAACGACGCCGTTGTCGACGACGCGGATCCGGCCGCCCTGCTCAACGATGAATTGCCGGCTGGCATTTGTCGGATCCTGGACAAACGCGATGGGATGCACGAAACCCGACGCATAAGCCGTCGCGGTCACTGGCAGTTCGCCACTCCCAATGTCCGGCACGAACACCACATCGCGGAAGTAGTTGGCATTCGAGACCGTTGTCGGCATTACGCCCGCGGGACCGTACCGACCAGCTGAGGGCACGCTCCGCAGATGGGCGTTGATCACTGGATTTGTAAACTGCGACCACGCCGACACGAAGAAGCCGGGCGTGCCCGTCGTCACCGTCACGATGTAATCCACGTTCGCTTGAAGCGAAACGGGGGCCGGCAGCAGCTGTTCCTGCCATCCCGACGCGGATTCATTTGCGAACGTCACCGAACCAAGGAGTTGACCGCTGGTCGTCCAGATCTTGCCGACATGAGCTCCCGTCTCCTGGCTGCCCTTGTAGAACCGCAGCTTCGTCACCTGGCCGGATACGTCACTTCGGAGGCGGACACCCAGCTCGTAGTTCGTCCCGTCATTCACGTTCTGCGCATCTGGCACCTGCGTCGTCAGCAGCGTCTCAAAGAGTTGCGCGGTGTTGTTCACCGTCACCGACACCGACGCCGGCGTCGTGTGGGCCGCGGCATCCCGCGCGATCGCCGTCAGCGTGTGCGTCCCGTTGCTGACCAGCGTGCTGTCCCACGTCACCCCGTACGGCGCCGTCGTGTCTTCGCTGCCAAAGTTCTGCCCATCAACCTGGAACTGCACGCCGACCACGCCCACGTCGTCGGTCGCATCCACGCTGACCGCCACCGCCCCGCTCACCGTGCTCCCGTTCGCCGGCTGGAAGTTCGTCACCGTCGGCGCCGTCACATCCGGCGGCGCTGCTCCTGGCACGAACACCACATCGCGGAAGTAGTTGGCATTCGAGACCGTTGCCGGCATCGTCCCTGCCGGCCCGTAACGACCCCCCGCCGCCACACTGCGCAAATGCCCGTGAATCACCGGATTCGCAAACTGCGACCACGCCGCCACGAAGTACCCCGGCGTCCCCGTCGTCACCGTCACGATGTAGTCGACGTTCGCCTGAATCGCCAGCGCACTCGACAGGATCTGTTCCTGCCACCCCGATGCCGTCTCGTTCACGAACGTCGCCGTCGCCAGCAGCGTCCCATTCGTCGCCCACACGTGGCCGACATGTGTTCCGGTTTCCAAGCTGCCTTTGTAGAACCGCAGCTTCGTGATCTGCCCGTCCACGTCCGCCCGCAGCCGCACGCCCAGCTCGTAGTTCGTCCCGTCGTTCACGTTCTGCGCATCCGGCACCTGCGTCGTCAGCAGCGTCTCAAAGAGCTGCGCGGTGTTGTTCACCGTCACCGACACCGACGCCGGCGTCGTGTGGGCCGCGGCATCCCGCGCGATCGCCGTCAGCGTGTGCGTCCCGTTGCTGACCAGCGTGCTGTCCCACGTCACCCCGTACGGCGCCGTCGTGTCTTCGCTGCCAAAGTTCTGCCCATCAACCTGGAACTGCACGCCGACCACGCCCACGTCGTCGGTCGCATCCACGCTGACCGCCACCGCCCCGCTCACCGTGCTCCCGTTCGCCGGCTGGAAGTTCGTCACCGTCGGCGCCGTCACATCCGGCGGCGCTGCTCCTGGCACGAACACCACATCGCGGAAGTAGTTGGCATTCGAGACCGTTGCCGGCATCGTCCCTGCCGGCCCGTAACGACCCCCCGCCGCCACACTGCGCAAATGCCCGTGAATCACCGGATTCGCAAACTGCGACCACGCCGCCACGAAGTACCCCGGCGTCCCCGTCGTCACCGTCACGATGTAGTCGACGTTCGCCTGAATCGCCAGCGCACTCGACAGGATCTGTTCCTGCCACCCCGATGCCGTCTCGTTCACGAACGTCGCCGTCGCCAGCAGCGTCCCATTCGTCGCCCACACGTGGCCGACATGTGTTCCGGTTTCCAAGCTGCCTTTGTAGAACCGCAGCTTCGTGATCTGCCCGTCCACGTCCGCCCGCAGCCGCACGCCCAGCTCGTAGTTCGTCCCGTCATTCACGTTCTGCGCATCCGGCACCTGCGTCGTCAGCAGCGTCTCGGAGTTGTCCGTCGCAGCGACCGTGACATCGACGGCCGTCGAGAGGGCCCCAGTAACGCCGATGTTGTCCGTCGCGTAAGCCGTGAGCGCGTACGATCCCACTGCGTTCGGATTCCACGTCAGCCCATACGGGTTCGACGTGTCGCTCCCAATGAACACGCCGTTGGCGAAGAAGTCGACCTGCGCGATGCCGTCCGGGTCGGTGGCGGTGGCTTCAATCGAAACGGATGCGGGCAGCACATATCCGGATGCGGTCGGCGGACTGGTGATCGTCGTGGTCGGCAACGTCGTGCACGAACGGAGTGCGGCATCGACATTCAGCCGGCCACCGGTCACCGTAATCCCAGCGAGTGCGGCGACCGGATCCACGTGACCCAACAAGTTGTTTCGGAGCTGAGTCGTCGTCTGATTGCACGCGGCCAGGACCAGCATGGCCGCACCCGACACATGCGGCGTCGCCATCGACGTACCACTCTTGGCGCCGTAGGTGTTGTTGGGCGTCGTCGACGCGATGTTCTCCCCTGGCGCGCCGAGATCCACGCTGGTCGCTCCGTAGTTCGAGAAGCTGGCGCGGGCGTCAGCGATCGTGGTCGCGGCCACGGCAATGACATTGTCGTTCTCGTAGCTGGCCGGATAGAACGGGGTGGCGTCGTTGTTGCCGCCGGCATTGCCCGCGGCCGCGACGAAGAGCATCTCGGCGGCGGCCGCGCGGTTCAGGCCGTCGATGAATGACTCCAATGAACCGCCGCCGCCGTAGCTGTTGTTCAGCACGCGCACGTTGGCCGCGGCGCCGAACGTGTTTTTCATGTGGATCGCGAAGTCGATCAGGTCAACCGCGTCGAGCGTTGATCCGTTCCCGGAACTGTTCAGGAACTTCAGCGGCATGATCCGCGTCGTCCAGTTCACGCCGACCACGCCGACGCCGTTGTTGCCGGTCGCGCCAATCGTCCCGGCGACATGCGTGCCGTGACCCTGATTGTGATCGTCGAACGGGTCGCAGATCTGCGCATCGGTCGAGCTGGGGAAGTGCAGCCTGATCGCGTTGATGCCATGCGTGCCGGCCGGGCAGGTGAACGTACGGCCGGCGAGCGTCATCGTGAACGGCGCCGGCGCCGACCACAGGTTGGCGACGAGATCGGGGTGCGTGTAGTCCATCCCGGTGTCGAGCACCGCGACCACATTCGCCGTCGATCCGGTGATCGCGTCCCATGCGGCTGTCGCATGAATGTCCGCGCCTGGCGTCGTCGTATTGAACAGACCCCAGAGCGGGAAGAACGGATCGTCCGGTGTTTTGGTGGCGCTGACGATGTAGTTCGGCTCGACGGCGAGGACTTCGCCGCGCCGCGACAGCGCGGCGATCAGCGTTTCGACGTCGCGCGAGCGCGAACGCAGCCGCCGCCAGGCTCCTCGTCCGACCGGCTGATCATCCTCGGCGTCGATGAGCGCTCGGAGCGCCGCCGTACCGGCGCCGGGACGGAGTCGTACTGCCACTTCGCCGGCCACGACGTCTCGGCCCCGAAAATTCTCGCGGCGGCGCTCGTCTTGCGCCTGCGTCCGCAGCGGCCAGGCGGCGGCAAGAAGGAGCCACACGCCCACGCACACGGCGAGGAAACGGACAAGAGTCTTCATAGATCGCTGCTCGTGAATCGCACGGGTAGTTTTCGCACTCTACCATGCGATGACGTCCTGAAATGGCACAGCTCCAGCTCGGCGGCGAGCGGTTTTGCGCCGCGTTTCCACTCTTTTTCGGCTCTGTCCATTCGCTCCTGAAGCCTCCCCTTTTCCCGCGGCGGACGCACTTTCGCACGGCTCAGCTATCATCTTCAGGCGATGAAACTGTCCGTCGTCATCCCGGTCTACAACGAAGCCGCGACGATTGCCGCGCTCATCGAACGCGTCCGCGCCGTTCCCATCGACAAGGAAATCATCGTCGTCGACGATTGCTCGAAAGACGGCACCGCGGAGGTCCTGCGCGGCCTGCCGCCGGCGCCCGACCTGGCGGTGCGTTTTCACCCGGTGAATCGGGGAAAGGGCGCGGCGTTACGCACCGGCTTCGCGGCGGCCACCGGCGACGTCGTCGTGATTCAGGACGCCGACCTCGAGTACGACCCTCGCGAGTATCCGAAGCTGCTGGCGCCGATTCTCGACGGCCGTGCCGATGTCGTGTTCGGATCGCGCTTCGTCGGCGGCGAATGCCATCGCGTGCTCTACTTCTGGCATTCGATCGGCAACCGGGTGCTGACGCTGCTCTCGAACGCCTTCACCAACCTCAACCTGACCGACATGGAAACCTGCTACAAGATGTTCCGGCGCGAGGTCATCCAGTCGCTCGACTTGAAGGAGGACCGGTTCGGCTTCGAGCCGGAAGTGACGGCCAAGGTGGCCGAACGTCGCTGCCGCGTCTACGAGGTCGGCATCTCCTACGACGGCCGCACCTACGAGGAAGGAAAGAAGATCGGCTGGAAGGACGGCGTCCGGGCCGTCTGGTGCATCATCAAATACCGGCCGCGCCGGAGCGTCTCTGCGCTGCACGGCGCGCCGCGCGTGTGAACGGATGTAACGAACCAGGCACCACCCGCCGTCCGGATACGCTTGCTGCCACAATTGACGATTAGATGATCCTGGACACCCATGCCTGGTCTACTCGGACTCGTTGACTCCTCGCCGCACGTTCACACCCAGTTCCCGCGCATGCTCAAGACGATGGAGCGCGGCGGACGGGCCACGACCGAACACGCCGTCGACGCGCATGGTCATTGGGCCATCGGCCGCGTCCACCTCGGCCTGCTCCATCCCGAACCGCAGCTTCCGGCGGGGACGAATCCGCGCACGGTTTTTCACGGCGACCTGACGAACCGCACCGCGCTGGCGAGCGGCCTCAATTCGCGGCAGACGTCGGCGGCGGCCGTACTCGGCGATCTCTACGTGCGTCACGGCGTCGCCGCCGCGGGCATGCTGAAGGGCCACTTCTGCGCGGCGATTCTCGACGAGGGCGCGCACCGGCTGATCCTCATCACCGATCGCTTCGGGTCGTATCCGCTCTACTGGTTCCACGCCGGCGATCGGTTCGGATTTGCGTCGGAAGTGCGAAGCCTGATGCCGGCAATGGCCGCGCGCGCGCTCAATCCGCTCGCGGTCAACGATCTGTTCGTCTTCGGCTTTCCCACCGGCGATCGCACGCTGGCCGCGGGGGTCGCGCTGCTGCCGCCCTCGTCCACCTTGGTCTACGACTGGCAGGCGAAGACGGTGCACCTCTCGCAGTACGCGACGTGGGCGCCGGCGTTCCGCTCGAGCGGTCTCTCCAAGGAAAAGTTTCACGACACCGTCACCGGGGCGTTCGAAGCCGCCATGGCGCGGGCCACGGAAGGACGGCACCGCTACGCGTTGTCGCTCTCCGGCGGTCTCGACACGCGGGTGTTGTTGAGCGCACTGGATCGGCAGCACGTCCCGCTCTACACGTCGACGCTTGGCGGGCGTGGCTGCGCCGACGAAGTGATCGGCGAACAGCTGGCGGCAATGGCCGGGACCGACCACCACTTCGTGCCGCTCGAGGAAGGCTTCCTCGCCGATCTGAAAGCCGTCGCCACGCAGATGATGTCGTTGACCGACGGCATGTACACGAGCCACGGCTTCACCGAGGTGCTGGCGCTGCGTTCGTTCGAGCCGGCGCGCTTCGACGTGCTGCTGCGCGGCCATCTCGGCGAGCTGGCCAAGGCCAGCACCGCCTACCCGTTCCACACCGATGCGGCGATCTTCGGCATGTCGTCGAAAGCCGCGGTGCTGTCGCATCTCCTCGCCCGGCAGGAATCACTCAATCACGCCAGCCGGGCGGCGGGACTGTTCGCGCCGGCGTGGGCGGACGCATCGAATCCGGGCGTGCCAAAAGCGGCGCTCGAAGCGGCCGCCGACGCGGACCTCTCACCAGCCGATCTGTGCAGCTACATCTACCTGACGGAGTACCACCGCCGGGTCACCATCCCGTCGCTCGACATCTTCCGCAACGTCGGCGAAGTCCGGCTGCCGCTCGCCGACGATGAGTTCGTGGGCGCGGTGCTCGGCGGCGACCCGAAATGGCGCGACGGTCTGGAGATTCACCAGACGCTGATCCGGCGGATCAATCCGAAATTTCTGAAGATCCGGAACCCCAACACCGGCGCGCCGGCGGGCGCCGGGCCGTGGCAGGAATTCGTCCTCGACAAGCTGAACTCGGTGCTGCGGCGGCTCAACGTGTACGGTTACCGCCACTATCACGCCTTCGACGGCTGGATGCGCAAAGCGCTCCTCGACCTGGCGGAGCAGGTGCTGTTCGAAGCGCAGACGCTGGATCGCGGTATTCTGCAGCGTGGCCCCCTCAAAGCGCTCGTGGACGGCGCTCGCGGCGGAGATGCGTCCGCCGATCACGTACTCCAGGTGCTGGTTCTCGTGGAGCTCTGGCAACGGGAATCGTTGTAGGTTTTCTTGATGGTCGCGCCTCGCCAGCCGCGCTACGAAAGCCTCGACATGTGGCGCGGGATCGCCTGTCTCCTCGTGCTCGTCAATCACGCGGTCGTCTATCAGCTGCCGGCGGGCGAGACCGCACAAGGCATCGAGCATCTGTATGCCGCCGCCGGGGCCGTCGCCACGCGGCTCTGGATTGGCGTGCCGATCTTCTTCGTGATCAGCGGCTACTGCATCTCGGCGACCGTGGACAATCACCGGCGCAAGAACCTGCCGGTCGGTACCTATTTCCTGCGCCGCTTCCGTCGGATCTTTCCCCCGTATTGGGTCACGCTGCTGCTGATGGCCGCGGCGGTCGGCGCCCTCGATCTCCTTTTCCAGGGCGGCATCACGCGATCGTCGGCGCTGCTGCGGCCGTGGTGGTACTCCCCGGCACAGTGGCTCGGCTCGCTGACGCTGACCGAAACCTGGCGCACGCATCTGACCGGCGGACAAAAGGGGCTGGTGCTGGGCCCGGCGTGGACGCTCTGCTATGAAGAACAGTTCTACGCGGTCTGCGGCCTCCTGCTCATCGCCGCCCCGCGACGGTTTTTTTCGACCGCGCTCGTCCTGACCCTCGGCGTCGCGGGCATCGTCCTCTTCGCGCACTGGACCGGGACGACGGCGTCGATCGAAGGGTTCTTCTTCGACGGCGGCTGGATCCAGTTCGCGCTGGGCATCCTGCTGTACTACGCGCTCAACTACGCGACGCCGGCAGGACACCGGGTAGCGGCGCTCATCTTCACACTCGTGGCCGTCCTGTCGCTGCGGCCAGCGCTCCTGGATCTCGAGAAGAACGTCTTTCAGGAGTTCTTCACGGCCGGCAGCTTCGCGCTCATGGCGTTGTGGCTGCGTCCCTTCGACCGGACGCTCAATACGGCGCCGTGGCTGCAGCCGCTGCGACTCTGCGGGCTGATGTGCTACAGCTTGTATCTCGTTCACATGCCGGTCATCAACATCTTGCGCGGGGTGCTGGAATCGCTGGGGCTGGGGACGCTGGCGCTCCCGACGTTCGTTTCACTCCCGCTCTTCGGAATCCCGGCGCTGGTGGTCGCGTGGGTCTTCCACGTCCATGTCGAGCGCCGCTTCATGAACTCGACGGTGGTCCGCGCCGAACCGCGGTCCGCTGCGCTGGCGACGGCGGCATCGTGAACGCACGCGCGAGGTCCCTGCACCAAATCTGCACACGGCGGCCCGGCCTGCCGGTAAAGTGAAGCCTGAGAACTGCGATATACCTCGATGAGCCTCGTGGAATCTTCTTCTCCCCGCGTTCGCGTCGCCGTGGTCGGCTGCGGCGCCGTTGCGCGCGAAAGCCTGCTGCCCGTGCTGGCCGGCCACGAGCGAGTCGCGCTCGGCCCGCTGGTCGATCGGGACCACGCGCGAGCGCAGCAGCTCGCCAGCGCCTACAACGTCGCCTCGGTTGTCACCGACATGGGCACGCTCAATCGCGACCTGGTCGACGCCGTCGTGCTGGCGACGCCGCCGGGGCATCACGCGGCGGGCACGCTGCAGCTGCTCGAAAAGGGGCTGCACGTCCTGGTTGAGAAGCCGATGGCGATTGCGGCTGCCGATGCGCGGCGGATGGTCGACGCGGCCGCTCGCAAGCAGTTGACGCTCTCGGTCGGCTTGTACCGCCGCTTCCTGCCCTCCGTCCAATTGCTGCGGGCGATGATCGAACGGCAGGAGTTCGGGCGTGTGCTGTCGGTCGATGCCGAAGAAGGCGGCCCGTACGGCTGGCCGCTGGCGACGCTGGACGGTTTGCGTCGATCATCGGGCGGCGGCGGCACGTTGATCGATCTCGGGTCGCACGTCATCGATCTGGTGCTGTTCGCGCTCCAGGGGCTGCCGCGGCTCGAGTCGTACGCCGACAACGAGCTCGGCGGGATCGAAACCGATTGTCTGCTCCGCGCCGCGCTCTCGACGCCCTGGGGTGACGTGCCGTTCCGGCTGGAAATGAGCCGGACGCGCGAGCTGCGCGGCAGTCTTCGCGTCGAATGCGAGCAGGCGACGCTCGAATTGCCGCGCGCCAGTTTCACGGAAGTTCTGGTACACCGCCGCCGGACAACGGCCGGCGGTCCGCCGATTCGCCTGACCGCCTCCTGGCCGGGAGTGACCTCCTTCACGGGCTATGAAGCCTTCCGCCGCGAGATGGACGACTGGATTGACGGCATCACGACCGGCCGCGAGCCGGTGCTGTCGGGCCGGTCCGTCGTGCCGGTCGTCGCGCTGATCGAAGACGCCTACGCGCAGCGGACCCACCTCGTCGAGCCAGGCGACGAAGTCGTCCCGCCGTCGATTCACGTGTCGTCGCCGCGCAAGCGCGTGCTCGTCACCGGCGCCGGCGGATTTCTCGGCGGACGAACCGTTGAACTGCTGCGCGATCACCACGGCTGGGACGCGCTGCCGCTCGTTCGCGAGCCGAAGAGCGCCGCCCGCCTGGCGCGGTGGCCGCACGAGATCCTGCTCGGCGACATCTGCTCGCGCGCGGACATGGACCGCGTGATGAAAGGCATGGACGCCGTCGTGCACTGCGCGGTCGGCACGTCGTGGAAGGCCGATGAGACCCGCCGCGTGACGGTCGAAGGAACGCGGATCGTGGCCGAGGCCGCACTGGCCGCCGGCGTCAAGCGCTTCGTCCACATCAGCAGCCTCTTCGTGCACCAGCGGCAGGGGCTCGACCGGATCGATGAACTGGTGCCGCTGGCCCCACCGGCGTCCGACGAGTACGGGCAGAACAAACTGGCCGCCGAGCAGGCGCTGCAGGCCGTCGCCGGCCGCGGGCTCTCGACGATCGTGCTGCGGCCGACGCGCATTTACGGCCCCTACTCGCGTACGTTCACCATCCGGCCGCTGCAGGCGCTCTCCGAAGGCCGTCTGGCGATCCGCGGCGCCGCCGACATTCCCGCGAACATGGTGTATGTCGACAACGTGGTGACCGCGATCCAGCAGGCGCTGGCCGCGCCCGACACGCTGCGCGGCTCCGCGTATTTGATCACGGACCCCGAACAGCTCACGCTTCTCGGTTTCTTCGAGTACTTCGGCAGACCGCACGGGCTCGAGGTGGTCCTGATTCCCGCGCCGCTCGACCAGCGCGATCCCGAATCGAAAGGATTTCCGTCCCGCCTGGCCGGCGGCGTGCTGGGGATCGCCAAGTCATCGGAATTCCGCGGGTTCGTGCGGCGGATTCTCGATACCGATCCGATCGGCACCGTGCCGCGCCGGCTCTGGGACCGGTCACCGCGGATGCAGGAGCGGCTGCTGCGCGCCTTCGGCAGCGATCCCGCCGTCGTCTACCGCCGCCCCTCGGCTGGTGGAGAGGACCTGCTCGATTACTACGGCGAGCGTGCGCTTGTGATCGGAGCCAAGGCCGAGCGTGAGCTGGGCTACGTCGCCATTCCGCACGCGGTCTGCATGGCGCGCACGCTGGCCTGGGCTCGATACGCGCGCCTGCTTCCAGCGGACACGGTGGGGTCCGGCTTCAGCCGGACCTCGTCGTCAGCCGTCGAAAACACGCCGACCGAGGGACAACACGCGTGAGCGCTTCGACCGCCACCGGACGCGTGACCGTTTCGATCATCACGCCCTGCTACAACGGCGCCCGCTACCTGCGCGACACGCTGCAGTCGGCGGTCTCGCAGTCGCGCCCGCCGCTCGAAGTGATCGTCATCGACGACGGATCGAAGGACGATTCGGCGGCGATTGCCGAAAGCTTCGGGCCGCCGGTCCGCGTCATCCGTCAAACCAATCACGGCGAGTCGTACGCGCGCAACCGCGGCATCGAGACGGCGCGCGGGTCCCACGTGCTGTTTCTCGACGCCGACGATCTGCTCGCGCCGGGCGCACTCGAACACCTGGCCGGCGCGCTCGACGGCCATCCTGGTGCCGTCGGTCTGATGGGCTGCGCGTGGTTCGACGCCGGCGATCCCGAGAAGCCGCACACCACCAAACTGCTCTCGTATCCGGCGTTCTATCCCGACATCATCGATTCCAACTTCGGCCCGCCGCTCTGCTGGCTCGCGCCGATTGAGGCGGTCCGGAAGGCCGGCGGATTCGCGGAAGACCTGCGCTGGTTCGAGGATTGGGACTTGTGGTGGCGCGTCGGGCTCGACGAACCGCCAATTGTCTGCGTTCCGTTTCTGGGCGCGCGCTACCGGCAGCATCCGCAGTCGCAACTGGCCACGACGCGGCCCGACGACCGCGCCCGCGGCCACGTCGCGCTGATGACACGGATGATCGACGCGTTTCAGGATCGTCCGGGCCTGCTCGCGAAAAGCGGCGACCGGCTGTTCTGGAATGCCTGGACCGCGCTCGGCCGGGCCCGCGCGGCGGGTGTGGGCTGGAACGAGCTCGAGACGATCAGCCGCGGCATCAGCGCGATCGCCGCCAAGAAACCAGGTGGACCGGTTGGCGGCTGGACGGCGCGTCTCGTCAGGCTGTTGGGCCCACGGCTCGCGTTGTCACTGCGTGGCTAGCGCACGAGCTCGCCGTACTCCTTCCACAATTCATCGGCGATGAGCGCGATATCGAAGTGCTCCGCGCGTCGGCGCGCCTGCTCGCGCGCGTTGGCGAGATCCGGCGCCGCGACATAGCGCGCGGTCGCCGCGGCCAGGCTCGGGAGGTCCCCTTGGGGGACGATTTCGCCTCCCCCTGGCAGCACGACTTCGCCGACCGACACGCTCGGGTATCCCACCACCGGACAGCCGCACGCCATCGCTTCGAGGACGCTGAGACCGAACGACTCCTCATGGCTCGTGTTCACGAAGAGGTCCATGCCGTTGTAGATCGCCCGGAGATCGCGCTGATGGCCGATGTAGACGAGGCGATTCCCGAGCCGGGCGGAAGCCTCTTTCAAGAGGTTTGCGGCGTACTCTTCGTCGCCCGGCACCGGGCCGCCCGCAAGGGCGACGCGAACCGACGACGGAAGCTGCGCCGCCAGATCGAAGAGATGCTCCAGGTTCTTCCTCGGCCTCAAGGCACAGGCGGCGCCGAGCACAAACGCCGATTCGAGGCGGTGTTCGCGGCGAAACTGCGCGCGGAGCGAGGCGTCAGGGCGATAGAACGTCAGGTTGACGGCGTTATAGAGGACACGCCAGCGGTCCTCTGACACGGCACCAGCCACATCCGGGCGGCACGCCTCGAGACAACTGCGGCTGACGAAGAACATCCGCGCCGGCTGGCGAGAGCCGCCAAAAGCCCACGGCGAAAACCCGTCGCGGAGCGTGAAGTGCACGCTCACGACGACCGGCACGCCGAGCAGCCGCGCCGCATATTGCCCAACCGGATAGACGTCGTGCTCGTTGCAATGCACCAGCTGGACACGGTGCTTCCTGCCGATGCGGACGACGCGCCAGACCGCGCGTAGAAAGGGGATCGGCCAGCGGCTGTTCGGAAACGGGAGCGGCGTGTCGTAGCACGGCACCCGCTGTTCCGCAGCCCACTTCTGGAAGGCGCCGCTCTGACTGGACACCAGAATCGGTTCGAGCCCTTTCGGTCCGAGCAGCCGGAACCAGCCCTCGGTCGGCACCGTGGTGCTTTCCCGATTGGGGTTGAGGGTGAGGTAGAGGACGCGCATCTATCGAATCGCGCTACGAATGACGGCGAGGACGTAGGTTTTCCACAGCCCGAGGTCCCACGGCCAGGAGCTGAGCGCGTCGCGATACGCCTCGAGCGCCAGATCGCGCGCCCCGGCCTGCCAGTAGCTCGCGTAGCCGAGATGCCAGAAGAGCTCCTTGGCGATCCGTTTGCGGAGCGCCCGCCGCTCCACCGGCGTGAGTTCGATCTCCTCGACGAGCCGCTCGTAGCCGCGCACCAGCGGCCGGTACACCCGCCCCGACTTCTCGACGCTGATGCCCTTGGCCGACCCGGACGAGTTCTCGCCGTGCACGTGATAACGGACGTGAACCGCGTCGAAGTACGCCAGGCGGAATCCGGCCGCCGCGGCGCGAATCGCAAATACCTGATCTTCGGCCTCGTTCCGCGTCTTCCATTCGAGGTTGAGGCGATCGAACACCCGTCGCCTGAGGACCGAGTTCTGAAAGCCGCAAAAGAGCCCATGCTCGATCTGACAGAGCACCGTCTCCCGGCCGGTCATCACGTGCAGCGCGCCGCGTGTCTCGTGCGGGAGCCGCATGAACGGCCGCGGCTCGGTGCCGATGTAGAAACAGTTCGGGTCCAGCATCCGGCCGCTGTCGAGATCCACGATCTCGCTGGCCGAATAGACCCAGTCGACGTCGGCGTGGCGGCGAAGCGCGTCCACGCACTTCGGCAAGTGTTCGGGCCGCCAGACGTCGTCGCTGTCGTAGAACGCGATGTACGCGCCGCGGGCGATGCCGACGCCGGTGTTGCGGGCACCGTACGCGCCCTGGTTCTCCTGACGGAGGTAGCGAATCGGATGCGGAAACGAAGCCTCCTGTTCTCGCAGTACCGCCGCGGTGTCGTCGGTGCTGCCGTCGTCAATCGCGACGACTTCGAGCGATGGCATCGCCTGCGCTCTGATCGCCTCGAGCGCGGCCGGCAGAAACTTCGCCCGGTTGTAGACCGGCAGGATGACGCTGACTTCAGGACGCGAATCGCTCATCAGGAGGCTCGTGCCCGGAGCGCCGATCCGGCGGCCAGCACCTGATCGTAGATGCCGGCGACGTGATTGACATGCGCGGGGATGCTGAACTTGGCAATCGCGCGGGCGCGGCCGTTCTGGCCGAGCCGAGCCGCTCGCGCCGGATCGCCGACGAGCCGTTCGATGGCGTCGGCCAGGCGATCGGGATCCTTGCTCGGCACGAGCAGGCCGGTTTCGCCGTCGACGACCATTTCCGGAATGCCGCCGACGCGCGCGCCGATCACCGGACGCGCCGTCGCCATCGCCTCGAGCGTCGCGTTGCCGAGCGGTTCGACGTGCGAGGGAACGGCGACCATGTCGAACGCCGGAATCAGCCGCTGCGCGTTCGGGCGGAATCCGAGAAACCGCACGTGATCGGCCAGTCCGCGCTCGCGCACCATCTCTTCGGCCTTGATTCGCGTTTCGCCCTTGTTCTTCAAGTCATCGCCGAGCACCACGAGCTTCACCGGCACGTGACGGGCCACGAGCCGCGCCGCCGCGTCGATGTAATCCCAGATCCCCTTCACCTCGGCCACCTGTCCCGCCATCACGACCAGGCGTTCGCCGATCGGGAGGCCAAGCTCCTCGCGCAGCGCGCGCCGTTCGGCGTCGCTCGCGAGCGGCGGCACGTCGACGCCGTCGTAGACCACTTCGCTCGATCGTTCAAACAGCGCCGGCGCATTGCGGATCGCGTCGGCGCGAAGGTCCGCCGACACGAACAGCGACCGATGGACGCCCGGCTTGAGAAACCAGCCGAACCCATGCTGCGTGTCGGGGAAGCGCACGTGCGTGAGAGCGGGCACGCCAAGGAAGCGCGCGGCGTAGCCGACCGGCTGAAACGTCGGCACGTCGTTCGAGTGCATCAGCACGGCGCGTTCACGCCGCCCAATCCACGCGATCCTGGAGACACACGCGAGCCAGGACGCCAGCGTCCGGGCGCCGAGATAGACGATGGGTTGATGAATGGTCGTCACGCCGCGGCCGCGAAGCTCGGCCGCCAGCTCGCCGTCGGTGCCGACGACGACGACGGGACGGTAGCGGCGGCGATCGAGATGCTCGGCCAGCACGACCAGGGCGCGCTCGGCGCCGCTGTAGAACGGCGCCCAGGCGGCGTAGAGGACAGTCTTCGGCTCCACTCGGAAATCCTTACGGCTGATGACCATATCGTCGCCCGGGCGCTTTGGAAATAGCGTCGTTTTCACCACTGTTACGGCAAAGAAAAGCCGGGCTCGGGCCGACAACTGAGAGAGCGATGTATGCTTCGACAGAGAACGATGTTGCCTCAGAATTCCGTCGTCCTGGCGTGATTGCACTCCCCGCACCAATTGCCTTCGACCCGAGCAGCGCAGAACTGCGCAGCGGCGAGCCGTGGGGTCCGAGGCTCTGGCTGTCGGCGGCGATCGTCCTGGTCGTCGCGTTCGCGATCCAATCGTACGGCATCACGACCTGGCCGATGGCCGACGATGAAGTCCCCTCGCTCGTCGAACTCGGCATCCTGCACAACGGTGCCGACAAGTTCTTCTCGGTGCCGCCGGAGCAGATCCCTCGCCTGCCGAAGGCGACGATTGTCTGGAATACCTACCAGCGCTACGCCATTCGGTGGCTGCCGGTCAGCGGCGAGCTGAGCTATCGCCTGCCGTCGCTCATTTGCGGACTGCTGACGGCGCTGCTGGTGTTCCTGATTGCCGCGCGCTGGCGTGGACTCTGGTACGCGGCGGCGTTGTCCATCCTGTTCAACGGCAGCCAGCTGGTGGCGTTGCTGACGCAGGTGAATCGATTCTACAGCCTGCCCATGCTGCTGCTGACGATCGCGTTCGCGGTCATGTGGAGTCCCGCCGGCGGTGCGGGAATGCTGGCCGTCGCCGCCGGATTGGCGGCCCTGGCCGTGCTGTCGCACAACATCGTCCTGCCGGTGTTCGTGATGGCGTTCGGTGTGGCGTTCGTGCTGTACTTCGTGGGCCGCGCGTCGTTGTCCCTCGTTCTGCGCAGCGGCGTTGCCGCGGCCGTCAGCGTCGCGATTTACCTGTTTTACCTGCTGCCGCTGGTGCGCGGGTGGGCGAGCACCGGCAATCTGACACCTGTCCTGATCTCGTTCTCGGCGCATGCCGGGCCTCCGGCGCTGGCGCTCGCACTGTTCGGCGGCTGGCTGGCTCTCACGCGGCCCGATCAAGGCGATTCGATGCTCTGGTGGCTGCTCCTGTTCGCCGGGAGCCTCGTGTTCTTTCTGGTCGCGCCGGTGTCGTGGAATCCGCGCTATTTCATTTTCTACATGGCCGCGATGTGGGTGCTCGGCGCCCATGCGATGGAGTTCGTGGCACGACGCGTCGGATTCGGCGCGGTCGGTCTCGCGTGGTACGCCGCGATCACGATTTCGATTGCGCCGTTTCTCCTCAGCCACCTTCAGGATGGCTCGCGGCACGACTATCGCGCGGCCGCCGACGTGCTCAAGACGTACAGTCAGCCCGGCGAACCGCTCCTCAGCGACGACGCCGAGACGATTTCCTACTATCTGACGCCGGAGCTGATCGCGAACCTGCAGGTCCGGACGCGCGTCCGGGTCTATCCGACGTCGGAGTTTCTTCTGGTGTGCCGGGCGAATGCCTGGGCGGCACAGCCACGAATCCCCGGCCGGCGGGTCGACCTGCTGGCCGAGTTTTCAAAGCGCCGCTTCGATCAGTTTTCACACGTTCTTCGCGTCTACCGCGTCGCGCCGGCAGGCGGCGCCGCGTAACGATCTGCGATCTCAGTGGATGACGCCATGAAGCCCAATCCCACCCGGACCGACGCGCCGCCACGCGGCCAGGTCGTGCCGCTCGTTCCGCGGCTGACGACCCGATCGCTGACGATCGTCGTCCCGACTTACAAGGAGGTGGAGAACATTCCGCACCTGATCGATCGGGTCGCGGCGGTGCGTGCCGCGTGCGGCGTGCCGATCGACATGCTGTTCATGGACGACAACAGCAAGGACGGTTCGGCGGAACTGGTCGCGGCGCGACCGGAAGAGTGGGTGCGCCTCATCGAGCGAACCGGTCCGCGCGGCTTGAGCGAGGCGGTGCTCGACGGCTTCCGGCAGGCGCGCGGCGAAGTGATCCTGTGCATGGACGCGGATCTGAGCCACCCGCCGACGGCGATTCCGCAGATGATCGCCAAGCTCGAAGGCGGCGCCGACTTCGTTTTTGGATCGCGCTACGTGAAGGGCGGATCGACCGCCGACGACTGGGGCTTTCTGCGCTGGTTGAACAGCCGCGTGGCAACGCTGCTGGCACGGCCGCTGACCGCGGTGCAGGATCCGATGGCCGGCTTCTTCGCCCTGCGCCGCTCGACCTTCGAGGGCGGCCGCGAGTTCAGTCCGATCGGCTACAAGATCGGCCTCGAGCTGATGGTGAAATGCGGCTGCGAGAAGGTCGTCGAAGTCCCGATTCATTTCGAGGATCGCCGTTTCGGGCAGAGCAAGCTGACGATGACGCAGCAGCTGCTCTATCTCAAGCACCTGCGCCGCTTGTACATCTTCAAGTTCGGCGTCTGGTCACAGCTGCTGCAGTTCCTCGTCGTTGGCGCACTGGGAACCCTGGTGAACCTGGCCGCGTTGACGGCGCTGCTTCGCGTCGGCATCCCGACCAACGCCGCGATCGCGCTTGCGATCTTCCTGGCCATGGGCTTCAACTTCGCGCTGAACCGGCGATTCAGTTTCGCCGGCGCCCGCGACGGATCCTGGGCACATCAGTTTGCGCGCTTTGTCGCGGCGTCGTCGGTCGGTGCGGTCATCAACTACGGGACGACGCTGGCGATGATGAAGTACGTGATTGGCCCGCGGCCCCAACTCGCGGCATTGATCGGCATCGCGGTGGGCACGCTCTCGAACTTCGTGGCCACGCGCTATCTCGTCTTCCGCACGGTCCACATTCGCAAGGATTGATCTGCTGTGGGGCCCGGCTTCAGCCGGACCTGCAAGAGCGCAGCAGCGGTCCGACTGAAGTCGGACCCTACAGCGTGACCGAGCACCGGATCGGCACGTCAGCCGGTCCGCGTCTCACGCCAGTTCCAGCGCGTCTGACCCGGGCGAGGCGTGTCGCCGAACGACGGTGTGGCGATCGGCGAGGGGAAGCCGGCCGGACCGGCAAGCGCCACCCGCGGCGCGGCCGGCGCGGAGCGGACCTCGACGGCGTGCTCCTGAGCCACGCGCACGTCGTGCGTCTTGAGAATGGCAAGGCCGACGAGGGTGGTGTAGTAGGCCACTTCGAGGGCCGGTGCCGAAACGAACTGGCCGGAGACGATGAAGCCGGAGATGCCGAGAATCGTGCCGAAGGCGGCGCCCGCCTCGACGCGGGTTCCTGGCTGTTTCTGGCGTGCGATGGGCAAGAGCTTCATCGCCGTGAAGGCAAAGAACAGGAACAGCGCTGTGACGCCGGGCAGACCGATTTCAGCCGCCGACTCCATCCAGACGCTGTGCGCGGACTTTCCTTCGGCCCATCCAAACCTCGAGACGATGGTGCGCCAGTTCGCCGGCCCGACGCCGAACACCGGGTATTGTTTGATGACGATGATGCAGTCTCGCCAGAGATCGACGCGACTCTCCGCCGACGCGTCGCGCTCTTCCTCTCCCGCAATCGTCGTCGCGTAGCGGGCCATGAGCTGCGGGCCCGTGAGCCGCGCCGCCAGCAGCGCGACGACGAGCAGCGCGGCCATGTGTGCGGGCCGCTTCGGCATCAGGATGAAGAAGACCACGAACACCGCGACGAGACCAACCATCGCGCCGCGGGAGAACGTCAGCAGGATTGTGTGCAGAATCAGCGCGGTCGAGATCGCCGCGAGCGCTTTCTGCCACCAGACACGGCTGGAAATCGTCAAGGCGATGGCCGGCCCGATCGTCGTGACCAGGCTGAGCCCGAAGAAGTTGTTGTCCATGCCTCCGAATCCCTCGGCGGCGGTGTTGTAACCCTTGACCAGGTAGTTCAGGTTCTGTTCGAACCCGACATATCCCTGCGACAGCACGATCGTCCAGAGCAATGCACGCCAGTCGCGTTCGGACTTGATGAGCGAGAGGCCGGCGAGAAGCGGCGCCCACACCTTCGCGACGTCGATGACCGAGTCATACGCACGCGCGGTGTTCAACGCCAGGAAACCCGAGATCAAAAAGCAGGCGATGAAGGCGGCAAAGGCGATCACGGCCAACCGCGCGCGGCGCAAGTCCCAGGAACCGAACTTGTTCAACGCCCACCCGGCCAGCACCGACAAGCCGACATACCAGCTCACCCCGCTGATGTCGCCGGCAAACGCGAAGATTGACTGCGGGCGCAGCACCGCGAGCCCGATGTAGACGTTCAACGCGAACAGCGGATAGCGCAGACCGGCAACGGTCGCGGTGTAGGCGATGATGTAGGTGAGGATCAGCCCCTTCATGCAGCGCTGCCCACCAGTGCCGGCGCGCTCGTGCGCGCCTGCCGCTCAGTCAGAACTCGAAGCATCTCGTAGTTGTCGCGCGCGAACCGCTTCGGGTTCTCGCGCACAGCTTTCACCAAGGATCCATCGTAGATCGCCAGATACGGCAAAAACTGCTCGTCTTCCCACTTCTGCGGGAAGAGATCGAAGACCCACTGCGGCGGTTTGATGGTAATGGAACGGCCGGCGCGGAACCGGCCCTGCAACCACCAGGACTGGCGCAGCCGTCCGGGATAACGCACGCCACCGAAGTGGTGGACGGTAAACAACTTAGACGAGGTCTCCCAGGTGAACGGCTGACCGGCCGCCTTCACGTTCGACCCGTCGCCCCAGAACTCGATGCCGTCGGGCAGGTTCCGGTGAATGATCATCTTCCGGGTGATCCAGTTCGTCTTGGCCGGATCGGTGTGGAACACGCGGTAGTTCCCCCAGAAATTGAAGAACCTCACCGGCACCATCACCTCGTCAGTCGACGCGAGATGCGCACGAATGCCGGTAAATTCCCATTCGGGGATGAACTCGTCGCTGTCGAGGTGAATGCACCAGTCGCCCGAACACTGACGGCGTGCCGCGTCCTTGAAGTGAATCCACCAGTCTTCGCCCGAGGCCTTGGGCCACACGGTCCGGAAGACCCTGACTTTCGGGTCGACCGTCTGCAGCGCCTCGTAGGTTCCGTCTTCCGAGAACCCTTCGTTCACAATGATTTCATCGACCAGCGGCAAGTGATGCCGCAGCATCTCGATGAACGGATAGTCGTTCTGCACGCAATTCCGCATTGCGGTGTAAAGCGAAATCCTCATGAGACGAACCTCCCGTCCTGACTATCGCGTCGCCGGAATGCTGCGAAACAAGCGCGCCGCCTGCTCGCCTACCACCGACCAGTCAAACAGCCTGACGGCGCGCGCTCGCGCCGCCGCACCCATCTGTTCGAGCCGTCGCGAATCACCAAGCAGATCAACGATCGCTGCGGCGAGACCGTCGGGCGTGTCGCAGTTGACGACACGTCCTGTCACCTCGTCCTGCACGGTTTCCGGGGCGCCACCGGAATCGCCGACGACGACTGCCTTGCCGCATGCCTGAGCTTCGATCGAGACCATGCCGAACCCTTCGAAGTCCCAGCCGACTTGCCGGTTCGGCAGCGCGAAGAGATCGCACTGCTGGTAGCACTCGATCATGTCGGCGTCGATCGGGACACCGCGAAACTCAACCAGATCGGTGACGCCGAGTTCATGTGTGAGCGACTCGAGATAGGCGTGTTCCCACCCTTCACCGACTACCGAATACAACACGTTTGGACAGCGCGCGCGAACAGATGGGAGCGCGCGAATCAACATGTCCTGGCCCTTGCGCTTCTGCAGCGCGCCGACCGTGAGAATCACCGAGCGATCCGTCCAACCCAACCGTCGGCGTACCTCGTCACTACGGTTGACCGGAACAAACCGCGTGGTGTCCACTCCCGGATGTACGACTGTGACGCGCGATTCCTGAACCTGCCAATCCGATGTCAAGAGCCGTTGCGTGTGACGGCTGTTCGCGACGATCGCGTCAGCGCCATGCAACACACGCGCCGTGAGGACTCGCAGTTCGCGGCTCGTTCGCGCGAGCGTCAGCTCTTCGCCATGCGCGTAGACGATGAAGGGTTCGCCAGTCCGGAACTTGATCCAGAGGGCGATCAAACCTTCAGGCAGGCATTTGCCGCAGTGGAGGACGTCCGGATGCTCGCGGCGCATCACAGCACGGATCTCTTTCAGGCGGCGCGAGTACTGCCGCAGCCCCTGCCAGTGGAGCACGCCCCAGTTCGAGTTCAGAGGCAGACGGGTGATCGGCAGCGGCGCGGCGCGATCGAATTCACGATCGCCGTCGGCCTCGCCGGCGACCACGCTCAGTTTCATCCCGCTGCTGCGCCGGTAGAGCTCCCACAACCAGCGGCCGCTGCCTCCGGGCCGCGGCGGAAAGACGTCGCTCAGCACCAGCGCGGTCATGGCGATTACTGATTGGTGGCGGACGGCGTGAGGGACCGACGCTTCTCCAGCTCCACCGCGATCGCGTGAGCCACGACACGATGCCCGGCGGGGTTGAGGTGGTTGCGGTCGTAGGGCACGAAGAGTTCGTGGCTCGGCTGTTCGGCGCTGAGCGCCGGCAGCGGATCGATCGGAAAGAAGGTCTGCTTCTCGACGATGCCGCGCACGCGCTGTTCGTATTTCGGGCTGTCGTACTGACGCGTGACTTGTTCCTTGCACGGCAGGATGATCACGCCCACCGGAATCCGCCCAGCGGTCAGCGTCTTCAGATCGCCCAGCGCCTTTTCGACGTTGGTCCAACCGCGCTCGAGCTCGGGCGGCTCCTGCCCCTGGAGCATCGCCTGCTCCATCATGAAACGTGAGCTGCCCCATTCACCGCGGCTGCTGAACCGGCTGACGATCCGCCCGAGCAGATAGACCGCGCGACTGCTGCGCAGCCGTCGGTTCCACCAGCCACCCCCGCTCACCTCCATGTGGAGAATTTGCCCGGGCGCTGCCGACTCCGCCGCAATCCGTGTTCCGGTGTCCTTCGCGTTGTCACCGACGCTGCCTTCGACGTCGTTGATGTAGAAGCCAAGAAGCACCAGGTCCGGCTCCAGGCGCGCAAGATGGCGCGCGAGCAAGCCGACTTCCTGCCGCGTGTTGTACCCGCTGACGGCGAGGTTGACGACGTCAACGTCGTGACCGCCGCGCCGCAGCTCTGATTCGAGCTGAGCGCCGAAGGTGTCCTGATCGCCGACCCCAAGACCGACCGTCACCGAGTCGCCCAAGAGGACGATCCGCCGGCGGCCGGCGGGCTTCGGCAGCGCAACCTCCGCGCCCCGGAATCCGAGCGCGTTGACGGTCATGAAGCCGTCGTTGCTCCAGCCTTGCTGGCTCGGCGAGATCACATAGCCGACCTCCGGATCCGAGCGGTAGACGATCTGTGGTTGGCGGGTGTCGTCAGGGGGACGCGGGAAATAGAGTCGCGCGCCGATCTCGCAGATGGCAAACGCCATGAGCAGGGCGATGAGCGACAGGGCGATCTTGAAGCCCAACGGGGGAGCAGGGCGGGCCGTCATGAGTCGGGAGAGATCCCTCGGGTGAGCGTATCGGCTCGGGCCGCCAACCGCAACACCGTCAACCTCTTCCGGAAAATCAGTGTGCGATTCTGAGAAGTCGGCCACGTGGTGGGGTCCGGCTTCAGCCGGACCTCACTGCCGGCGCGCGGCGACGTCGTAGACGCGGATGATGTGCGCCTGCTCGTCGAACCGGCGGCGGCCGACTTCGCCGATGACGCGCACTTCGCGGCCGGGCAGCTGAAACACCGGCTCCCAGCCGTTCGACGCCAGGACGATGACGGTTTCCTCGTCTGGCACCGTCTCGCCGGGAGCCCAATAACGCGGACGTTGGCTCGTCCTGCCGGACAGGTAGTACTGCAGTTCCGCCGGCCAGTTCGTGAGCACAGTCCCGGCGCCGGGCGCCTTGGCGGCGACGACCGCCGCCGCGGTGCGGAAGTCGTGGCGTGAGCCGTCGACGTAGTGACTGGCGAGCTTCGGCGCGTGCAGCGCCGCGACGGCAAGCAGGCAAGCGAGGCGCAGCTGATTCGACTCGAGGCGGCGCATGATGGCGTCGCAGCCCATCGCCGCCAGCCACCAGATCGGCACCATGAAGAACAACCCGTAGCGCGGGTTCCAGTTGCCGAGGATCCGCGGACTCACCGCCACGAAGCCGACGCCCAGTGCCGCCAGCAGCACCCACGACGACCAGAACGGCGCGTCCTTGCGGTTGAGCACCGCGACACATCCGGGCAGCGCGAGCGCCAGCGGCGTCATCCCGGCCTGCGCGACAAATGACAAGAGCGGCGACGTGCCGCCAGTGTTGCCGCTCATCCAGCCGGCCGTCAGCGGACGCAGGTAGAACACATACACGGCCGCCGTGGCGATGAGCACGAGACCGGCGCGGCGCACTGGTGTGCGCGGCGTCCACCCAACCAGCCACGTGGCGGTCAGCGCCACCGCGCTCAAACCGAACATGATCAAAGTCAGATTGTGTGAGAGCACCGCAGCGACCGCGGCCGCAACCGCGAGCCCGTCGTACAGCCAGGAATCGCCGGTCCACCATTCGAGCGCGAGTGCGACGACCATGAACAGAAGCGCCAGCGAATAAAACCGGTTCTGCTGCGCCAGCCAGACCATCGTCTGGCTGCCGGCCAGGAGGACGAACAGCGCGGCGGCAAACCAGGTGCCCCGGACGCGCGCGCCGACACTGAACGCCACGAGCGTCACCAGCGCGCCGCAGATCGATGACAGCAGCCGCATGCCCCACTCGTTCTGCGGCAGAAACAGCACGGCCGCGTGCTGCATGGCGTAGAACATCGGCACCAGGCGGTGCATCCGTTCCATCTGCGCCACCGGGCCCGGAAAGGCATCGAGCGGGACGAGGCCCAGCTCGACGAGCGAGTGCACTTCGTCGTGGTCCCAGGGCCACCAGCCGGCCGGCACCACGAACAAGAGCACGGCAATCAGCGCCGCCGGAATCAGCAGCCAGTTCTGCAGACGGCGCGAGTCTTCGATCGACATCAGCCTCTACTTTCACACACGCGAGCCGGCAGCGCGCCGTGCAGTTGTGCGCAGACGTTTCGTGCTTCCGCGCAGCGCTGCTTCAGTCCGGGGCTCCGGTCCATCGATAATCGGCTGACGCCGCGTCCGGTCGATTATCCTGACCGTAGTGCAGTCAGCAGAACTCAAGCGCCCCGCCTCACGTGCGGCCGCGGCCGACGACTGGAGCCGGCGCGTGCTCGTCGGCTCGCTCGCGATCGGCCTGGTCATCCGCCTTTTCACGCTCTGGCAGACCTCGTCGCTCGGCCTGCCAATCACCGACGAACAGCATTACGCGACGATTGCGCGCAACATCCTGGCGGGAAACGGCTTCGCCTGGGAACCGGGACTGCTCACCTCGATCCGGCCGCCGCTCTATCCAGGACTGCTGGCGCTCGTCTGGTCGGTCTTCGGCGCGGATAGCCTCCAGCCGGTGCGTGTGCTGCAGATTCTCCTGGCGCTGGGCCTGTCGGCGATCGTGTACGCCCTCGGCAAGCGGACCTTCAATCCGGCGGTTGGACGCCTGGCCGCCGCCATCTGCTGGCTGTACCCGTCGCTCATCTTCTCCAATTTCCTGATCCTGACGGAGACGTTGTTCACGTTTCTGTTGATGGCGTTCGTCCTCCTCGTCGTGCGGCTGGTGCAGGAGCCGCGGCCGGCAGGAGCGATTCTGTGCGGCATCGCGCTCGGTCTGGCGGCGCTGACCAGGAGCGTCTTGTGGCCGGTGCCGCTGCTGCTCTGTCCGTTGCTGCTCGTTCTGCTCCGCGAGCCGTTGGTTCGCCGTCTCACACTCTCAGCGGCGGTCCTCGTCGGCTACGTCGTCGTCATTGCACCCTGGGCGATCAGAAACACCCGGCTCCAGGAAGTGACCACCATCGTCGACACGATGGGCGGTATCAATCTGCGCATGGGGAACTACGAGTACACGCCGGACGACCGGATGTGGGACGCCGTGTCGCTCAAGGGCGAACAGAGCTGGGTGAAGGGCTTTGCCACCGAGCGCCCCGATCAAGCGCCGACCGAAGGGCGGAAGGACAAGTGGGCACAGGCGAAGGCGATTGAATACATGAAGGCGCATCCGGCGCAGACCTTCCGCCGCTCGCTGATCAAGTTCGCGGACTTCTGGGGCCTGGAGCGGGAGTTCATCGCCGGTGTCCAGCAGGGGATTTATCACCCGCCGCGATGGATGGCGTATCCCGCCGCCGCGCTGATCGTGCTCGCGTATGCGCTGCTGGCGATGGCAGGCGCCGCGGGATTCTGGCTGGCCGCGCCGCGCGACTGGCGCCTCCACGTGCTGATGCTGTTTCCCGTGCTGTTGATTCTCGGCGCGCACACCCTGGTGTTCGGGCACTCGCGCTATCACTTGCCGCTCATGCCGATCTTCGGACTCTACGCGGCGCACCTGGTGGTCGCGCGTGACTGGCGCGCGCTGCCGCGTCCGCTCTACGCTGGCGCGGCGGTCACGCTGACGGCGCTCGTCGCCATCTGGTTGCGGCAGATCGTCTTCACCGACCTCGCCCGCATCGGCAAGTTGTTCAATTAGGCGTTTGTAGGGTCCGACTTCAGTCGGACCTCGAACAAGCCCGACTTCACACCCTGGCGGGCGCTCGTTTCAGCTTGTCGTACATGGTGAACCCGTCGCGGACGAACTCGTCTGGATCGTCGCGGACGGCCTGGATGTACGGCCCTTCGTAGGTCGCCAGCTTTCCTTCGACGTCGGGATCGTCCCACTTGTGCGGAAACATGTTGAACACGAAACCCGGAAGGCGATCCCAGGTCGGCTTGCGCATGTCGTGCTGCTTGGCTTGCGTCCGCCACTTCTGACGAAGCCGCGCCGGCTCGCGGACGCTGCCGTAGTGATGCACCTCGAAGGCGGTCTCGCCGGCCGCGCGCGACGGATCATTCGCCTTCCCGCCCTCGGAGACGTTGGCGCCGTCGCCCCAGACTTCGATGCTCGGCAGGTTGCGGTGGATGCGGTAGCCGAGCTCGGGAACGATCGCCGGCAGCTGCGCCATGAACACTTTGTAGTTCGCGTAGAAGTGCACGAAGCGGACCGGCACGATGGACAGCGTGGTCGTGCTCAGGAACGTCCGGAGCCGCTCGAATTCCCACTCCGGAATGAACTCGTCGCAGTCGAGCAGGATGCACCAGTCGCCGGTGCAGAGCTGGCGCGCCTGATTCTTGAACTTGCGGTGCCACGACGACGGATCGCTGCGATCCCACTCGAAGCGGTGGACCCTAATCTTCGGATCGATTCCGGTGATGGTCTCGAAGGTGCCGTCGGTGCTGAAGCCTTCGTTGACGACGATCTCGTCGGCGAGCGGCAGATGGTGCCGGAGCATCGCCTCGACGTGGAAGTCGTAGAACAGACCGTCCTTGACGCCGGTGTAAATCGACAGTTTCATACCACGACCATTTTAACGGCTGGGCTGTCGTTCCGCTGCACGCCGCGGCGCGCATCGGACCGGAATCGCGGCGGCGCGTCCACTCGCGATCGCACAAGTGCGCACGCCCGTCCACGCGCCGCCGCCGCCCATCGTGATCGCAGGAAACGCTGTGCAGCGCCGCGGCCCGCGAGAGGACATTCCTCCGCCGCGGGGCCGATATACCTCTCGAAGCGCCTCGCGTGCGTCCGGCCGCCAGGCGCTTTCGTGGGAGAATTGACGACGGGGTCTGGCGTGTTGCAGCGCGGTGATCGGGGCCTGGCGAGGGCGGCATGACCAACGGTCACGGCGTGTTCGCGACGACCCGGGCGGTCCTGTTCGATCTTGACGGTACGCTCTATCGCCAGCCGCAATTGCGGCGGTTGATGGCGCGCGACCTGATTGTTCACGCGCTCACGTCGCCGATCGGCGGGATGCGCACGATTCGCGGGCTGCGGGAGTACCGCCACGCGCAGGAAACGCTGCGCGGCTCGGGTATTGCGGCCGGCGAGCAGCAGTTGGCGGTGGCCGCAGAACGGTCCCGCATGGATCGAGCGGAGTTGAAGCAAGTGACGGCGGAGTGGATGCACGAACGGCCGTTGAAGTATCTGCGGCGCTGCCGGGCGGACGGCCTGCTGCCGTTTCTGGATCGGTTGGAGCGCGCGGAGATTCCGGCCGCGGTGTTTTCGGACTATCCGCCCGGCGGGAAGCTGGAGGCGCTGGAATTGGATGGCCGGTTCGCGTTCACGCTCTGCTCGACCGATCCGGACGTGCAGGCGTTCAAACCCGATCCGCGGGGGTTTCGCGTCGCGTGCGATCGTTTTGGGCTCCGCCCGGACGAAGTGCTGATGATTGGCGACCGCGCCGAAGTGGACGCCGCCGGAGCCCGCGCCGCGGGCATGCCGTGCGTCATCATCGGCACGCCGGCCGCTTCGGATGTATTGACTGTCCCTTCCTTTGAAAGGTTGCAGCGTGTCTTCGACGAGCGCCATTGAACGGACCAGCGGCATCGACCTGTGGGCCTACGTCCAAATCGCCAGGGTCGATCACTGGTTCAAGAACGTCTTCATGCTGCTGGGCGTCATCCTGGCGGTGTTCTACGAGCCGAGAGTCGCGTCGTGGTCGAGCCTCATGCCGCTCGCGATCGCGGTGCTCTCGACGTGTCTCGTGGCGTCCAGCAACTACACGCTGAACGAACTCCTCGACGGCCCCAACGATCGCCTGCACCCGGAAAAGAAGCGGCGGCCGGTGCCGTCTGGCCGCGTCAAGCCGTCGCTCGCCTACATCCAGTGGCTCGTGCTGGCGGCCGCTGGTTTCGCCCTCGCGGCGTTGCTCAATCCGTACTTTCTGGCCTCGGCAATATGGCTGTGGGTGATGGGCGTGCTCTACAACGTTCCGCCGATCCGTACCAAGGAATGGCCGTACGTGGACGTGCTGAGCGAATCCATCAACAACCCGATTCGATTGCTGCTCGGCTGGTTCGCCCTGGTCACGGTGAAATTCCCCCCGGTATCGCTGGCCGTTTCGTACTGGATGGTCGGGGCCTTCTTCATGGCGATGAAGCGGTATGCTGAATACCGCCATATCGGCGACCCCAAGGTTGCCGCCGCGTATCGCCGTTCGTTCCAGTACTACACGGAGGAACGGCTGCTCATCAGCCTGTTCTTCTATGCGACGACCTGCGCACTCTTCGCCGGCGTGTTCATCGTCCGCTACCACCTCGAGCTGATCCTGTTCGCGCCGTTTGCCGCCGGCTTGTTCGCGTTCTATATGAAGATTGGCCTTCAGCCCGACAGCCCGGTGCAGAACCCCGAGAAGCTGTACCGCCAGCGCGGGTTCTTCGCCTACCTCTGCGTCTGCACGGTGGTTTTCGTCGTGTTGATGTTCACGAGCATCCCGGGGATGTACAACTTGTTCAATGTCGAATCCACGGGCATCAGCCCGCTCTGGACCATCGGCGACTCCCGATAGCAGAGCAGCGCCGTCGTGATTTCACCACAGAGGACACAGAGCGCACAGAGGCTCGAGGCGCGCCGCGCAGCGGCACCGCGGACGCGACCACGACGACGAACGAGCCCCATGCGATCTGATCGCTCGTTCGCTCGTCGTGGCCGCGCCCGCGAGACGGCCTGCTTCGCAGGCCGTGCACCTCGAGCGTTTGCGCTGCCGCTCCGTGAACTCCGTGATCTCCGTGGTTGGATCCTCCGGCCCGCCGGCGCGGTGTCCTGATGGCGGCTCCGCTCATCTCATTCATCGTGCCGGTGAAGAACGACGCCGTGCGGCTGGAGACCTGTCTGCGCAGCATCCGCGGCGCGTCGACCTCACCCGATCAGATCGAAATCATCGTCGTCGACAACGGATCGACCGATCGATCGCCCGAGGTCGCGCGGGCCCTGGGCGCGCGTGTGCTGGTGATTGAAAACGTCCGCGTCTCGGAACTCCGCAACCGCGGCGCGGCGCAGGCTGCCGGCGGGCGGCTGGCCTTCGTCGATGCCGACAACGAGATTGGCGCCGGCTGGGTGGACGCGGCAATCGAGAATCTGGCCTCCGACCGCGTCGGCGCCACCGGCGCCTTGTACGACGCACCGCCGAAAGGCACCTGGGTGCAGCGCGGGTACGGGCTGCTGCGCGGCCGCACGCGCGCGCGCGGCGAGGTCGATTGGCTCGGCAGCGGCAACCTGGCGGTACGTCGCGAGGTCTTTCAGTCGGTCGGCGGCTTCGACACGACGCTCGAAGCGTGCGAGGACGTCGACCTCTGTCACCGGATTGGCGGATCAGGCCTGAGTATCGTGGGCGATCCGCGACTGGGCAGCATCCATCACGGCGACCCGAAGACGCTGCGCGACCTCTTCAAGAGCGAGTTGTGGCGCGGGCGCGACAACCTGCGCGTCAGCTTCCGGCGGCCGATCGTCTGGGGCGCCATCCCGAGCGCGATGATGCCGGTCGTCGACGCGCTGCTGCTGGCTGGCGCAGGCGCGGGCCTCGCGGCATGGATCGCCGACTGGACACCGGGCCTGCCGCTCGCCGCGGCCGCGGTGGCGCTGGTCGGCTTCGGCGCGCTTGCCAAAGCCTTTCGCGCGACGATACGGACGCCAGGCCGTGGGGCGCTGGGCCTGCTGCAGGGATTTGTCGTGACGGCGGTCTACGACATCGCCAGGGCGCTCGCGCTCGTCACCAGGGCGGCGCATCGCAACACGCACAGCCGCGCCGCCGTCACCGCTTCATGAACCGACCGATTCGCGTTCTCGAGCTCCGCAGCGTCCGCGGGACCGGCGGCGGCCCCGAGAAGACGATCCTGCTTGGCGCCGCGCGCAGCGACCCCGCCCGCTTCGCGGTCACGGTCTGCTATATCCGCGACCAGCGCGACGAGGTCTTTGCGATCGACGAAAAGGCGTCCGGCCTGCGCGTCGACTACGTCGAACTCACCGAACGCAATTCCTTCGACTGGCGAATCTGGAGGAAACTGCGCACGCTGGTCCGCGAGCGGCAGATCGACATTGTCCACGCGCACGAGTACAAGACTGACCTTTTGGCGCTGATGCTGTCCAAGTTCGAGCCGGTGACGGCGCTGTCCACGGTGCACGGCTGGACCGGCCACAGCTCGCGCGAGCTGACCCTGTACTATCCGATCGACAAGTGGCTGCTGGCGCGCTACCCGCGGCTGATTGCGGTGTCGAATGACATCCGGCGCGAGCTGATTCGGCACGGCGCGAAGCCGGAACGGGTGACCACGGTGCTGAACGGCATCGACCATCGGCAATTCCGCCGCGATCGGAGCCGTGAAGCCGCGGTGCGCGCGTCGCTCGGACTGCGACCCGACGAGGTCGTCATCGGCGACGTCGGCCGCCTCGAGCCACAGAAACGCTTCGATCTGCTGATCGCCGCCGTCGGCCGGCTGAAGGAACGGCAGCCCCGGCTGCGGCTGCTCATTGCGGGCGACGGCAGTTTGAAAGACGTGCTCGCGAAACAGATCGCGGACAGCGGCCTCGAGCAGATCTGCACGCTGCTCGGTCATCGCACGGATGTGGCCAACCTGCACCACGCCTTCGACCTCTTCGTGCAGTCGTCGGACTACGAGGGCACGCCCAACGCGGTGCTCGAAGCGATGGCGTTCGAGACGCCGGTGGTCGCGACCGATGCCGGCGGCACGTCGGACATCCTGCGCGACGGCGTCGACGGCGTCATCGTCCAGGGCGGCGACAGCCACGCGCTGGCCGACGCCATCGAGCGCGTGCTGGGCGATCGCAACGCGGCGGCGACGCGGGCGCACGCTGCACGCCAGCGGGTCGAGACCGTGCTGTCGTTCGATGCCCGTATGAACGCCGTCGAAGCCATTTACGCCGAGCTGGCCGGAAAGCGCGCCGCATGAAAACGCTGCTGAAGGGCGCGGTGCGGACCTTGGCGACGCTGGTCGTGCTGCCTCAACTGATCTCCTTCACGATCCGCGCGGCGATCATGGGACGCGATCGGGCACTGGTCGGCTCGACGCAGCTGCTGTCCCTGGTGCCCGGTCTCACCGGTCAGTATCTCCGCCGCGCTTTTCTGGCGCGCGTCCTCGAAGGCGGCTGCGCCGGGTCGGCGCTGGTCGAATTCGGGACGCTCTTCTCTCAGGCCGGCGCCCGCATCGACGAGAACGTCTACGTCGGACCGCGTTGTCATCTGGGGCTCGTCCACCTCGAAGCCAACGTCCTGCTCGCGGCCGGCGTCCATGTGCCGAGCGGACCGAACACGCATGGCACGGACCCGTCGATGCCGATTCGCGATCAGCCCGGCCGGCTGCGGCTGGTCCGGATTGGCGCTGGCTCCTGGATCGGCAGCAATGCCGTCGTCCTGGCCGACGTCGGAAAGGACACGATTGTCGCGGCCGGTGCGGTCGTCACCAGTCCGCTTCCCGATCGGGTGATCGCGGGTGGAGTTCCGGCCAGGATCCTGAAACAGCGCGACGACCCGGCGGCGTCGTAAGTCGATTGCGGCAGACCCGGTGCGAATCCTCTTTCTGACCCATCGTCTGCCGTATGCGCCGAACCGCGGCGACCGGACGCGGGCGTACTACATCATTCGCGCGCTCGCAGCGCGGGGCGAGCTCCACGTCGGCGCGCTGGTCCACGATGCGCACGAAGCGGCGCAGGTCGAGCGCGTTCGTTCGCTCGGCGCCGCCAGCGTCATGACGTTCCACGTCCCGAAGATGTTCAATTACCTCAAAGGCGCGATCCAGCTGCCCGGTGCGCAGCCGCTGACGCACGCCTTGCTCGACAGCCCGGAGGCGCTGCCGAAGATTCGCCAGCTGGTCGCCGAACGCCGGCCCGATGTCGTCCTCGCCTTCTGCTCGAGCATGGCGAAGTTTGCGCTGCTGCCGCCGCTCGACACGACCCCACTGGTGATCGACATGGTCGACGTGGACTCGGTGAAGTGGGACACACTGTCGCGGACGGCACGCTGGCCGATGAACTGGGTGTATCGCCGCGAGACGCGGCTGCTCGGCGGCTTCGAGGCCTATGCGGCGCGGCGGGCATTCGACACGCTGGTTGTGAACGAACGAGAGGCGGCGGCCCTTCTGTCGCACGCCCCTGATGCCAGCGTGCATGTGATGAAGATCGGCGCGGACCTCGCGAGCTTGCGGCCGCAGCATCCGCCGGTCGAAGAACCGCGCCTCGTGTTCTGCGGCGTCATGAATTACGGACCGAACGCCGAGGGCGTCTCCTGGTTCGCCCGCGAGGTGTTTCCGCTCATCCGCGCCAGACGCCCCGACGCCAGATTCACCATCGTCGGATCGGAGCCCACCGAGGCGGTGCGCCGGCTCGGCGGGCGCGGCTCCGGGATCACCGTGACCGGCACAGTGCCCGACGTTCGCAGCTATCTCTGGAAATCCGCGGTCTCGATCGCCCCGCTGCTGGTCGCGCGCGGTGTGCAGAACAAAGTGCTCGAAGCGATCGCCGCCGGCCTGCCGTCGGTGGTCACGTCTCAGGTGCTCGAGGGACTGCCGCGCGAGATTTGCGTCGCCTGCCGCGTCGCCGACGATGCGGCGGAGTTCGCGGCCGCGACGCTGACGTTGCTGGATCTCACAGGCAACGAGCGGCGCCAGCTCGCAGCCAGGGCCGACCTCGACGCGCTGACCTGGGACAATCAGCTCGCGCCGCTCTATGGCCTGCTCGAACGCGCGGCGGCATCACGCCGGTCATGATTCGGTGGCGTCCGGCTTCAGCCGGACCTCGTGCCCTGCGCCCTCTGCCGACGCACTCACCAGCCAGGCCGCGATCCACGAGCCGAGCAGAACACCGCCTTCGGCGACAAGTACGTCGGTCACGTCGGCAAATCGCGTCGGCAGGAAGACCTGACCGAGCTCGACGAGGAACAAGATGAGAAAGCCGGCCACGGCCACGACGATGGTCGGCAGACGCCTGCGGCGCGGCGCCTGGAGGGGCAGGACGGCAAGCCGTAGCGAGACACCGAGAGGCAGCGCGAGCACGAGCTTGCGCAGCATCTCGGTCAACGCCTTGAACTCGCTGCCCGTGTAGTAAGAACCGAACGGCACGGAGAGCAGTTGACGCATCCCCACCGTGACGCGCTCGGGATCGGTCGTGAAATCGTACGGCGCCCAGTGATACGAGATCAGAAACACGCTCGAGAGGAGTACGCCAACCAACCCGAGCCTTGAAAGCAGCGAGTGATTCGCCTCGCGCCGTGCCACCTGGCGATCGGAGACCGCGCCGACCAGCAACACGCCGAGCGCGGCGCCGAACGATCCGGTGATGACGTCCGTCGTTGCCGCGATCCGCGACCGGACAAAGACCTGCGCGACCTCAATCGCCCCGACACCGCAGACCGCGAGGATCAGCGCGCGACCCGGACGACGGCGGGCGCCATTGTGCGTCCAGAGGAGCGTCGCGGCGATCCCGACCGGAACGTTGAGCAGCACGTCGCCGAAGTAGTCCCAGAATCGATCGAATCCGGTCGCGTACGGATAGGAAAACGGCACCAGCAGCACGCCGCCGCTGCGAAACTTCCGCGCCAGTTGTCCGAGGTTCAGCGTCAGGTCGAGCGGCATCACCTGGCTGATGGCGAGAATCACGCAGTAGCCGACGACGAGCCGCTGAACGATCGCCGGCCGCTCACGCTCCTTCAGCGACGCCCGCAGCCAGTCCGTGAGGCCGTTGCCAACGACCAGCCAGCCGATGACACCCACGACGGCGCCGCCGAACTGCGCCACGATGTCGCTCGCCGACGCCGTGCGGCCCGAGAAGAACTCCTGGGAAAACTCGACCACGACCGAGTACAGCCAGCACGCCGGGACGACCGCGACCGCAGTGGCCAGGTGGCCGAGCCGTCCGCGCCGATCGGTCCGCAGCGCGGCCAGCACCAGATAGCCGAGCGGAATGGCCAGCAGGATGTTGGTGACGAAGTCGGTGCGGGAATCGATGAAGACGGATTCGTTGACCGTGCGCGAAAAGCGTTGGAGGCCCTCGGCGAACGAAACGTTCCGGTACGAGAACGGCACCATGCTGCCGTAGGCAACGAACGCCGCCCAGACAGCGGCGATGAGCGCGTACCCGGTTCGACCGACCCAGCCCGATCCGTGGGCCGGCGACTCAGTCATCGCACGACGATGGGCGCCAGTAAGATGCCGGCGCCAATTGCCATCGCGACGCGGGTCCAGATGCGTTCCTGCCGGGCGAGCTCCAAGCGGTCCTGCGGCGTGCCGGGCTGATAGAGCGTGAAGACCTGGCTGATCGCGCCAAGCCTCGCGGTCTCGCCGGCGATGACGCGGACCGTGGCGACGTACTGGCCGTTCGGCACGTCTTGCGTCTGCTCTTTGAGACTGACGCGCAGGCGGCCGCCCTCGCCGAGTGCGGTCGCCGGGACATCGAAGGACTTCACCGGAAAGTCGCGTTCGATGTCCGAACCGGCGATGAAGAGATCCACGCGGTAGCCGGTGGCCGGGTCGCTCAGTGCAGCGCTTTCGAAGTCGACCGCTTCAGGATTGACGCTGCGGGCCGGAAACTGCGCCGCGGCGGGTACGACCGACACGGCGAGCGTGGCAACGAGGATGAGCGCGGTGGTTCGTGCAAGCATGTGTCCCCCCACGGCTGGCCCCTCATTATAGGTGCGCGCTTCGTCACGGTACTGCTCACCTCAGCCCCGCCGGGCGGCTTTTCTGAGGAGATGACGCGTCAGGAGCAGCGGTGGCATCCGCAGCCAGTGCGAACGGACGTAGAGCGCAAACGTCGAGGCAGACGACCCCGGCCCCCCGGGATCGTGAATGGCCTTACGGACGAGGCGGTCCATGACGGCGCGCAGCGGCGCTGACGGCCCCCACACCGCGAACTGCCGCAGCACCTCATCTGGAACCGGCGTATCGAGCAGCAGGGCGGCGTAGCGAACCGCGTAGTACACGGGACGTTCGAGGTCGAGGCGCCGTGCTTCTTCGAAGAGGTCCAGCCAGAAGCCCTCCTGGGCGGTGTACACGCGAAGGAGTCCGTCGAGATCGACCAGATCGCGAATCGCCCCGGCGATCTCGCCGTCGTGAAAGAGATGCGCCGCGGCGTGCAGCACCAGGTGTGACGCGCACGGCACGCGGACACCGGGCGCGACTTCGACGGCCCGTTCCAGGATCCGCTCGGTGGGCGGATGGAGCCGGCTGGTGCGCGGCAGGATCGCGTGGTGCGCGTCGACCACCGACAGCCGCTCGCGATGCACCATCGGCGGCGACTCGTGCATCCACTCGCGATAGAAACGCTCGTCGTACGCATCCATCGACGCAAACTCCCAGCCGTGCTGCTGCAGGACGGCTTCGGCAGCAGGGAGCTGCGACTCGTGCACCAACAGATCGATGTCGGCGACGCGGCGACCCCGGCCAGGCGGCAGACCGGCAGCCAGATAGGCCGCGCCTTTGAGCAGCAGCCACGTGATCCCGGTGCCGGAGAAGGCGCGGGCGAGCCGATCGACCTCCCAGATCACGCCGCGGTCGTACTCGCCGACCAGGGCATGCACGGTGATCAGGCGATCGTCGAGCCACGAAGGTCGCACCGCGGGCAGCCGCCCGGCGTCGATCTGGCGCGCGAGCCATCCCATGAGGCGTGCCTGCTCGGAGGCGTCGATCACGCGGCTGAACGCCTCGGGCGACAACGTCTGAAGTTGCTGCGGATCGCGCAGGACGCGCACCAGCAACTGATTGTCGGGCGAGACGTCCAATCGCGCCATCAGAAAGGATCAGCGCACCGGCAGTTGCGCCAGACGGTGCAGCGCGTCATCGATGTCGCTGTACTCGAGACGATAGCAGGTGCTGGCGCGAACGAGCTCGACGAGCGTCGCATACCCGGTCGGACCGAGATGATTGTAGTTGAACGACTGATCGGCCATTTCAATCAGCGCCCGCGCTCTGGCCAGCGGCTCGAGCGTCGTGGCCGCACCGCGCACGTATTTCGGCACGATGATGAGTCCTGGACGCGCCGGCTCGTGGGCGCGAGTCACGGCATCGGCGGGCGGACGGGCGTGGACGAAGAGCGTCCCTTCGGTGTCGCGCGCTTCCGGACTGTAGACGATCGCCGGTTGACGCTGCCGCATGATCCCGATCGCGGCTTCTTTCAGCGAGATGGGCCGCGGCGCGGGCCAGACCTCCCCGGTGGCCGGATCGATCAGCGCGAACTCGTCCGAGAACAACCGCCACCCGGCATAACTCATCGCCGCACAGAGCGTGCTCTTTCCCGATCCGGAGGGCGCGGGCAGAATCACGACATGGCCGCCACGTTCGACGACGGCCGCGTGGATGGCGACCCAGCGCTGGGCGCGAAGGCCCATGCACCAGTTGATGCCCCATTCGAGCATCGCCCCGCCGAGATTCGCCGGGAGGGGGAGATACGGCCGGGAGCCGTTGACCATCAACGTCGCCTGCGGACGCAGCCAGCGGCGCAGGCCCGGCGTGCCCACAACGGCCACATCGAAGTGGCCGGCGGCGCCAGGTCGCATCGAAAAATCAGGATAGAGCGTCGTCAGGTGGTGCCGGAGGCTGGGAACGTCGGACCGCACCCTGACGAGAAAGGGGCCGACTTCGAGCTGAAGACCGTGGGTTTCGAGGGCCGAGTCGAGCTGGAATCCGGCCTTGGCCTGGGTCACGCTGACAAGGGTATCAGCAGTCCAGCCGCGTCCATGAAGGCCAGGGTCTCGCTGGTGGCAGCGACGAGCTCGGAGTCGACGGCTCGCCCGTCCTGTTCGGCCAAGCTCGCAGCCAGGGCCTGGATGGTGTGGCTACGCCCATCTCCGGCAAGTGCCCAAAGCTGCTTGGCTGAATTAGTAAGAAGGTGGATATCCGCGGATTTTTTATTGTAAACGACCCACTCTTCCGAGTCGTCGAAGCGCGTCCAGATCAGATCGGAAAAGGTATTCCAGGCTAAGTCCTTGTTCAGTTGATCTTTAGAGGCCATTCCTGGTCTTGCATCCGGAGGGACCGAGCGAGTTCTTGCACGAATTACCCTGACCCCACGCCCAAGCGGTTCTGGGGTGGACAGTTGTAAGAGCTACCGGAAGACCGATGAGCGCCGCCCGCTTCAAGAACGTTCGGCGTTCAGCCGCACGCTTTTCAGCGTCCGACGAGGGAGAAAAACCGTCTTTCATTGGACCATTGTCTGCCATATTCAGCCGCCCACGACCGCCGTTTTCTTGGACCGCCCGCGATTCATGCCAGGCATATCCAAATCCCACAAAGAGTTACGAGCCGACCGCGGGATATACACCCGGGGCCATGGAGCCCGACACCCCCTGCTGCCAGAGATCGTAGCAAAGGGTGATCCACGCTCGATCTAAAAGAGCGTGTAGATGAACGGCGCTGCGGCGGTTCCGGAGAACAGCACCAGCAGTGCAAATCCGAACACTACGATCAATATCGGTAGCAGCCACCATTTCTTGCTCTGACCGAGAAAATGCCAGAACTCGCCGAGGATGCCGCCCTGTTGTTCCGACTGCGCCAGCTTCTGAAAATCGCTCATGGCTTCTCCCGCCCTTCCTGCCCCTAACTCTGTCTGAAGTATTCCCGAGGATCCCTCGCCGCGGGCTTCGGTGTCCAGTACGACGGGCGATCGGTCCGCTTCAGCATCAGCACGTCGCGGCCGCTGACGCGAAACGCCAGCCCAATCGGCGTGAACACCCCGTAGTAGAGCACGCCAAGAATCACCGTCGACACGACAAAGCCGATCGGAAACGCGACGAGATTGAACACGACCCAGACCGGCTTCATCGCGCGCGGCGCGATCAGTCCGAGGGGGCCGAGCACCACGGCCAGCACGCCCTCGACGAGCGCGTAGGTGGGACGATCGCGAAACTGCGTGTCGACGATCGCCAGGCCGCCAAAGATGATCAGACACAGGCCGGCGAACTGCCGGAGCGTCTTGTCGGTCGGATTAAATTGGATGTCGGACCACTGCATCTCACTTGCCTCGTTACGGTGCTAGGTTCTCGGTGCTAGGTTCAAGGTTCTGGTTCAGTCCAACTGGAACTGTTGCAAGTGCTTCTCGCGCTCGGCGTCGTGGATCTTCGGCGCTGATTCGTCCTTCACGAGCACGACGTCCTCGAGCACCAGTGCGTCCATCTCGGTGTTGAGGAAGCAGCGATACGCATCCTCGGGCGTGCACACGATCGGTTCGCCGCGGACGTTGAAGCTGGTGTTCACGACGACCGGACAGCCGGTTTCGCGATAGAACGTCTTGAGCAGCCGGTAGTAACGGCCGTGTCGCCGTTCGTCGACGGTCTGGACGCGCGCGCTGAAATCGACGTGCGTCACCGCCGGAATCGTCGACCGCGGCATCCGGAGCCGCTGCCGCATGTCCGGATCCTCGGCCATGATGCGCGCCTGTTCCGGCGTCGCCGCCACACGGCGCGACTCGGCGACCGGCACGACAATCAGCATGTACGGGCTCTCCTGACCAGGCTTCAGGTCGAACCACTTCGACGCTTCTTCCGCGAGCACACACGGTGCGAACGGCCGGAAGCTTTCGCGGAACTTGATGCGGAGGTTCATCGCGCTCTGCATCTCGGTGTTGCGCGGATCGCCGAGAATGCTGCGCGCGCCGAGCGCCCGCGGGCCAAATTCCATCGGTCCCGAGAACCAGCCGACGACCTTGCCGGCGGCCAGCAGACGCGTGACCGCGAGCAGCAGGTCGCTCTCGTCGCGATACGCGGTGAAGTTGGTCGCGTGCTTCTCGCGCAGAAACGATTCGATGTCCGGCGTCTTCGCGCGCGGGCCGAGCAGACTGCCCTTCTGCGAGTCGTGCGGATTGGCTTCGCGCGGATTCCCCAGCAGCTGATACCACACAAAGAGCGCCGCGCCGAGCGCGCCGCCGGCGTCGCCGGCCGCCGGCTGAATGAAGATGTTTTCGAACGGTCCTTCGTTCAGCAGCTTGCCGTTGGCCACGCAGTTCAGCGCCACGCCGCCAGCCAGGACGAGATTCTTGGCGCCGGTTTCACGATGAATGTAGCGCCCCATCTTCATGATCACTTCTTCGGTGACCACCTGGATGCTGGCCGCAAGATCCATGTGCCGCTGTTCCAGGGTCGATTCCGGCGAGCGCGGCGGCCCGCCGAACAGATCGTGGAACCGCGAGCTCGTCATCGTCAGCCCCTGGC
>CAZOAZ010000011.1:0-131293 GCA_964577955.1 uncultured Bifidobacterium sp. | reverse complement strand
AGCTCCTTGCCGGTGCCGGTCTCGCCGGTGATCAGCACGGTGCTCTTGGTTTCGGCCACGCGTTCGGCGCGGGCGATGATCTCCTCCATCGCCTTGCTCCGGCCGACAATGCCGTAATGGTCGAAGTGCTCGTCGCGCTCGCTGCGCAGGTAGCGGTATTCAGTGCGGAGGCGCTGATGTTCGAGGGCGCGGCGGACGACGACCAGGAGCTCGTCGATCTCGAACGGCTTCTGCAGGTAGTCGAGCGCGCCCAGCTTCATCGCTTCGAGCGCGCTCTCGACGGTCGCGTGCGCCGTCATCATCAGAATCTGCGGCCGTTCCTGTTCGGGCGTCGAGGCGACGTATTCGCGAATCAGGTCGAGGCCGCTCAGCTGCGGCATCACGTTGTCGACGATCAGGACGTCGAACGCGCGTTCGCCGAGCAGCTTCTGGGCCTGGCGCGGGTTGGTGGTGTCGATGACGAAGTGTCCGGCGTCGCGAAGGGCCCGCCCGAGCGCCTTGAGAATCTTTTCTTCGTCGTCGACGAGAAGAATGGAACCGCGATGCTGTATCAAGCGTGTGATCCGTGCTCCCTGGACGTGGCGGAGGGAACGATATCGAAAGGTCCGCGGCCGGCCGGCCGATCGCCGGCGGCGGACTGGCGGTGGTCGATACGCGGCTGACCGCGGTCGAGCGGCAGCGTGATCACGATGTCCGTGCCGCGCGTGCGCTCGCTGGCGACGCTGATCGTGCCGCCGAGCCCTTCGACGATGTTTTTGGCAATCGGGAGGCCGAGTCCGGTGCCGCCGCGTTTGGTCGTGAAGTAGGGATCGAAGACGCGCGGCAGGTCCTCGCGGTTGATGCCCACGCCGCGATCCCTGACGGTAATGCTGACGGTGTCGGCGTCATGCCGCGTGGTCACGGTCACCGGGGCCGGGACGCCGGACGTCGCCTGGCGATCGGTCGATCCCGCAGTGGATTCGGACGCGGCGCGCTCCTCGGCGGCTCCCACGGCCTGGCGGGCATTGACGATCAGGTTGACCAGCGCCAGGCGCAGCCGCTCGGGATCCGTGACGAGGACCGGAATCGAGCCATCGAGCTGCACCGCCACCGCCGGACCGGGTGTGGCCTGAGCGGCCTGCACCGATTCGGCGCAGAGCCGGTTCACGTCGGTCGGGGCCGGCTCGAAATGAATCGGGCGCGAAAGATCGAGCACGTCGTTGACGATCCGGTTGAGGCGCGCGACCTCCTCGTCGATGTCCGTCACCGCCTCGCGCAGGCTGTCGGGCGTCAGCGCCGGCAGCCGCAGCGTGTGCAGCGCGGCCTTGATGATCATCAGCGGGTTGCGGATTTCATGAGCGATGACCGAGGACAGCCGGCCGAGCGAGGTGAGCCGCTCCTTCTGCGACATCTCGCGCTGCGCGCGGGCGATCGAACTGGTCAACGTGTTGAAGGTGTTGGCGAGGAGCTGCGCGTCGGCGTCGTTCCAGCGCTGGCCGCGGCGCAGCACGATCTTGCGCGTCAGGTCGCCCGAGGATGCGACCTCGCGCATCACGCTCGTGATCGCGGCGAGCGGGCGGGTGATCGTCCGGGCCACGGCGAAGCTGAGGAGGGTCGCAAACAGCACGGCCACGACCGCGGTGACGGCGAGCTCGGTGTGGATCGTGTCGAGGAAGTGCAGCTGCTCGGTGCGCGACCGCAGAATCAGCGCGATCGGTCCGGCATTCAGTCCAGCGGCCTGCTCCGGCACCGGCCGGGACATCGGCACGGCGAGCGCGGCGTACTCCTGCGCGCCGAGCGTGACGAGTTGCGGCCGCGCCACCGCCGACAGCAGCGTGGAGAGTTCGTCGCGGCGCGCGCGCGGGAGCGTGCTCGCGAGCACGCTCCCGTTCATCGAGAACGCGATGTCGCTCCCGGTGAGCTGTTTCAGCTGTTCGGCGAACCCATCATCCAGCAGGAAGCCGAGGCTGAGCGTGCCGAGGATGTCGGGATGGCTCAGGCCGACCATGATCGGGACGGTCGCCATGTGGAGGATGCCGTCGTTCCGCGGGATCAGGCTGACCGTTTCACGGCCGGCCATCGCCGTGCGCAGCGCCGGCTCGTTGGCGGCCACCAGATCGGCCGACGGCGCCGCGCCGACCGTCGCCAGCGTGCCGCCGGCCTTGCCGGTGACGATCAGGACGTTCGAATTGAGCTGGGTCTGATAACCCTCGGCGGTGTCCTGGACGGTCGGCGGGTCGTTGGTGTCGACTGCGGCCTTGAGTTTCGGCGCGTCGGCCATGAGCCGCGCCATGGCCGTGAAGGTCTGCGCCCGGGTCGTGCGCAGTTGATCGACGAGCGCGGCATTCGAGTCGAGCTCGCGCCGCATCGACGCTTCGAGCTCCCGGGTGACGCGGACGCTCACGAGATAGATCGCCGCGCCGATCGACAGCACCGCGAGCAGGGCGCTCGTCAGGAAGATCCGGCTGCGCAGCGACGACAGGAGCGTCATCGCAGCGAGAAGTCGAGTTCGGTCGTCCCGCCGTCGCCAATCACCGCCGACTTGCGCTCGGACGGCAGGCCTTCGTTCCATGCGACGACGGTGTAGGTCCCGGGCGGGACTTCGTCGATGCGATAGCGGCCGTCGGCGTCGGTGACCGCGAAGAACGGGTGGGTGAAGACCAGGATGAACGCGCTCATGTGCGAATGAATGTCGCAGAAGACGCGGACGATGCCGGGGCGATCGAAGCGCACCGACTTGGAGCGGCCGACCGCGTAGCGGCCGAGGTCGAACGGCCGCGGCTTCGAGAGCGAAAAGACGTTGTGATAGATCCGGTCGCTGTTGGGGAAGTCCACGGTCGTCCCGGTCGTGATGGCGAGGACATGCGGGACGAACGTTTCGTTGCGCTGATCCATGATCGCGCGCGTGCCTTCGGGCTGCTCGAACGCGCCGCGCGGCGCGGTGTCGAGATAGACCACCGACTTGAACCGATCCGACAGGTCGCGCTCCGCGGGCATGCCGAGGTCGGCGACGCCGGGCCGCCGCTCGGGCGTGGCCGGCGTGCGCAGGAGGTCGACGCGGCCGCGCAGCGAGCCGTTTCGCGCCGCCGCGCGCGGTTCGCCCGCGGGCTGCCAGAGCAGCAGCGCGGCGAGGACAAGCAGCAGCGCGCTCCGGGTCACAGCCAGAACACCAGTTGGAAGGCGATGAGATTCAGATCCTGCACCCGGCCTCCGTCGCGGACGTTGCGCTGAAAGGCGGCCTTCAGCTGCAGATTGCGTTGCACCATGTACCCGGTGCCGATCTCCACGCGTGTGACCGGCGCTTCCCAGGCGGCGGTGCGATCGGTGCCGGTGATGTCGCTGAACCCCAGATGCTCGACGCGGGCCGCGACGTGGAAGCCTGGACGAAGCTTATACCGGCCTTCGATCGACGTTGAAAGCGCGCGTAGCGGCGTCGCCAGTGTCGGGAGCGTCCAGGTGCTGGCGATCGTTTCGAGCCGGACCAGGTAATAGTCGCGCGAGTACTCGATGTCGGTCCCCCACACCGTCTGCGTGAAGTCGCCGTTGGCGACGTCGGTCCCGAGGCTGCTCGTCGCGTCCTGCGTCAGGAACGGCGCGCGCGAGGCGGAGAGCCCGGCGACCAGACCGGCAAACGGCCGCACCGCGACGCGGCCGGCGGTCTGTTTCCCGGCGTTGTCGTCCTGGACCAGCGGGTTGCCGAGCGATCCCGTCGTGACCGATCCGGTCAGCTCCAGCCAGCCCCTGGCGGAGTGCACCTGAAGTCCGGTGTCCCAGATCGTGGCGTTCGCGAGGGAGAGCCCGCGATCGGCCGCCAGGTTGCCGACCGTGAAGTTCGACAGCCAGCCGCGGCCTCGCATGCGCAGCAGTTCGTCGGCGGTTGCCGGAATCGCGTCCGGTCTGAGCGAGGTCGGATACATGTAGCCGAGCGGATAGCCGATGAGCGGGTTCTCGCTGGCGTAGCTCCGGCGCGGATAGGCGCCGAAGGTCGGGGGAATGCGTCCGAACTGGATGTCGAGCGCCGGGGTCCACGGCCGGACCCGCAAATAGAGCGCGTACGGCCGCGGACTGTCGCCGTTTTCGGTGCGCACGTCCGCGAGGAGCGCGACGTGACGGCTGGCGCGGACCGCCGCGTTCACATCGAGCTGGATTTCGCGGAGCGACGAGTGGTTGTAGTTGGCGTAGTTGAAGAAGCCGGTGTCGTCGGCGCAGTGGCCCGTGTCCGGCGTCGGCTGATCCGCGCAGCTGAACGTGACCGACACGTTGCCGCCGATCGTGACGCGTCCGTTGCCGAAGGTCAGCGGCTCGGAGGGCAGGGTCTGGGCCGGCGCCGCCGAGGCCAGAGCGAGCGACGCGAGCGCACTCGCGAGCGCGCGGCGCGACAGGATTGTCATTACAGCCGGATTATAGGCCCGAAGGTGGGTGTCGACGCATTGACACCCGGCAGGCGCGCGAGTACAGTCTTGAGCGTAAACTCCAGATTTCATAAGAACTTAGCGACACGTGGCCTACATCATCTGCGAACCCTGCGTCGGTACGAAGGACACGGCATGCGTGGACGTGTGCCCGGTCGATTGCATCCATCCGAGAAAGGATGAGGCCGGCTTCGCGGCGGCCGAAATGCTCTATATTCATCCAGACGAGTGCATCGACTGCGGCGCCTGCGTGCCGGCCTGTCCCGTTGAAGCGATCTTTTCGCTCGACGAAACACCTCACAAGTGGACTGCCTTCATTGCCAGGAATCGTGACTACTACTCGTAGGCTTCGACCGACGACCGTCTAACCGGACTGAGGGTTCCGACACGCTATGGGACTGATCGATCACCGCTTCGAGGACAACTTCATCACGACCAACATCGACCGCGTCCTGAACTGGGCGCGTGAGTCGTCGATCTGGCCGATGGGGTTCGGGCTGGCGTGCTGCGCCATTGAGATGATGGCCGCGTCCGCCTCACGTTACGACATCGCGCGATTTGGCGCCGAAGTCTTCCGCGCCTCGCCGCGGCAGTCCGATCTGATGATCGTCGCCGGCACGGTGACCAAGAAAATGGCGCCGGTGCTGCGCCGGCTCTACGACCAGATGCCGGAGCCGAAGTGGGTGATTTCGATGGGCAGCTGCTCGAACGCCGGCGGCCCGTTTCCGACCTACAGCGTGCTGCAGGGCGTCGACAAAGTCGTGCCGGTGGACGTGTACGTGTCCGGCTGCCCGCCGCGCCCGGAAGCACTCCTTTACGGTCTGATGAGACTTCAGGACAAGATTCGCAAAGAAGGCACGGTCCTGCGCCGCGAGCGGATCATCATGTCCGGCGAAACCGAACCCACGATCATTGGTGAGCGCGCGTAATGAATACCATCTTCAAATTCATCAAGTCGCTCTTCCTGATCGATCTCCTCAAGGGGCTGTGGATTACGTTGAAGTACACGCCGCAGCCGGCGTTCACGTTCCAGTACCCGGCCGAACGCCGCCCGACGGCGCCGCGTTTCCGCGGCGTGCTGCGGCTGCAGACCGAACCCGGCACCGGCGCGCAGACCTGCATCGTCTGCGACCAGTGCGCCAAGGCGTGCCCGGACGACCTGATCGCGCTCGGCGGTCATCGCGAGCCGGGACAGAAGATCAAGGTGCTCGACTACTTCGACTTCAATCTGTCGCGCTGCAGTTTCTGCGGGTTGTGCTCCGAAGTGTGCCCGACCAAGCCGATCAAGGCGTTGATCATGAGCGAAGACTACGAGCTCGGGACCTACAGCCGCGAGGCGCAGATTCTTCGCGTCGACCAGATGTACGACGGCGTGCCGATCGAGCAGTACACGCGCTGACGCGCTTACGTCCCACGGCGCGGCCTTTCGTTTCTTGAATGGCTCGCCGCCAGAACGCTGCGCCGATCAGTGCGCTCGGGCCGGCCTGGTTCTTGAATGACCGCGTTCGACCTGAGACTTCGGGAGGGTTCATGAACGGTGTTCCCCGCGCGGCGGCCCTGACGGTCGTTCTCTCCGCCGCTGCGTTTGTCATACATGTCGGCGCCGCGCCCCAGCTCCAATCGGTCGAAGTCCAGACCCAGCTCGGACAGGAATTCCTCAACGAGGGGCGCTACGTCGATGCGCTGGAGGCCTACCAGCGCGCCCTGACCATCGCCGGCCCAGACGACCTGCGGGTGGTTCGGGGCGGCGTGATTCAGTCGGCGCTCCGGGTGGCGCAATTCGACCTGGCGCGCACCGAGGCCGAGAAGCTGCTCGCGGCCTCGCCGACCTCGCCGGAATCGATGGCCCTCTACGGCGACGCGCTCTGGGCGTCGGGGCTCTTCGACGAGGCTGAGACGCACTATCAGGACGCGCTGGCCGCGTCACCCGACCTCGCCCGGGGCCACCACGGTATGGCCCGCGCCCTGGCGGCGCGCGGCAAGCTCGAAGAGGGCATGAACTCGGCGCAGCTGGCGCTCCGGCTCAATCCTCGGGACCTGGAGCTCCATCACACCGTCGGCTCGATCTACGAGCGGATGCACAAGTACGAGGAGGCAGCCGGCGCGTTCAGCAACTACGTGAACCTGCTGCCGAACAAGGATCACAGCGAGAAGGCGGACTGGTCGCGGTCCGAAATCAAGTTCCTGCGATCGTTCGGCCAGCGCGTACCGTTCGATGTCGATCCCGAGGCCGAAACCCAGACCTATACGATCGACTTCCGGCTGGTCAGCGAAAAGATCATCGTCCGGGCCAAGGTCAATGACGGCTCGTTCCAGGATTTCGTCGTGGACACCGGCGCGGAGAGCACGGTGCTGACGCGGCAGACGGCGCAGCGGCTCGGCATCGCCCCGATTACCTATACGCTCAGCGCCGGCGTCGGCGACGTGGGCATCCGCGGTCTGCAGCTGGCGCGCATCAACTCGCTCGAACTCGGGCTCTTGAAGCTGCGCAACGTCCCGTGCCTCATCAAGGATCCGCCGCTGCGCGATCTGCCGTCGCGCGAAACCGAGAGCCTGTCGCCGCTGTCGCTCGGCTTCTCGATGATCATCGACTACAAGACCCGCAAGATCACCTTCGGCCGGCATCTGCCGGAGGAGCCGAGCGATCTCGAGTTGCCGATGCGGCTGCACCGCCTCGCCACCGTCCGCGGCGTGGTCGGCGGCACCCACACCGCCAATTTCGTGGTCGACACCGGCGGCGAAGTGATTTCGATCAGCCGCGCAACCGCGTTCGCGATCGGCAAGCACGAACCCGAGCGCAAGATTGCGCTCAAGGTGTACGGTTCGTCGGGCTGGGACAAGGACGCGTTCCTGCTGCCCGGCGTCGATTTGCGGTTCGACTCGATCCGCTACACGAACTTCCCGGTGGTCGTCCTCAATCTCAACACGCCCAGCGCCCTCCTCGGCTTCCAGCTCGGGGGCATCGTCGGGCACAAGTTCCTGAGCCGCTACCGCGTCGGCATCGATCTCGAGAAGAGTGTCCTGAGGTTGAAACAGATCTAGGTACGGTGCGGAGTGCTGGGTGCACGGGGCACGGTGCCCGTGCTCGGTGCGGCGTGCCTCGTGCGCGGTGCATCGCTCGCTCCCGCACCTCGCACCTCGCACCTCGCACCATCGCGAGCGAAGCGAGCGATGCACCAGGCACGCCGCACCCAGCACGGAGCACCTGCACCGTGCACTATGCACCGGGCACCCCGCACGGTTCTTAAAGCGGTTCTGATTCGCGCGCGTGATCACGTCTTTCGAGGCGGTGCTGCCGTCTGATGCGCGCTTCCTCTGAGATCCGGCGGTCCTCGTCGGTTTCGATGAGCAGCGCCGGGATCGGAATCGTCCGGCCTTCACCGTCAATCGCCACAAACGTCAGAAAGGCGCGGCTGGTCAACTGTCTGACGCCGGTCAGCGCGGCCTCGGAGAATACGTCGACTCTGACCTCGAGCGACGTCCGGAAGGTGCAGGTGACGCGTGCCTTCAGGATGATCAGATCGCCGACCTTGATGGGATGAAGAAACTGGAGGTCGTCGACGGCGGCGGTCACGACACGCGTGCGCGTGTGGCGATGACACGCGATGGCGCCGGCAATGTCGATGAGGTGCATGACCGTGCCGCCGAGAATGAACCCGAGCGGGTTCGCGTCGTTCGGCAGAACGACTTGCACCATTTCCGTCGCGGACTCGTCGGCGCGTTTAACAGGACCGGTGCTGGGTGCGGGGTGCATGGTGCAGGGTGCAGGGTGCAGGGTGCAGGTGCACCGTGCGTGGTAACCGGTGCTCAGTGCGCGCGCGGCTTTCAGTGTATCAACGAATCAAGCCGCGCGCGCACCACGCACCTTTTCACTGCGCACCGCGCACCTGCACTTTGCACCGTGCACGGCGCGCTCCGCACCTCTCCTCAGAAGTCATATCCAATCCAGATTGCAAAACGCGGCTTGCGGAACTCCGAGCTGCCGCCCTGCGCCGAGAACACCAGGTTCTCGTACTCTTCGTTGAAGAGCGTCCGCCACGACCAGTCGAAGTGAATCGGGAACCCGAGCATGAACGTTTCGAGCCCGAGGCCGAAGGAGGCCCGGCCGTCCTGCAGCCGGAATCCGGAGATCGTCTGGCGCGGGCCGTAAATCGGCGTCGGCAGACCCGCGGCGTCGTAGAGGATCGACCCGAGCACGTCGCGCTCGTAGTTCAGGATCGGCGTCTCCGTTCTGGTGTCGCTCGCGGAGAAGGAGAAGGGCCGATTGTCGAACCAGCCGGCGCCCATGTTGGCGAAGAACACACCCCGGACGCCGCCGACGACGCCGATCGGGGTGAGCGCGGCTTCGATGATCGGGAAGCGCAGTTCGGCGTTGGCGAACACCGCGTTCTGGCCGACGAACTCGAGGTAGTTGTAACCGCGCATTTCCGAGTTGCCGCCGAAGTAGAGGAAGTCGGGGGCGTCGCCGATGCTCTTGAAGGCGCGCAGCCGCAGCGCGAGGACGCCGCTGCTGGCGAGCCGCTGGTAGTAGCGGGCGTCGACGTCGAAGGTCTGACGCGAGATCGTGCCGCCCAAATTCGGCGCGTAGTCGTAGCCGAGGCGCATGGTGCTGCCGGCGAGCGGCCCGAACTCGCGGAAGATCGTGGTTTCCTGGATGAACGCGACCGAGAGCGGAACCATCCAGCCGTTGCGGAACACCTGCTCGCCGAAGTTCTGCTGCTGGTACTGCAGCGCCTGCTCTTCGAGGGCGGGGTCGTTGTACTGCTCGTCCAGCTCCACGACGCCGGCGCTGACTTCCAGGCGGCGGAAGCGGTTGAACGGGTAGCTGCCGAAGGCGCTGCCGCCGCGCACCGTTCGCGTCGCGACCGCCGCATCGCGGCTGAGGAACGCCAGCGACGGGTCGTAGAGCACGCCGCTCAGATTGCCGTAGAAGAACGTCGTCTGCGAGAAGCCCTGGAAGGCGTACTGGAAGCGCTTGCCGAGATTGACATAGCTGAGCGCCAGCGTCCGGTACTGCGCGATCGACGAGGCGAAGAAGTTGACCTGCTTGTCGCCGAGCACGTCGCCGAAACTGATTTGCGTGTCGCCGAACACGTCGCCGTTGTTGGTGATGCCGACGTTGACCGGCGGCCGGCCCTCCAGGAACATCTTTTCAAAGGCGCGCTTCTGGCGTGCGTTCGCCTGGACCAGCGTGTGCTGGAGTGGTGCCTGGAAGTCGATGATCGGGCCCGGCGCGCCGAAATCGCTGGACGAGGCGACGTGGAGCGGCTCCTTGCGCTCGAGCGTGTGCACGCCGTATTCGCCCTTGTAGTAGGTCACGAACGCGATCCGCCCGCCGCTCTGATCCGGCAGCACGATGGGCGACACCACGCCGCCGAGCGCGTCGGTGTACTGCCGCAGCTCGCCGTTGCGCAGGTCCAGCGTCCAGATGTTGTAGATGTTGCCGTTCTTGGCCACTTCGGGCTCGAGCGGCACCGCCGGATCGGTCGCGGTCGACGAGAAAACCAGCGTGTGATCGTCGTAGAACTGCGCCGAGGTTTCGTCGTTGGTCCCGAAGGTGAGCTGGGTCTTCTTCTTGGTGTCGAGATCGAACCGGAACAGCTTCTGGTTGCCGCTCACCCGCGCGTTGTAGACGACGAACGAGGCGTCGGGTGAATACACCGGACCGTAGTCGAAGAACTCGTCGCTCGTGAGGTTCTCGACCGCCTGGGTCTCGAGATTGACGGTGTAGATGTCGCGCGAGGCGCCGCGCATCGCCGAGAACACCACCGTCCGGCCGTCGGGCGAAAAGCTCGGCGACTCGGGATCGTCCACCGACTTCATCGGCACGCGGACCTCGATCCGGCGGGTCAGCACGTTCTGGATGATCAGCGTCTTTTCCTTCTCGGTCCGGACGAAGTAGGCGAGGCGATCGCCCTTCGGCGACCAGGAAATCCACCCCATCGAGTTGGTGCGCTCGCCGCGCATGACGATGTGATCGAACCCGAAGTTCTTGTCGAACCCGTTGGTCATGTTGCGGACCAGCGAGCCGTCCTTCGAGGAGACCAGGATGATGTCGAGTTCGCCGTCCTTCCGGTTGATGGTGACGATCGCGATGAGATCGCCGGAGGGCGATGCGGCAATCGCGAAGGCTTCGGCGTAGTGCGATCGCTCCTGGTTGGGCGCCAGGTTGCGGCCGTAGTCGGCCGGGCGCTCGCGATCGCGGAACGGCTTGAAGCGTTCCTTCAGGTAGCGTTCGAACGCCTGATCGAACTCGTCCGGCTTCATCCGGAAGGCTTCCTGGTAGGCGTCTTCGCCGCCGCCGATGACGCTCTTGCGGAGCGCGAACAGGAACTGGCGCACCCCTTCCTTGCCCCACTTCGCCTCGATGAATTCGAACACCGCGTGACCAAGGTTGTAGACGAGCAGCGCGTTGCCCGAATTGCCGTAGCCCATCATCTGCGACATCTTGGGAATGATGTCGGCGACGGCGGCGTCGCGAACCTGCATCAGGTCGGTCGAACTCCACTGGCCGCGCTCGTAGTCGGAGAGCCCTTCGTTGACCCACAGCGGGACGCTGGCCCGCACCAGCCCCTGCGGGATGATGTCGAACTCGAAGATGTGCGTCAGTTCGTGGGTGATCAGGCCGTAGAGCTGATCGGGCGGATCGTCGATCGGCATCACCATGCGGTCGCGGAACGGCTCGGCGAACGCGCCGACGCCTTCCTGGGCGCCGCCCGGCGCGACGTTCTGCTGCTCGAATTCGCTATGGGTCTTGAAGATGATCAGCGGGACCTTGAACGACAGATCGTGTTTCAGGTCGGCGCTCACCTGCTGGTAGGCGCTCTCCGCGTAGCCGGCGATCCGCTCCAGATGCTGCGCGATTTCCGGGTAGTAGTAGATCTCGAAGTGCTCGGTGGTGTAGATGTGCCAGTCGAACTCGTCGTAGTGGATGTTGTTCTTGCCGAAGTAGGGCACAAAGGCGGTTTGTGCCGAGGCGAGGCCCGCCGAACCGACGAGGATCAGGGCTGCCAGCAAAGCGGCGAGCGGGCCGCGTGGCCGGAACCCTTCGGGCGAGAAGACTCGCGTGCGCATAGACAATACCTCGATGGCTAACGGGTTCGACGGACCGATCTTACTGTGACGTTTCGCGGGCCTGCAAACGCTGATCCGCAGGAAACCGGCGCATTTCCCGGCGCTTTGTCCTCTCTCGTCGGCCCGACCTGACGCCTGCAGGCGACAGCCGGGACAGTTCAGCGGCGGTTTGACCGCCGGGTAAAATGGATCCTGGAATAAACGAGGGCGCGCCGGGGTTTCAGAACTCGAGCGGCGCGAACGTCCATCGATGCGCATTGGCAGGTCCAAACCGACAGTGCCCGATGCGGCTTCTCGCGCCCGTGCGGCGTTTGAAGCCGAGGCGCTCGCGTCCGTCGACAGCCTCTACCGGACCGCGCTGCGGCTGACCCGTGTGCCGGCCGACGCCGAAGATCTCGTGCAGGATACTTATCTGAAGGCTTTTCGCGCCGCCGACACCTTCGAGCCAGGGACCAACCTCCGGGCCTGGCTGTTTACCATTCTTCACAACACCGCCCGCAACCGGGTGCGCGATCGCGCCCGCGAGACGGTCTTCGCCGACAGCGAAACCGTCGATCAGGCGGCCGACGAGCCGGGATCGTGGGATCGCGCGACCGCCCCGTCTCCCGAAGCCCTGCTGCTCCGCGACACGCTCACGCCTGAACTGCAGGCGGCCATCGATGCGATGCCCGACGCCTTCCGGCAGGCCGTCTGGTTACGCGACGTGGAAGAGTTTTCGTATGCGGAAATTGCCCAGATGCTCGGCATTCCCGTCGGTACGGTGATGTCGCGCATTTCCCGGGGACGCCGGATGCTGCTGGAGCGTCTCCAACATATGCAGACTGTTCATGCGTAGCTGCCTTCAAATCGATTCTCTGGTCACCGCGTACGTGGACGGCGAACTCGACGCCGTCGATCAGGCGGCGATCGATCAGCACATCGGCGTCTGTGCGCCGTGCCATTCGCGCGTCGCCGCGGAGCGCGCGATGCGCCAGCTGCTGCGTCAGCGGCAGGACGGACTGCGGGCCGGCTGCGCGCCGTCCTGTCTGCGCGCCGCGTGCGCCGGCTATGCCGACGCGGCGGCGACCCGGCGCGAGGCGCACAGCGTGCCGCCTTCCTGGCGCGCGCGTCTGGTGCCGCTCGCCACTGCCGCCTCGCTCGTCCTCGTCGTTGGCGGCGTCTTCGTCTATCAGCTCACCGAACGGTCGTCCTACGTCATGGCCGCTGAACTGGCGGCCGATCATCTCAAGTGCTTCACGATGAACGCCGTCCTCGGGACGCAGCACACGCCGGAGATCGTCGAAAGCGCGATGGCGTCGGGATTCGGCTGGGCGATGCGGTTGCCGAGCGATGCCGGCCGCGCCGGACTGGAACTGGTGGGTTCGCGCCCGTGCTTGTACGGCGAAGGCAAGATCGCGCACATCATGTATCGCCACAACGGGCAACCGGTTTCGTTGTTCATGCTGCCGGGTACGGTGCGGACCGACGAGATCGTGCGCACGCTCGGCCACGAGTGCGTGATCTGGTCAGCGGAGGATCGGACCTTCGTGCTGGTCGCGCGCGAAGGGCGTGAAGAAGTCGAACGGCTCGCGGCGGTCGTGCACGCCGGACTGGGCCAGTCCGGGTTGCGGTCGCATTAGCGGAGTTATCGGTGGCGTCCGGCTTCAGCCGGATTGCGCGCGTGTTAGAGGAGTATTGAGCGATGAAGATACGGTGGGCGATTGCGATCGTCGGCACGCTGGCGCTCGCGGCCCTGACCATCACGACCCAGATGCCCTGGTTGACCGAGGATCATCCCGAGATGCAGGAGGCCGCGGCGCCTCCGGCGTCAGCCGCACCGGCGGCGGAGGGTGAGGCGGCGCCGCTGACCTGTCCGGCGGATGCGAAGCCAGCCAAAATGGACTTCTCGCTGAAAACGCACGATGGCCAAACGGTCACGCTGTCGCAGCACAAAGGCAAGGTCATCCTGCTCGACTTCTGGGCGACATGGTGCGGCCCCTGCAAGGTCGAGATTCCGCACTTCATCGAGTTCCAGGAGAAGTACGGCCCGCGCGGTTTCCAGGTGCTCGGCGTGTCGGTCGACGATACGCCCGATTTGTTGAAGCCGTATGTCGCCGCGATGAAGATGAACTACCCGGTCCTGCTCGGGCTGGGGCGCGACGACCTCCAGAGCGCGTTCGGTCCGACCGAAGCAGGATTTGTCGGGATTCCGGTCACCGTGCTGATTTCGCGCGATGCCCGCATCTGCGCCACCCACACGGGGTTGACCGGCAAGGACGTGTTCGAACGCGAGATTCAGGCGCTGCTCTGACGCGGGGTGGCGGACCACCCCGCGTGATATGATGCGAGGCAGATGTTGAAGGGATTCACCCACGCGCGCCTGGCCTGCGGCTGCCGCCTGTCGTTCCGCGACGGCGTCGAGGGCAGCCCGGTCACCGTGATCGTCGACGAGAAGTCGCCGGCGTGCACGATTCCGCTGCACGTGCGCGATCTGCCGGTGTACGACTATCGCGAGGCGCTGCGTGCCTCGACTCGACTCGGACCGCGCGAAGAAGAAGAGTACGAAGAAGAAGGCTGAGCCGCTTCCGGCTCGTTGCTGGTCGTCGTCGCCCCCGTGTCAATTCATTCTGAACCGCGACCGGCCTCTGCCGGCGATCTGTCACGCCTTCGCATCGACCGCTCGATTGCACCCCGCCGTCGCTGGCTTCCCTGGGTCGTTCTTCTCCTCCTGATCGCTGCCGCGGCCGTGGCGTATCCCTCGCTGCGCCGCTACTACGACGAACAGCGGGCGCCGGAAGTCGAAGTCGCGCGCGCCGTCCAGATTCAGGCGACCGCGGGCGGCGGCACCGCGCCGGTCCCGATCCTCGTCGCGACCGGCTACGTCGTCGCGCGCCGCAGCAGCGATGTCGGCGTGAAGACCGGCGGCCGCCTGCAGTCGCTGTCGATCGAAGAGGGTACGCGGCTGCGCGCCGGACAGGTCATCGCGCGGATCGAGCACGCCGACCTCGACGCGCAGCTCGCCGCCGCCCAGGCAGCGGTGGCCGAGGCCGAAACGCAAGTCGCGCAGGCCGAGACGCAGGTCGCGCAGGCCGCCGCGACGCACGCCGAAGATCTCCGTCAGCTCGAGCGGCAGCGGGCGCTGGCGAAGGACGGTATCACCACCAACGCGGCGCTCACTACCGCCGAAGCCACCGCCGACGTCTCGGCCGCGCGCGTCAAGGCTGGGCAGGCAGCGGTCGCATCCTCGCGCGCGGCGATCGTGTCGGCGCGGGCACGGATTCGGGTCATCGAGGCATCGATCGAAAACACCAATGTCCGCGCGCCGTTTGATGGCGTGGTCATCAAGAAACGCGCGGAAGTCGGTGAGACCGTGTCGCCGTTCGGCGTTGCCGGTCAGGCGTCGCGCGAAGGCGGCGCGATCGCGACGGTCGCCGATCTGCGCGAGCTCGAAGTCCAGACCGAGGTCAGCGAAAACAGCGTGGCCAAGCTCGCCGCCGGCATGCCGGCGACCGTCAAGCTGCAGGCCTACCCCGACCTGACGCTGCGGGCGAAGGTGCGCGAGATCTTTCCATCGGCGGATCGCGCCAAGGCGATCGTCGAGGTCCGGGTCTCGATTCTCGAGCCCGGGCCCGAGGTCAAACCCGAGATGACCGCGAGCGTCACGTTCGAGCAGCCGCCATCGGCAAAAGTGGAGGCCGTGGCCCAGAGTGCACCAGTGTCCACGGTGCTCATTTCGAAGCGCGCCATCGTCGACCAGGGCGGGAAGAGCAGCGTCTGGGTCGTGACCGCCAACGTCGCGAAACTGCGGCCGGTGACGCTCGGCGCGACGCGGCTCGATCAAGTCGAAGTGCGCGGCGGGCTGGCGCCGGGCGAAGCCGTCGTCCTCAATCCGCCGGCCGGCGTCACCGACGGCGGCCGCGTCAAGGTGCGAGGCGCGTAGCCGTGCTGATCGAAATCCGCAACGTCACCAAGAAGTACACCCGCGACAAGATTGAAGTGCCGGTGCTCGACAACGTGTCGATGACCGTGAACGAGGGCGATTTTCTGGCGCTGATGGGGCCGTCGGGCTCCGGCAAGTCGACGCTGCTCAATCTGCTTGCCGGCATCGATCAGCCGACCAGCGGCTCGATCAAGATCGCCGGCAACGAGATTGCCGGTCTGTCCGAGCGCGCGCTGGCGGGTTGGCGCGCACGCAACATCGGCTTCATCTTTCAGCTCTACAACCTGATTCCAGTGCTGACGGCGTTCGAGAACGTTGAACTGCCGCTGCTGCTGACGCACCTCTCGAAGAAGGAACGCCGCGACCATGTGATGACCGCCCTGGACATCGTCGGTCTGGGCGATCGGACGAAGCACTATCCGCGGCAGCTCTCGGGCGGACAGGAACAGCGCGTCGCCATCGCGCGGGCGATCGTGACCGACCCGACGCTGCTCCTCGCCGACGAACCGACCGGCGATCTCGATGCCAAGTCGGGCGAAGAAGTCCTCACCCTGCTCAAGTCGCTGAACACGCAGTACAAGAAGACGATCATCATGGTGACGCACGATCCGCACGCCGCCGAGCGCGCGACGCATACGTATCACCTCGAGAAGGGCACGTTCGTCGCGGCATGAAGTTCTTCCTGCTGATCGTCAAGAGCGCGCGCCGCAGCAAGCGCCGCACCGCGCTGACCGCGCTGAGCGTGGCGATCGCGGTGTTTCTGTTCGCGTCGCTGCGCGCCGTCCTCGACGGCCTGAACGCCGGCACCGCCGGCAGTTCCTCGACGCGCATCGTGACCATCCGCTCCACGTCGCTGATCTTCTCGATGCCGGAGAGTCACCTGAATCGCATCCGTAACACGGAGGGGGTGACCGACATCACCTACGCGAACTGGTTCGGCGGCATCTACAAGGATCCGCGCAACTTCTTCGCGCAGTTCGCCGTCGACCCGGAAAGCTATCTCCGGATGTATCCGGAAGTCCTGCTGTCCGCCGAGGAACGCGCGGCGTTTCTCAACGACCGCACTGGCTGCATCGTCGGCAACGGTCTGGCCGAGACCTACGGCTTCAAGATCGGCGACAAGATCGTGCTGCAGGTCGGCATTCCGGTCTACGGCGACCAGGACTTCGACTTCACCGTGCGCGGCATCTATCGCGCCGGCGGGACGGCCGTGGACAACCAGTCGATGCTGTTCAACTGGAAGTACGCCGACGAGCGGGCGCTCCAGAAGGGGCAAATTGGCTGGTTCGTGGTCAAGATCGACAACCCCGACCGGGCCGCCGCCATCAGCTCCGCCATCGATCAGCAGTTCGCGAACACTCCATACGAGACAAAAACGGACACAGAAGCACAGTTTCAGAGTTCGTTTGCCTCGATGTTCGGGAACATCAGCCTGCTGCTCGGCAGCATCGCGGTGGCGGTCGTCGTGACGACGCTCTTCGTGGCCGCCAACACCATGGCCATGTCGGTGCGCGAACGTACGACCGAAATTGCGGTCATGAGGACGCTCGGCTACCCGTCGCAGATCATCTTCTTTCTCATCGCCGGGGAAGGGCTGTTGATCTCCGTTCTCGGCGGCGTGCTGGGCGCGGGGCTGGCGTGGCTGATCGTCAACGGTCAGGCGCTCGGTCTGAGCGGCGGATTCGTGCCGGTGTTTGGCGTCAGCGCCAGGAATGCCGGCGTCGGCGTGCTGATCAGCATCGGCATCGGTCTGGTGGCCGGCCTGATTCCGGCGGTGCTGGCGTCGCGCCTCAAGATCATCGATGCCCTGAGGCGCGTGGCCTAGCGAATGGCCCTCGTCACGAGCTACAACCTGCGCTCGATGGTGGTGCGCAAGGGCACCGCCACGATGACCGCGCTGGGGATCGCGATGGTCGTCGCGGTCTTCGTCATGACGCTGTCGATCGCCCAAGGCTTCCGGTCGACGCTCGTCTCCAGTGGATCGCCGCAGAACGCGATCATCATGCGGAAGTCGGCGACCTCGGAGAACGTCAGCGCCGTGCCGCGCCCGCAGATTGCCCTCATCGAAACCTTCCCGCAAATCGCCCGGGCCGAGAACCGTCCGCTGGTGTCGCCTGAACTCGTCGTGATCATCGCGCTGCCGCGGCGCTCGGACGGCAAGCCGGCGAACGTGCCGGTGCGCGGCGTCGGTCCGAAGGCGTTCGAGATCCGCGACACGATCAGCCTGGTCGAAGGCCGGCGCTTCACGCCCGGGACGCGCGAAATCAACGTCGGGCGGCTCGCGGTCGGCCGTTTCGGCGGCATCGATCTGGGCAGCGACGTGAACTTCGGCGGCGCGACCTGGAAGGTCGTCGGCATTTTCGAAGCCGACGATGCCTCCTTCGAATCCGAAGTGTGGGGCGACGTCGACCTGATGATTCCCGCCTTCCAGCGCGCCGAATATCAGTCAGTGACCGTGAAGATGACCGACGAGGGCGCGTTCGAGTCGCTTGCCGCGGCGATTGCGGGGGATCCGCGCCTGCAACTCACCGCGCAGCGCGAGCGCGACTACTACGCGGCGCAGTCGCAGACGATGACGACGGTCATTCAGGTCTTCGGCACCTTCGTGACGGCGATTCTGTCGATCGGCGCGATGTTCGGGGCGATGAACACCATGTACGCGGCGGTCGCCTACCGGACCCGTGAAATCGGCACGCTGCGCGCGCTCGGCTTCTCGCGCAGTGTAATAGTTCTGTCGTTTCTGGCCGAATCGGTCACGCTGGCGCTGATCGGTGGGATGATTGGTTGCGTGCTGGCGCTGCCCGTGCATGGACTGTCGACGGGCACCACCAACATGGCCAGCTTCAGCGAAGTCGCCTTCAAGTTCCGCATTACGCCGGCGCTTCTTGCCGGCGGTATCGTCTTCGCCGCGCTGATGGGTGCCGCCGGCGGCCTCCTGCCGGCCTTGCGCGCGGCCCGGATTCCTGTGGCCCGCGCTCTGCGAGAGATCTGAGTCCCTGATGAAGAACGTAACCTTTACGGTGTTCTGGTTTGTCCAGGTGTCGGCGCTCCTGGTCTTCTTCGTACCCTTCAGCTGGCCGCTGGTCGTGCTCTGGGCGGCATCGCACTTTCTGCGCGCGATCGGGCTGACGCTGGCGTTCCATCGGTATTACGCACATCGCGCGTTCCAAATGAACCGCGCCGCGCGCTTCGTCTGGACCTTCATCGGCACGGCGGCGATGCAGAAGGGGCCGCTCTGGTGGGCCGGACATCACGTCAACCACCACAAGTACGCCGACCGCGAGGGCGATCCGCACAGCCCGATGGTGAGCGGCGTCTACTACGCGCACGTCGGCTGGTTTCTGAACGACGCGAAACACGATCGGCTGGAAGCCACCAACCCGGTCATCCGCGACTTCTCCAAGGCCCCCGAGATCGTGTGGATGGACAAGTACTTTGCCGTCCCGCCGCTGATCCTGGCCGGCGTGCTGTATCTGGTCGGCGGTCTGCCGTGGGTGGTCTGGGGTTTCTGCCTGCCGACGATGACGCTGGCCCACGCGACGTTCGCGATCAACACCGTCAATCACATGTTCGGATCGCGGCGCTTCGACACCATCGACGAGTCGCGGAACAATGCCTTCACCGCGTTTTTCGCCGTCGGCGAGGGCTGGCACAACAACCACCACCGCTATCAGCGGGCCGCCCGCAACGGGTTCTACTGGTGGGAGTTTGATCCGACCTGGTACACGATTCGCGCGATGCAGGCGCTTGGCCTGGCCTGGGACGTTCAGGCGGTGCCGGATCGGATTTACGAAGAAGCCCGCGCCAGCAAGGCGCGCCGCGCGAAGCAGACCGTCGTCAGCGTGATCGAGACCTCGCCGATCGGCCTCGAGCTGGCGGAAGACATTGACTGAGCGGACAGGCTAAAGCCTGTCCCTACCGGAAATCCGCGACTTAAATCGTAAAATCTTCCGTCGGCATGGCGGGCCCGTTCCAGGCCGCCCGTAGCGGCCGCGCCACGCGCGTCGGCACCGGCTGCGCCTTCGCAGCCTTCCGTCCCTCGCCACGCGCCTGCACCTGCCAGAGCCACGCGTAACGTCCGGCCCGCGCCATCAGCTGGTCGTGCGTGCCTTGTTCCACGACCTTGCCGTGGTCCATCACGACGATCCGGTCCGCATCGCGGACGGTCAAGAGCCGGTGGGCGATGATTACGCTGGTCCGACCGCGCAGGAGCGGCGTGAGCGCGTCCTGGACGTTGCGCTCGGCCACCGCGTCGAGCGCGCTGGTCGCTTCGTCCAGAATCAGGATGCTCGGGTTTTTGAGAATCGCGCGTGCGATCGCAATCCGCTGGCGTTCGCCGGCGGAGAACCGGTAGCCGCGTTCGCCGACGACCGTGTCGTAACCCTCCGGCAACGCGGCGATCACGTCGTGGACCTGGGCCCGGCGCGCCGCGTACTCGATCTCCTCGCGCGATGCGCCCGGCTTGGCGTAGCTCAGATTGTCCAGCACCGACGTGTGCATCAGGAACGTGTCCTGTGTGACGACCGCGATATGCGAGCGGAGCGCCGCCATGTCGAGCTGCTTGACGTCGGTGCCGTCGACGAGCACCGTGCCGTTGGTTGGATCGTAGAGGCGCATGATGAGCGACGCGAGCGAACTCTTCCCCGATCCCGAGGCGCCGACGATGCCGACCGTCGTGCCGGCCGGGATGCGCAGGTTGATGTGTGAGAGCGCGTCGCCTGACGTGTCGTAGGCGAGCGAGACGTTGGTGAATTCGATTTCACCGTCGACGCCGGCCGGGACGATCGGCTGCTCGGCGTTGCGAATCGACGGGGTGCGATCGATCACCTCGAAGATGCGATCGAAATAGGCGTAGCTGGTCTTGAGGTCGACATGCGCGCTGGCGAGCTGGCTCGCCGGACTGTAGATGCGCTTCAACACCGACACCAGCGCCACGACGGTGCCGAGCGGCGCGTAGCCCTGGATGACCAGCAATCCGCCGGTGAGGAACACCACTGCCGGACCCACCGATTCGAAAAGGCCAAGAATCATCTGGAACCAGCGGCCGACCAGCGACTGCTCGAGACTGAGCCGTTTGATGTCTTCGAGCTTCTCGGTGCAGCGCCTGATTTCCGTGGTTTCACGGCCGAAGACTTTGACGAGGAGCGCGCCCGACACGGACAGGCTCTCGGTCAGCATGCCGGTCAGCTCGCTCATCCGCGTCTGCATCGTGCGCCGCAGCGCCTTGCGCTTCTGGCCGACGCGCCGCGTCGAGGTGACGAAGAACGGCAGCAGGACCACGCTCGCCAGCGCCAGGCGCCAGTCGAGCGCGAACACAAACACCAGCGTCGAGCCGAAGATCGCGGCGTTCTGCACCAGATCGACGAGCGTGCCGCTGACGACGCCGCCGACGCCCTGAACGTCGTTCAAGACATGGCTGACGGCTTCGCCAGGCTTCTGTTTGGCGAAGAAATCGAAGGGCATCTCGTGCAGCTGGCGATAGAGCTGGACGCGAAGGTCGAGCATCAGTTGCTGCCCGATGTGCTCGGCTTCGTACTTCTGGAGGACCTGCAGGAGCCCTGCGGCCACCGGGCCGACAATCATGCCGCCGCAGTAGAGCAGCAGCAGCGTGAGGTTGTGCTGCGGGATGGCGATGTCGACGATCCGCTTCACGAACCAGGGCGCGGTGAGGCTCAGCCCCGCGGCGAGCACCGCGCAGGTGACGACGCTGACCGCGCGCCAGCGGTGCGGTGCGAGCTGTCGAACGATGCGCCGCAGCGTCGCCGCTTCAAGCGCGGGCAGATCCCGGGGATCGATGAAGGGTTTCTTGACGTGACGCAACGGACATCAGCTACGCAAGAGCAGTGCCGTGCAGAGCTGCCGCAAGGTGGCGAACGGCCGTGCAGTTTTGTCGTCCAAGCGAGGTCGTCTGCTCCGGAACGAGACGCGAGACGTTCAAATTTGAAAGCGGGTGTCGAATCCTTGACAAGTCCGTCGCGTGGTCCGAGTATGTGCCGAACCTTCGAGGAGGGCGCGATCTGAACTCACGGTCATCGTGAAAGATCGCGGCACACAGGAGCGTTGATGAAACGGACGATTGTCGCGGTGGTCGTGGCCGCAGGAGTGGCCGTGTCGGTGCGAGCTCTGTACCCGGTGTCGGCGCAGACCCGGCCGCTGACGACGAGCGCGGGGGAGTGGCCGTCGTATGCCGGCGATCGGCGGAACCATCACTACTCGCCGCTCGACCAGGTCAACGCCGCGAATTTCGGATCGCTCGAAGTGGCGTGGCGATTCAAGACCGATGCGCTCGGGCCGCGGCCGGAGTACAAGCTCGAAGGTACGCCGCTCGTCGTGAACGGCGTGATGTACACGACCGGCGGTTCCCGCCGCTCGGTCGTCGCGCTCGATGCCGGCACGGGCGAACTGCGCTGGGTGCACGCGGAACGCGAAGGACGCCGCGCCGGCGAGTCGCCGCGCCAGCTGTCCGGCCGCGGGCTGTCGTACTGGACCGACGGCCGTGACGAGCGGATCTTCTACGTCACTACCGGCTACCAGCTCGTCGCGCTCGACGCGAAATCCGGACAGCGGATTCCCGGCTTCGGCAACGACGGCATCGTCGATCTGAAAGACGGCGTGGTATTCGGCAATCGGCAGCCGATCGATCCGATCTCCGGGGAGATCGGCCTCCACGCGACGCCGGCGATTGCCGGAAACGTCGTGATGGTCGGCTCCGCCATGCGCGAGGGCGGCACCCCCAAGACCCACAACAACACCAAGGGGCTGGTGCGCGGGTACGACGCCAAGACCGGCAAGCGCCTCTGGACGTTCAACACGATTCCCCGGCCCGGCGAGTTCGGCAACGACACGTGGCTGAACGATTCGTGGGCGGTGAACGGCAACGTCGGCGTGTGGAACGAGATGGCGGTCGACGAAGCGCTCGGCCTCGTCTATCTCCCCGTCGAAACGCCCTCGTCTGACTTTTACGGCGGCTTGCGTCCGGGCAACAACCTGTTTGCCGAAAGCCTCGTCGCGCTGGACTATCGCACCGGCGCGCGCAAGTGGCACTACCAGCTCGTACACCATCCGATCTGGAACATGGACATCGCCGCGGCGCCGGTGCTCGTCGACATCACGGTCGACGGTCGGCCGATCAAGGCGGTCGCGATCATGGGCAAGCAGGCGATGATGTACCTCTTCGATCGCGCGACCGGCACGCCGGTGTATCCGATCGAAGAGCGTCCGGTCGCCAAAGGGGATGTGCCGGGCGAGTGGTATTCGCCGACGCAACCCTTTCCGACCAGGCCGGCGCCCTACGATCACCAGGGCGTCACGCTCGACAATCTGATCGACTTCACGCCGGCGTTGAACGCCGAAGCGAAGCAGATGATGGCCCGCTACAAGCTCGGCCCGGTCTTCACGCCGCCGCCGCTCAGTAAAGCGGAAGGTCCGCTCGGCTCGTTCCGGTCGTCAGGTGGGACGAACTGGCCGGGAGCGTCGTTCGACCCGGAGACGCACATCCTCTACGTGCCGTCATTCACGTCGCTCGTGCCGCTCGGGCTGATGCCGCCGCCGAGCAAGGAATTCTCGGACCTGCCATATGTCGTCGGCAACGCGGTCACCGGCGTGCGCTACATCTCAGGGCCTGGTGAGAACGTCGGCGCGGATGCGCCGCCGCCCGCGGCTCGAGCCGCCACGACGACGCGCGGCGCGGCGAATACCACGACGACGGAAACCGGCGCGGGCCTGACGCCGCAGGGGCTGCCGCTGCTGAAGCCGCCGTACGGCCGCATCACCGCGATCAATCTCGACAAAGGCGAGTGGGTCTGGCAGATCGCGCACGGCGAGACGCCGGACTTCGTCCGCAATTCGCCGGCGCTGCGCGGCTTGACGATTCCGCGCACCGGTCAGAGCGCCGCGATCGGCGCGCTCGTCACGAAGACGTTGGTGATTGCCGGCGACGGTCAGGCGACGACGCTGCCCAATCGTCCGCGCGGCGCGATGCTGCGCGCCTACGACAAGGCGACCGGGAAAGAGGTCGGCACGGTCTTCATGCCGGCGCCGCAGAGCGGCACGCCGATGACGTATCAGGTCGGCGGCAAGCAGTTCGTTGTCGTCGCCATCAGCGGCGGGAACTACTCGGGCGAGTACCTCGCATTGAAGCTACCGTGAGGCGGACAGGCTGAAGCCTGTCCCTACCGCAGTTACGTCGCCGGCCCTACCGGTGGGGACAGGCTTTAGCCTGTCCGCTCAGGATCCTCGCAGCATGAGAATCCGGCTAAAGCCGGATTCCCACCAGGTGAGGCTATCGCGCAGCCAAGTACGCTTTCGACGCGGCCTCGTCCTTCAGCGGCACGACCTTGTCGGGGTCGAGACGAATCATCAGGTACGTGATGTGGTCGTCGATCTTCGTGTACCAGTGGCCGGTTCCGGCGGGAATCACGATCACATCGCCGGCCTTGAGGTGATGCTCGACGCCGTTCTGGATGGACGCCGCATTGCTCCCGGGCCCATTCAGGTTCCGCACCGCTTCGTTGTCCGGCGGACGCTGCTGCGCGTTGACGAGATCGGGCCCGGTCACGAGCGTCGCTGATCCATCGATGATGTGATAGACCTCGCTCACCTGATGGTGTTCGGCCACTGAGTTGGCGGCCGGCCGGTCGAGTTTCCCGCGATAGACAAGCCCGACACCGACGTTGGATTTGCCGACGTCGATGGCGCGGACCTGCTGATCGACAGTGCGCGTCGCGATCGCCCGCGCGACGTAGGCCTGAATCTCCTCGTTGGCGATGTAGGTGCCCGGACAGCGATTGCAGGTGGGCCGTGGCGCACCTTGAGCCGCGAGCGCGACGGTCAGCAAGGTCAGTCCAGCTGCGACAAACATCGTGCGTCTCATCGGATCCTCCAGAGGTCCGGCTGAAGCCGGACCCTACATCGGGTTTCCTCCGACATCCGGCTAAAGCCGGACGCCACCGCCGAAAGGCTTCTTCTGACATCCGGCTAAAGCCGGACGCCACCGCCGAAAGACTTCGCCGACATCCGGCTGAAGCCGGACGCCACCGTTGTGGACTAAAGCCGGACGCCACCGCAGAGGGTTAAGGCCGCGGCGGATACCAGTTGGCGTCGCGGAATTCGATCGGCGTGCCGCGCAGGGCGTCGCGGAATGCGGCCACGGTTTGCGGCACGGTCAGACCGCCAGGCAGCGGACGCGATGCCGCGCGCGGATTCGTGACGCGTGCCGCGTAGTCCTGATCGTAGTGATAGAGGTAGACGACCTTCGGCGCGAGCGCTCTGGTGCATTCCGCAGCGGCCGCCGGCGCCATCCGGCTCGGTGGGATGTTCATCGGCATGAACGCGACATCGATGTTCTTGAGCGCTTTCAGTTCCGGCACGCACTCTGTCACGCCGGCCAGGTAGATCCGCGCGCCGCCGAGGGTGATGAGATAGCCGTTGGCTTCGCCCTTGGGATGCGCCGGTTCACCCGGGACCAGGTCGTACGCCGCAATGGACTCCACGGAAACGCCTGCCTGGCTCGTCTTCTCGCCGTTGGCCAGGACGATCCCGTCGGGAACCACTGCCTTGCCGCTCGCCGGGATGACGACCGGCGCGCCCGGCTTTCGCAGCGCCTTGATCGCCGCCGCATCCAGGTGGTGTCCCACATCGTCGGTGATGAGGACGAGATCGGCCGGTTTGGCTTTCGAGAGGTCACCGGCGCTCCACGGATCGACCTGCACGACCTTCCCGGCGTGTTCGAGCTGAACGCTGGAATGAATCAGCGGCGTGATGATCACCGCGCCGCCGGCGGCTGGAAACTGGTCTGGCGCCGCCGCGAGGACGGCTCCGGACACAAGACACGCGACGACCAGGACGGTGCGCATACCTGAAGCCTTTTCTCTGTAGCGTCCGGCTGTAGCCGGACCTCGCTGTGGCCGGTCAGAAGATCCGAACGATTCTATCGCCGTTCGCGTATGCCACAATGGGCCGTTCCCACTTTCGAGGAGGCGCGCGGTATGGGTCTGATGGACTTCATCAAGAGTCAGCTGATTGAAATCATCGAGTGGACGGATGACTCCCGCGACACTCTCTCGTACCGGTTCCCCGACGACGACAAGGAAATCAAGCGCGGCGCGCAGCTCATCGTGCGCGAGTCGCAGGCCGTGCAGTTCGTCTACCTGGGGCAGTTCGGTGACCTGTATGGCCCCGGCAAGCACTCGCTGACGACCGACAACATTCCGGTGCTGTCCCGCCTCCAGGGCTGGAAGTACGGCTTCGAGTCGCCGTTCAAGACCGACATCTACTACGTCACCACGCGCATGTTCACGGGCAACAAGTGGGGGACGTCGAATCCGGTCATGGTCCGCGACCAGGACTTCGGCATCGTCCGGCTCCGCGCGTTCGGGACGTACGATTTCCGGATCATCGAAGTCCCGAAGTTCCTCAAGGAAGTCGCCGGGACCGACGTGCATTTCCGGCTCGACGAATTCGCAGACGTGATGCGTTCGCGTCTGGTCAGCGTGTTCAGTGAGGCGCTGGCGGCGAGCAAGGTGCCGGCGCTCGACATCGCGACGCGCTACAGCGAACTTGGCATGGCGCTCATGCCGCTCATCAATCCGGTGCTGAAGGAAAAATACGGCATCGAGATGGGCACGTTCGTCATCGAGAACGTGTCGGTGCCACCAGAGGTCGAGGCCGCGATCGACAAGCGCTCCAGCATGGCCGCGGTCGGCAACCTGAACGACTACGTGAAATACCAGATGGCACAAGGTCTCGGACACGGTGGCACCGGCGTCGGCAGCATCGGCGCCGAGATGGCGGTCGGCATGGGCATCGCGCAGCAGATGCTGAATCAGCCTGGCGGCATCGCCGGCCAGACGACGCCGCCTGCCGCGCCACCGGCGGCTGCCGCCGCGACCGGCATTCCGGAGACGCTCGGTTTGGCTGACGCCGCCAAGGCGCTCGGCGTGACCGAAGCCGACGTCATCGCCAGCCTCGAAGCGGGCGATCTCAAGGGGAAGAAGATCGGCACGCAGTGGCGGATCACGCGCGCCGCGATCACGCAATTCCTCCAGTAGCGCGAGGTCCGGGTGAGTGATCAGACGACGCCGCCTGCCGGCGGCGAGGTCGCGACCGCGCGCGCGAAGTACCACTGTCCCGCGTGCGGCGCCGAGGCGCACTGGAATCCCGCGAAGCAGGCGCTGATCTGTCCGTTCTGCGGCACCGAGTCGCCAGCGACGCTCCAGACGCTCGGCGGCGAGACGGTCATCGTCGAGCACGATCTGGCCGAAGCGCTGCGCAGCATTCCGGATTCGGCGCGTGGCTGGAAGGCGGCGAAGACCTCCGTCCGCTGTCAGAGCTGCCGCGCGATCTCGGTCCTCGATCCCGACAAGGTCGGCAGCCGCTGCAGCTTCTGTGGTTCGGCGCAGCTCGTGCCGTACGAGGAAGTGAAGGATGCCTTCAGCCCCGAGTCGCTGCTGCCGCTGAAGCTCTCGGAAGCGCAGGCGCGGGACGCGATCCGCGCCTGGTACAAACGGCAGTGGCTGGCGCCGAACGCGCTCAACGCCCGGGCGCTTACGGATACGGTGAAGGGCGTGTATCTGCCGTACTGGACGTTCGACGCGCAGACGCACGCCACGTGGACCGCCGACGCCGGGCGGTACTACTACACGACGGATTCGAAAGGCAAAAGGCAGCAGCACACGCAGTGGACGCCGGCCGCGGGCGAGCTGTCGCACTTCTTCAACGACATGCTCGTGGCGGCGTCACTCGGGGTGCAGCCGGACTATCTGCACGGCGTCGAGCCGTTCCCGACCGAGGAGCTGATTCCGTACGACGCCGGCTATCTCGCCGGCTGGACCGTCGAGCGCTATCAGATCGATCTGGTGAAGGCGGCGGAGCAGTCGCGGCAGAAGATGCAGTCCGCGCTCGAGCGGCTGTGCGCCGGACAGATTCCCGGCGACACCTACCGGAATCTGCGCGTCAACGCGACCTACAGCGATCAGCGGTTCAAGCACATCCTCGTGCCCGTCTGGCTGATGTCGTACAAGTACGGCTCCACGTCGTATCAGGTCCTGCTGAACGGCGTCACGGGCGCGATCACCGGCGGTCGGCCGTGGAGCTGGATCAAGGTCACGCTCCTGGTCGTCGCCGTCGCGATGGTGGTCTTGACGATCCTCTATTTGAATGCCGTCGAGTGAGCGGACAGGCTAAAGCCTGTCCCTACCGACGTCTACGCCACTGCGATAGGGACAGCCTTTAGGCTGTCCGTTAACGGTGACCGAATAGTCTGACGAGTCCTGCCTCCACCAGCCCGCCGAGCGAAGCGCTCTGCCACCATTCCGCGTCGGGCACGAACGCCTTCTCGCTTTCTGCGCGGGCTTCGGCGAGCCTGAGCGGCAGGTTCGGATCCACAGGCTTGGGTTCGGCGGCTGTGCGCAGTTGACCGATCAGCCGATCGGCCTGCTTCATGTCCAGCATCGACAACGGCGAGCCGCAGTGCGGGCAGACCGACGACTTGACCAGATCGATCGACGCCCCGCAGTTCGAGCAGTTCAGGATCTGGATGTTCTCCTTCATCTCGTTGATCTGCGCTTGCGTCAGCGGCTTGATGAAGTCCTTCTCGCGGAGGAAGTTGAAGAAGGTGATCAGGCGTCCATGCTCCTGGTCGCAGCGTGAATACTCGAATGTCGTGGCGCGTTGGCGGTCGCGCGTCTTCTTCAGGACCGAGGTGCAGCGCGGGCAGCGGAGAACGGCCTTGATCTGCGCGCGATGCGCCCGGGCGCGCTCGCCGATCATCTTGAACAGCGTCAAGGTCGATGCCGGCGCCAGCTTCAGGCTTTCGTGGCGATCGAACCAGAAGATTTGGCACGGAGCGCAGGCGTCGATCGCGACCATGCCGCCAAGCGGGTTGTTCAACTGGAGCGGCGTCATCATGACCGCGCAGTTTGGGCAGTTCATGGCGGCGATTGTACGCGCTTGGCGCGCGCGGGTGCTCCCAGGCCGCCGGGTCAGATGACCGCGCGCGACCGTCCTGAATCCGATGCCGCCGCCGGTCCATCGAGCAGGTGACCGAGCGTCGTCAGGGCGGTCATCAGCAACGACCGATCGGGAGCCGCGCTGAGCGAGACCCGCACCGCATCGGGCGGCGCCCCGGATCCCAGATAGAACGCCCGGCCCGGCGTGACGATCACGCCACGCTCACGCGCCGCGAGCGCGAACGCGTCGGCGCCGTTCGGCGTCTGCAGCCAGACGTGATACGCCGTCGGTGCGGTGCGCATGTGCGTGCGCGGGAGCACCCGCGCCGCCAGCGTCTGACGGGCGGCGGCTTCACGCCGCTTGCCGGCCGCGATGGCGGCGAACTCGCCCTGCATCACCCAATGCGTCGCGAGCGCGGTGGTGACCGGCGACACCATCCACATCGATCGCTGGACCGCTTCCTGGAGCCGCGCTCGCAGCGCCGCGGGGCCGAGCAGATACCCATGGCGAAGCCCGGGCGCGAAGCTCTTTGACAGACTGGTGACGTAGACGGTTCGCTCGGGCGCCAGTGTGACGATGTGCGGTGGGCCGTCCGGCGCCAGCATGCCGTAGACGTCGTCCTCGATGATCGTCAGGTCGTGCTTGCGCGCGACGGCGACGACGGCCTTGCGGCGTTCGAGCGACATCGTCCCCGTCGTCGGATTGTGGAGCGTCGGCAAGAGGTACAGCGCCTTCGGGCGGACCTTGCGGCACGCCGCGTCGAGCGCCGCCGGCGCGATGCCCTCGCCGTCAAGCGCAACCGGGCAGAGCCGGAGACCTCGTGTTTCGACGAGCGGGCGAAACGCCGGATAGGTCAGTTCTTCGGCGAGCACACTGTCGCCCGGCCTGGTGATCACGTCGAGCACGATCCCCAGCCCGTGCGTGGCGCCAGCGCTGACCACGATCCGCTCGCCGGCGACCTCGACGCCGTGCTGTTTGAGGACCGCGGCGGCCGCCGCGAGATGCCGGGTCTGGTCAGCTTCGGCGTAGCGCAGGAGTGCCGCTGCATCGCCGGACGCCAGGATCGCGCCAAAGGCCGCCGCCAGGTTCGGCGCCGGCAGGTCGACCGGGACATTCAGACCGAGATCGATGACCGCGGCCCGCGTGTCCCGGTCGCGCGGGAAGCGGACGCCGCGTTGGAGGACGAACGTGCCCCGTCCGACTTCCCCTGAAATCCAGCCCGCCCGCCGCGCCTCGGCGTACGCCCGCGTGACGGTGCCGACGGTGATCCCCAGGCGATCGGCGAGCTCGCGATGGGTCGGCATCCTCTCGCCCGGCGCGAGCCGTCCCGACAGGACGTCGGCTTCGAGCGCCTTCGCGATCGCCTGATAGCGCGGGCCGCGACGATCGCCCAGGTTCGGCACCCACATTGTCATGGTGACAATACTTATATTGTATCGACTTGATTGTGTCTATAGGATCGGCGGCGAAAGGAGTCGTCGATGACGCGCCGATTCGGAGGATTGGACACGCTGTTGATTCACGCTGGAGAGCCGGAGCCGCGAGTACTCGGTGCGGTGGCGATGCCGATCTTCCAGTCCGTGACGTACGAGATTGAGCCGACGGAGCTCGATCGCGGCTATCACCACGGGACCAGGTACATCCGTTTGAACAACACGCCCAACCACGAGGTCCTGCACCGCAAGCTGGCGCGACTCGAACAGGCCGAGGAGGCGCTCGTCACCGCGAGCGGGATGGCCGCGATCAGCGTCTCGCTGTTGACGGTGCTGTCGTCAGGCGATCGCCTGCTCGCGCAGCGAGGACTGTACGGCGGGACCCACGGTCTGTTGACCGAGGAGCTGCGCGCCCTGGGGATCGGCGTCGATTGGATCGACGGACGGCGTCCGGAATCCTGGGCGCGTCAGCTCACGCCGGCGACCAGGGCGATTTACGTCGAGTCGATCACCAACCCGTTGCTCGACGTCGCCGACCATCTCGCCGTGGTCGCGTTCGCCCGCGCCCACGGTCTGGTCTCCATGATCGACAATACGTTCGCGACGCCGGTGAACTTCCGCCCCTGCACAATCGGATTCGACCTGTCGATTCACAGCTGCTCGAAGTACATGAACGGCCACGACGACATCGCCGCCGGCGCCGTCGTCGGGTCGGGCGATTTGATCCGGCGCATCACGCATCGCCTCAACCACTTCGGCGGTTCGCTCGATCCGCACGCCGCCTTTCTGCTGCATCGCGGGATGAAGACGCTCGGCATTCGCGTCCGCCATCAGAATGAGACCGGGCTGCGGGTGGCGCGCTTCCTCGAGAGCCACTCGGCCGTGTCGCGCGTCAACTACCCGGGACTCGAGAGTCATCCCGACCATGCGCGCGCCAGGGCACTCTTCTCCGGCTGCGGCAGCACGCTCAGCTTTGAGTTGAAGGATGGCGTAACAGCCGCCGAACGATTCATCGCGTCGGCGCAGCTGCCGGTATGCGCGCCGAGTCTCGGCGGCGTGGATTCGCTGATGATGCGTCCAGCGGCGACGTCCCACGCCGGACTGACCGCGGACGAGCGGGCGTCGTTCGGCATCGCCGACGGGCTCGTCCGGCTGTCGCTCGGGCTCGAATCAGTCGAGGACTTGATCGACGATCTCGATCAGGCACTCGCGCCGGTCATGACGCGTGAAGGTCCGGCTGAAGCCGGACCCCACAACCCGCAAACGGTTACGGCAACGCCAGCGCGATGAGTTCCGGTTCGGTTTCGATGCCGCCGATCGCGACGACGATGTACTGCTTGCCGCCGGACATGTAGGTCATCGGTGCGCCGGTGGTGCCGGCCGGCAGTTCAATGTCCCACACGACCGCGCCGGTCGCTTTGTCGAACGCGCGGAATTTCCTCCCGCCGGCGCCCGGTGCGATCGAGAGCGGCATTTCCGGCCGCAGGCGGCTGCCGGCGCGAACCATGACCGGATCGCCTTCGCCGACGAACAGCAGCGTCTTCGTCGCGAGAATCCCGCCCCGTCCGGGGTTGCCGAGCGGCGGCAGGTTGAGCGGCTTGAGCAGCGGATGCTCGCGCGGTCCGTCGCCGTTCGGCTTCATCCAGACGATGTCGCCCTTGTTCAGATCGATTGCGGTGATGCGGCCGTAGGGCGGCTTGAGCAGTGGCAGGCCCTGCGGTCCCGGGGGATAGGCACGCAGACCAGGGACGTAGTCGAGATTGGACCGTCGCGGATCGGCCTTGATGATGTCGGCGACGAAGGGTCCGGTAATCGACGGGATGTAGAGCATCCCCGTCTCTGGATCGAACGCGGCGCCCTGCCAGTCAGCTCCCCCGACCGAGCCGGGCAACTCCACGGTTCCCCGATTGCCGCCCGGGCCGTCAACGCGAATCGACGGCGGCGTGAACAGCGGACCGAGCCGGTACTGCTTGCTCAACTCGATGGCTTCGGCGCGCAGCGCCGGCGTGAAGTCGATCAGATCGTCGATGGTGACGCCCTGCCGCTCGTACGGCGGCGGCTTGGTGGGGAAGGGCTGCGTGGGCGACGTGCGCTCGCCTGGCGTGTCGGAGGTCGGCACCGGCCGTTCTTCAATCGGCCAGACCGGCCGGCCATTCGTGCGATCGAACACGAATGCGAAGCCATGCTTCGTCAGCTGCACGACCGACTTGATCGGCCGTCCGTCGACGCGGATGTCGGCAAGAATCGGCGCCGCCGGCAGATCGTAGTCCCACAGGTCGTGATGAACGATCTGGTAGTGCCAGACGCGTTCGCCGGTGGCGCAGCGGACGCACACGAGCGTGTTGGCGAACAGGTTGTCGCCAAGCCGGTGGGCGCCGTACATGTCGCTGGTCGCGCTCGTGAGCGGCAGATACGCGAGACCGAGCTCGTCGTCGGCGCTGATGAGCGACCACAGATTCGCCTGGCCCGAGTAGGCCCACGAATCCTTTTCCCAGGTCTCGTTGCCGACTTCCCCCGGCCGCGGAATCACGTGAAAATCCCAGCGCCGCTTGCCGGTCCGGACGTCGAACGCCTGGACGTTGCCCGGCGGCTGTTCCTTCGTTTGCGGCGCATCCGACATGTTGTTGCCGGTGATGACGACATCACCGCACACCTGCGGACCGCTGGTCGACGAGAACAGGGTCGCGCGCGGTCCGAGACCGGGCCGGAGATGAACGCGGCCACCGTCGCCCCAGGTCGCAATCGGGCGCCCGGTCGTGAGATCGAGCGCGATCAGATACTCACCGCGCACCACAAACAGCCGGCGCTCGTTGCCGGCGGTCCAAAACGCGATGCCTCGGGTCGAGGCGCCGCGTAGTCCGCGGTCGGGTTCATCCGGAAACGGCGGCTGGACCCAGAGCGTCGCCCCAGTCGCCGGGTTGAACGCTTCAACAAGGCCGATGCCGTTCGAGCTGTAGAGGACGCCGTCGATCATCAGCGGCGTGACGCGGAAGTCGTGCGAGTAGGAGAGATTCGGATCCTGGCCCGTCAGGCTCGCGTCGACGGCGGGCCGCCGCCAGGCGATCCGGAGCCGCGACACGTTGTCTTTGTTGATCTGGTCCAGGGGCGCGTACTTCGTGGCTCCGGGATCGCCGCCGTGGGATCGCCACTGGCCGTTCGGACCGCCGCGCTGTGCCGAGAGCCCCGCGCCCATCCCTGCGATCAACACCAGACGCGCCCAAATTCGACTGGTTATCCGCATGTTGCTGCTCCGGCGCGCATTATGCTCGATAAACTACGCACCATGCTGACACTGTTCACGCTCGCGTGGGGACTGCTGCTTGCCCAGGCCGCCGGACCGATGCCGTATGTCTCGGCATCGGAAATCGAAACGACGATGCGGCGCTCGGTCGCCGAGAACATCCTCGACACCAAGATGGAAGAAGTGACGGTGAGAGGGGGAATCGTCCGTGTCGGACTCGTGCACCGCAAGAACGCCGAGGCGGCCGCGCTGATGCACGAAAATCTCACGGAGATCTATCACATCATCGAAGGATCCGGCACCCTCGTCGTCGGCGGACGGATGGAGAATCAGCGGCCGGTCAGCGATCCACCGAATCTGGGCCCGACGCCGAGTTTCAGCGGCACCCAGGTCGGCGGCGTCTCACAGAAGCTGTCGCCGAAGGACGTCGTGATCGTTCCGGCCGGCATGCCGCACCGGTTCATTCAGCTCGATGGACCGATTTCCTACGTGATCTACCGATTCGAGGCTACCGCCCGACCTTGAACGCGATCAACTCCCCCGGATAGCCCGCGCCGCCGACGGCGACGATGATGTACTGCGTCCCGTTCAGCATGTAGGTCATCGGTCCGCCACCTTGCGGCGCCGGCATGTAGACCGCGCCGACTTCTTTCCCGGTCGCCTTGTCGTACGCGCGCAGCATGGCGCCGCGCTGGCCCGACGGTGTTGGACCGAAGCCCGGCTCGCCGGCGATCAACAGCGTCTTGGTGACGAGCTGACCGACGGTGCCAGGGCGTCCAGTGCGGGGAATCGTGACGCCCTTGAGCGCTGGGTTGTTCGTGATGTTGGCGGGCGTCTCGCCGTGCGCGATCTGCCACAGGATTTCGCCCTTGCTGAGATCAATCGCCGTCAGCGAGCCGTACGGCGGCTTCATGATCGGCAGACCCTTCACGGTGAGTGCGCCGCCACCGGCGGGCTCGCCACCACCTTCGCCTGGCGCCGGCCGCGCCGTCGGTGCTGCCGCTGAAGGCGCGCCGCCGGATCCCGGCGTCGTCCGTGCGCCCGTGGCGGCGTTGCCCTGGACGTACGCGAGATCGTTCTTCGACGGATCGCGGGGCGGCGTGAGTCCAAGTTGGGCCAGCGACTTGTTCGACGTTACGTACAGAATGTGCGTCTCGGGATCGTACGAGCCGCCCGGCCAGTTCGTGCCGCCGCCGCCCGCGCCGAGCACGAGCGTCGCCAGCGGACCTTCAAGCTTGCTGACGACCGGCGGCGTGAACACCGGACCCAGCTTGTACTTCGAGACGATCTGCGTGGCCTCGGCGCGAAGCTCCGGCGTGAAGTCGATCAAGTCGTCGATGACGAAACCCTGGCGGTCGTAGTTGAACGGCTTGCCGTGCGCATCCAGCGGGTACGGCTGCGTCGGCGAATACCATTCGCGCGGCACGTCACCCTTGACGACCGGCCGCTCTTCGATCGGCCAGATTGGCTGGCCGGTCGCGCGATCGAACACGTACAGGAACGCCTGCTTGGTGGGCTGCGCCAGCGCCTTCACCGGTCGTCCGTTGACGATCGTGTCGATGAGGATCGGCGGGCACGGAATGTCCATGTCCCAGATGCCGTGGTGAACGAGCTGATAGTGCCACTTGCGCTTACCGGTCTGGAGATCCACGGCCACGACGCTCTCGCCAAACAGGTTGTTGCCGGGACGATCCGCGCCGAAGTAGTCGCCGGTCGGGAGCTCGACTGGCAGATACGCCAGGCCGAGTTCTTCGTCGACGCTCATCTGCGCCCACACGCCGGCATTGCCGGTGTACGACCAGGAATCCTTCTCCCACGTGTCGTTGCCGAATTCGCCAGGTGACGGAATGGTGTGGAAGATCCAGAGCCGCTTGCCGGTCTTCACGTCAAACCCGCGCACGTAACCCTTGATGTTGGTCTTGCCGGTCGGTACGCCGCCCGAGCGATGCGCGGCGCCGACGATGACGACGTTCTTCGCGACGATCGGCGTCGAGTGCAGACCGATTTCTCCGCTGAGCGGATCGATGGACTGATCCATCTCCTGTTTGAGATCGACGACGCCGTTCCTGCCAAACGTCCGGACGACCTCACCGCTTTTCGCGTCGAGCGCAATCAGCCGGTAGCCCGGTGTGACGTAGAGGATCCGTTTGTCGCGGCCGTCGCTCCAGTAGGCCAGGCCCCGACCCGACAGCTGCCGCGGCGCCGCCGCGCCGCGCGCGCCTTCGTTCTCGCTGTGCAGCCACAGCACTTCGCCCGTCCCGGCGTCGAGCGCGACGACCGCTTTCCTCGTGCCGGCGGTGGTGTAGACGATTCCCTCCACCATCAGCGGTGTGGACTCGAACTGATACTCGGGCCGCGGCCCGAACGGTTCGGTCTTGAACCGCCAGGCCACCTCAAGCTGGTTGAAGTTGGCGGCGTTGATTTGATCGAGAGGGGCGTAGCGCGTGTTGCCCAGATCGCCGCCGTAGGTCGGCCACTCGCCGTTCCTGGCGCCAGATTGCGCCAGCGTGGCCGCACCAGCGGCGATGAACATCGCGAGTCCCAGGGCCGGACGAAACGCCGATCGCGTCATGGGTCGCTCCAGAAAGAGGAAAGGTGCTGTCAGGCGCCGAGTTTCAGATCGGCGACCAGCGGCAGATGGTCCGATGCGACGAGCGATAGTTTAGTCCGGGGCATCTCGATTCCGACGATTTCGAGCGGCCCGGCGTAATAAATGTGATCGAGGTGGAGGATGGGGAATACGCCCGGGTAGGTGCGGCGGCGCTTGAGAAAACGGCCCAGATCCACGCTTTTCAGGCGGGCGGACAGGAGCGTCGTCGTCCGCCCCTTCATCCATTCGTTGAAGTCGCCGAGGACAATCTTCGGGCCGTGCAGGTGGCGGTCGGTGACGACGGCGGCCAGCCGCCCCGCCTGATAGCGCCGCTCGAGAATCGCGGTGCCGAGATGGACGTTGTAGACGTGCAGCCGCCGCCCGTTCACGTCGACGTCGACGCGCTGCAGCCCGCGCTCCTCGCACGACTTCCAGGACAGGTCGTGGGTGGTGTGATCCAGGATCGGGAAGCGGCTCAGCACCACGTTGCCGAACTGATGGCCGCGGATGCTGCGGGTGGGTGCCATGACCCAGCCCATCCCGAGTCCGGCGCCGATCGCTTCGATGTGGCTGATGCCCGACGCGCCCGGCCCGATGACCTCCTGCAGCGCGATCACGTCGGCGTCGATCGCTCGCAACACGGAGACGATGCGCTCGGGCCGCGTGCGCCGATCGAGGCCGCGGCAGCGGTGAATGTTGTAGGTGACGATGCGCAGGTCAGCCGGGGCCGTATGAGTCACTGGGCTATGATAGACCGCGTGTTGGGCCGCGTTTTTCTGGCCGCGCTGCTGGGCCTCGGAGCGGCGGGTTGCGTCAGAATTCCACCCGATCCCCTGCAGCTGAACGGCGGAATTCTGACCGTCGACAACCGCACCGACGACGAGTGGACGAACGTGGAAATCTGGGTCAACAACTACTACCGGGCGACGGCGCCGTCGATTGCCGGCGGCTCGAGATTTACCGTGTCGCTCGGATCGTTCGTGGACGGCTACGGCCGCCGGTTTCCGCGCGAGCGGCAGATGCTGAAGGCGCTGCACCTGACGGCGAAGACGACAACCGGGGCGGCGGTGCGGCTCGACAAGGCATTCGAACGCGGCGGCCTGGCCGCTCTACAGAGGAAGCAGTAATGGCGCGGTTGAAGTCGGAACTCGAAGTGATCTGTCCCTGCTGCCAGACGATCCTGGTGATCGATCTCAACCTCGGACGCGTGGTGTCGCACCACGAGCCCGATCGCGGCAACAAGCCGGAGTTGAGCGAGGCGCAACGCATCCTCGCCGAGGAGGCCGCGCGGCGCGAGGCGATTTTCGAACAGTCGGTGAACAACGAGAAGACGCGCGGCGACGCGCTGTCGCGCCGGTTCGAGGAAGCCCTCCGTCAGGCGAAGCAGGAGCCGATCACGAAACCGACCCGCGATTTCGATCTGGATTGACCAAGATGCCGATGGGCGCCGAGGCGCTGCACTTCATCCACTCCAGCCGCGAAGAGCCCCACGCGGCGCGTGGCCGGCAGATTCTCGCCGCGCATCCCGAACTGCGGGCGTTGGCGGGACCGTATCGGCCCTCGGCGATTTGGGTGGCTGCGCTGGTCGTGCTGCAACTGATCCTCTCGGTCTGGCTGTCGGATCGGGCGTGGTACCTCTGGCTTCCGGCCGCCTTCTTCGTCGGCGCGACGATCGATCACGCGCTGTGGGTGCTCATCCACGACTCCGCGCACAACCTGATCTTCACGACGCGGCTGTTCAACCGGATCGCCGCGCTCGTCGCCAACGTCCCGCTCGTGCTGCCGGCAGCGATGTCGTTCTGCAAATACCACCTCCTGCATCACCGCCATATGGGCGAACACGATCTCGACGCCGATCTGGCGGGGCCGATCGAAGCGCGCGTGGTCGGCCAGTCGTCGCTGCTGAAGACGGCCTGGATGGCGGCGATGACGCTGGTGCTCGGCACGGTGCGGCCGACGCGGCTGAAGAAGATTCCGATCGTCGAACGGTGGACGGTGATCAACGTCGTGACGCAGGTCGTCGCGATGGGGTTGTTCGTCTGGTGGGCCGGCTTCGCGCCGCTCAAGTACCTGCTGGCGTCGACCGTGATGGCGGTCGGGCTGCACCCGCTCGGCGCCCGCTGGATCCAGGAACACTACGTCTTCAAACGCGATCAGGAAACGTATTCGTACTACGGGCCGCTCAATAAGGTCGCGTTCAACGTCGGCTACCACAACGAACACCACGACCTGATGACCGTGCCGTGGCCCTACCTGCCGCGGATCCGATCGGTGGCGCACGAGTACTACGACGACCTGATGGCGCATCAGTCGTGGACGAAGCTGCTCATCGTCTTCCTCACCAACCGCGAGACCACGCTCTACAGCCGAATCGTCAGGGACGAGTAGCGACGCTTCGGTAGGGACAGGCTTTAGCCTGTCCGTACACTTTGTCCTACAGTGTTCCTGTGCCAGCGGCGCACACGTGCGCGCGTGCGCCCGCCGTGCGGGCGGCCGGACGTCCGCGCTCCTACGTTCCTGCCCGGTCCTGCACTGGTATCCGCCTTGCTCGGCTGAGACGGCGGATGCCCTCGTACTCGCGCTCCCGCTCCCTCGCGATCGCGCTGGCCGCCGGTCTGGCCGCACTGGCGATCAACGTGCTGACCGTGTCGGCGGCGCTGCCGTTCGTCTTTGGCCGCGCGCTCACCGTGACGGTCGCGATTCTCCTCGGGCCGTTTTACGGCGGGATTGCCGGGTTCCTCGGCGCGGTCGGGATGTTCTGGACCGAGATCAGCCCGTTCGTCACCGCACCCTTTCTGGTCGAAGCGCTGGTCATCGACTCGTGGATCCGCCGTCGCCACTCGGCCCTGGTGGCGGCCGCGTTGTACTGGACTGCGTTCGGCCTGGTCTTCGCGTGCTTCCCGCAGTGGTTCGGCGCCGAGCATTTGCGCGGGGCGATCTGGCCGCTCTCGGTGCAACTGTTCCTGAACCGCATGGTCATCGTGATGGCAGCCGAAGTGGCAGCCATGGCGATCGCGTCCAAGCGCGCCGAGGCGGCGCCGGGCGCGCCGCGGATCTCACTGCGGACCCTCAGCTTCCGTTCGTTCGTCTTGACCGCGATCTTTCCAGTCCTGCTGCTGGGGGCGCTCGGCGGCCAGACGCTGGCGATGAAGCAGCAGGGCGAGGCGACCCGGTATCTCGTGCAGAGCGCCGCGTCGATTCGCGATGCGGCCGACGCGTACATCCGCGCCCAGCGCTCGGCGACCGAAACGCTGGCCGCGGCCATCAGCCGCATCGGAGTCGAAGAGGCGAAGCGGACGCGGCTCGTCGAGGCATATCCTCAGATCTATCGCGGGATCACCCGGGTCATCGTTGCCGACCTGAACGGCCAGCGGCTCGACGGGACCACCGAGGACCTCACCGTCAACATCGCCGACCGTGACTACTTCCAGGAAGTCGTCAAGACCCGTCGTGCTGCCGTGTCCAACGTGCTGAGCACACGCTCAACCGGCGCGTTCGCCGTGGTGGTCGCGGCGCCCTACTTCACGGGTCCGGGCGGCGAGCTTGCCGGGGTCGCGGCGACGGTCGTCGACCTCACCCAGTTCCACCGCTTCGTCGAGAGCTACCGGACGCTGCCCGACGCAAACGTGACCATTCTCGATCGCGACCAGCGCGTCGTCTACGCCAGCGCCTCCACCGGTCACAAGGTGATGGATTTGCTCGCGGACGATGAGTTCGTTCGCGCCGGCCAGTCCGGTCCCGAGACCGGGTACCAAGTCCGAGCGACGACGCGGATGCGCGACACCTACCTGGCGACGCACGCCGTTGGCGGCAACGGCTGGACGGTACTGATCGCGCGCCCGTTGATCAGTGTGCAGCTGCAGGCGACGCGCTTCTATCTGCTCACCGTCCTGTTGCTGACACTCGCCAGCGGAGGCGGTGTGTTCGCGGCGCACCGCTTTGCGCGGAAGGTGACGCGGCCGCTCGAAGATCTCGTTTCGCACGTGCGGCACATCTCCGCCAGCGGCGTCGCGGCGCCGGTGGCGACGATGGACGCGGATCAGCCGGCGGAGATCGTCGATCTCCTGCAGGACATCAACCAGATGCAGGCGCGGCTGGCCGATTCGTACCATCAGCTCGAGGTCGCGGTCGGGCACAGCGACGATCTCAATCGGGAGTTGACCGCGCTGACCGGCGCGCTCGACCAGAAAGTCAGGGAGCGGACCGCCGAACTGGCTGCCGCCACGAAGGTGGCACAGGAAGCCAACCAGGCGAAGAGCGAGTTCCTTGCCAACATGAGCCATGAAATCCGCACGCCGATGAACGGCGTGATCGGCATGACCGCGCTGGCGCTCGGCACCGAGTTGACGCCGTACCAGTCGGATTGCCTGCGCACGGTCAAGACGTCGGCGGAGTCGCTGCTGACGCTGCTCAACGACATTCTCGACTTCTCGAAAATCGAGTCGCGGAAACTGCAGCTCGAGGCAATCAGCTTCAGCGTCGCCGAAGTGATGAGCGAAGCGCTCAAGCCGCTGGCCGTGCGCGCCGACGAGCGCGGGCTCGAGCTGGTGTCGGCGATCGCCCCGGACGTGCCGGAGCGCATCGTCGGCGATCCAGTACGGTTGAAGCAGATCGTCACGAATCTGGTCGGCAATGCCATCAAGTTCACGGAACGTGGGCACGTGGCGATCAACGTCTCGATCGGCGCGAGCGTGGCGTCGGCCGCCGCGCTTGCAATCCGGCTGAAGCCGGACGCCACCGATCTGCATTTCAGCGTGACCGACACCGGCATCGGGATTCCCGCCGAGAAGCAGCGCGCGATCTTCGACGCCTTCAGTCAGGCCGATGGCTCGACCACGCGCCGCTACGGGGGCACCGGGCTCGGCTTGACGATCTCGTCCACGCTGGTCCAGATGATGGGCGGGCGGATCTGGGTCGAAAGCGAACCGGGGTGCGGCAGCACGTTCCACTTTACGGCCAGCTTCGGCCGGGCCGAGCGTCAGAGCCGTGACCGCCGCATCGATCGGCTGAAGGGCGTCCGCGTGCTGGTCGTCGACGACAACGCCGCCAGCCGGCAGATGCTCGAGGCGCAGTGCGCGGCCTGGCAGATGCTGCCGACGGTGGTGGACAGCGGCCTGACCGCGGCGCAGATCCTTTCCGAGGCGCGCGATCAGGGACGGCCGTTCGGTCTGGTCCTTCTCGACTGGGACATGCCCGACATGGACGGCCTGTCGGTCGCCGAGCACGTCCTGATTCATCCCGACGTGCTGAAGTCGACGATCATGATGCTGTGCTCGTCCGGACTCGAGCGCGAGGTGACGCGCTGCCGGACGCTGGGAATGGGCGCCTACGTCACCAAGCCGGTCGCCGCCGCGGAACTGCTCGACGCGATCTCCCGCATCCTCGCCGGCGATCACTCGTCGCGGCGCTTCCCGTTGCTGGCGGAGATCGCGGTGGCCGCACCGGTTCGGCCGGTCCACGTGCTGGTCGCCGAAGACAACGTCGTCAACCAACGCGTCGCGGTTGGACTGCTGACCCGGCGCGGCCATCGAGTGCTGGTCGCCAACAACGGCCGCGAAGCGTTGGAGATTCTCCAGCGCGAGCACTTCGACATCGTGCTGATGGACGTCCAGATGCCGGAGATGAGCGGCTACGAGGCGACCGCCGCCATCCGCCGGCGCGAAGAGACGACTGGCGGCCACCAGCGGATTGTGGCCATGACCGCGCACGCGATGAACGGCGACCGCGAGCGGTGCGTCAGCGCCGGGATGGACGGCTATCTGTCGAAGCCGCTCGAACCCGAGCTGCTGTTTGCTGTTGTAGAGGAGAAGTCACACGTGAAAGGACAAGTGGCGGAGAACGGCGCGCCGGCGATTTCTCAGGCGAAGGTCCTCGAGCGGCTGGGTGGCGACCGCGAACTGCTCGCCGACGTGGTCGGCTTGTTCCTCGAGGACTGTCCGGTTCGGCTCGAAGCGATCAGGAGCGCGGTCGAGGCGAAGGATGCCGGACGAATCGAGCGGGAAGCGCACGGCCTGAAGGGCGCTGCCGCGAATCTGTCGGCGCAAGGGCTCTTCGAGGCGGCGCAGATCCTCGAGCGCCTCGGCGCTGACGGTCAGCTCGAATCCGTGCCGGCGGCCTGGCGGAAGCTGTCGGCCGAAGCGTCGAATGTGATGACGGTGATGGCGGGCTGGGATTTCAGTTCCGCGGCGTGAGCCGGTTTTCAGGCGGCGTGGCGGTTCAAGGCCTTCGCCGACATCTCAGTCGTCCCGATCAGTAGGACGAATTCCTCGACCAGGTCGCGGCGTTTCCATCCCTGAGCGACCTCCGCCCGCAGACATGCGATCGCTGCCGACTCGGAACGTGCGGTCCGGTACGGCCTGGACGTCGTCACCGCATCGAACAGGTCGACGATGGCGATCAGTTGCGCGAGGAGCGGAATCTGGTCGCCGCGCAGCCGATCGGGGTAACCGCTGCCGTCGAGCCGTTCGTGGTGGTGCCGGATGATCGCGCGCACGCCGGCGAACTCACGCCGCTGGCTGCACAACTGCTCGCCGATCACGGTGTGCTGCTGCATGAGCACCGTTTCAGCAGGCGTCAGCGGCCCCTGCTTGTACAAGACCGCATCCGGAATCCCGATCTTGCCGAGGTCGTGGAGTAGTGCCCCGCGCTGGAGCGTCGTCAATTCGTGCCGATCCAGTCCGATCGCACGACCGAGCCGGGTTGCATGTCCCAGGAGTCGCGCGCAGTGGCCGTGCGTTTCAGGATCGCGCGCCTCGAGGCTCGCCGCCATGCGTTCCACCATCGCTTCCACCGATCCGACTCCGACGTGGGTCAAGGGGAGGCTGATTGGCTGAGGGTTATCCGCCCCCTCGAGCACGTGGTTGGGGCGAACGCGATGCGTGTGAAAGGCCAGCATGGCCATAGCCAGAGCAGTACACGTACCTCTGCCGTCGATCCTCGTAAGATGCTTAAAATAAGTGTGTTATCTGAAAAGAGTCCTGCGACTGACGACCGTGCCGCCAAGCCGTACGTCGTGATTTCGTCAGGTGACGAACCCTAATTGCCGACGGCGCGGTGGCGGAGGGCGTGGTCGGCCAGGACCAAAGCCGCCATGGCTTCGACCATGGGGACCGCGCGCGGCAGGACGCAGGGGTCGTGGCGGCCGCGGCCGGTCAGCGTGGTGTCTTCGTGCCGCACGTTGACGGTCCGCTGCTCGCTCATGATGGTCGCCGTCGGCTTGAAGGCGACCCGGAAGTAGATCGTTTCGCCGTTGCTGATGCCGCCCTGCACGCCGCCGCTGCGATTCGTACGTGTTCGGACCCGGTTGCCGTCCATGAAGAACTCGTCGTTGTGTTCACGCCCGGTGAGCACGGTCCCGGCAAAGCCTGAGCCGATTTCGAACCCTTTGCTGGCCGGCAGGCTCAACATCGCCTTGCCGAGATCGGCTTCGAGCCGATCGAACACCGGCTCGCCCCAGCCGACGGGGCAGCCGCGCACCGCGCAGGTCACCACGCCGCCGAGCGAGTTGCCATCCTTGCGGATCGCGTCGATCGCATCGATCATCTCCGCGGCGCGTTTCAGATCCGGGCAGCGAACGGGCGTGGCGTCCACCGCCTGCCGGGTGACCGTGTCGATGTCGCACTCCGCGGTGATTCGGCCAACGCTCGACACCCACGCGACGATTTCGACGCCGTGCCGCACCGTGAGCAGCTTGCGCGCCACCGCTCCGGCGGCCACGCGGCCGACGGTTTCACGCGCGCTGGTCCGTCCGCCGCCGCGCCAGTCGCGGACGCCGTACTTCGCGTCGTAGGTGTAGTCGGCGTGGCTCGGGCGATACTTCTCCTGCATGTCGCGGTAGTCGCCCGACCGCATGTCTTCGTTGACGACCGACAGGCTGATGGGCGTGCCGAGCGTGACCCCGTCGTAGACGCCGCTCAGGATCCGGACGGTGTCCGACTCTTTCCGCTGCGTGGTGAGCGTGCTCTGGCCGGGGGCGCGGCGGTCGAGATCCGGCTGAATGTCCGCTTCGCTCATCGGCAGCCGTGACGGACACCCGTCGATGACCGCGCCGACGCCCGCGCCGTGCGATTCGCCCCACGTCGTGACGCGAAAGAGCTGACCGAACATATTGGCCATGTCGTTCAACTTTACCGCAGGACCGGAATCAGGCTGAACGCTGCCGCCGGCGCAGTGCCCACAGGATCAGCGCCGTCGGCGCGAGCAGGCCGGCGATGAACTGTGACGTGGATAGCGCGCCGATGAAGCCGCGGTCGGCATCGCCGCGGAAGAATTCGATGACGAATCGCCCGACCGCGTACGCCAGCGTGTAGGCCAGGATGACCGCGCCGTCGAACGGCTTGCGCCGGCTGATACGCACCAGCGCCACGAAGAGCAGCAGGCAGAAGATCGACTCGTACAGCTGCACCGGATGAAGCGGCACACCGAGCGGCGCGCCGCCCAGGCTGTTGGCGTCGCGGTCGGTGAACGTCACCGCCCACGGCACGTTCGTTTTCGCGCCGTAGTCGTCGCCGGCCATCAGGCAGCCGATGCGCCCGATCGCCTGTCCAAGCGCGATCGCCGGGCCGCAGAGGTCGGCCGCCCGCCAGAACGACAGCTTCGGATGGGTCTTGAAAAAGACCGCGGTTGAAATGAGCGCGCCAAGGAACCCGCCGTAGAAATCTCCCGCGCTGGTCAGGACGCCTCGAGAAAAGATCTGCGACGGCTGCGCCGCGTAGTCGGGGAACGCGCGCAGGATCATCAGCGCCTTCGCGCCGACAATCGCGCCGACGATGGCCCAGAAACCGAGCGAGGCGAGCGCGTCGAGGTCCATCCGCTCACGCTTGCCCTCGCGCATCAGCCACCAGAAGGAGGCGACGTAGGCGAGCGCCAGAATCAGTCCGAACGTGTAGAGCGTGAAGTACGGCGTCGTCAGCAGGCGAGGATACATGCGAGAAGACTACAGGAGTCAGCCCCCCGAAATCGAACCGATGACGAGAAACGGCTCCGCGCCGCTCGCCACCGATTCGACGAGCGGTGTATCCGGCGATTCGTGCGAGATGTCCTCTTCGCAGACGAAGAACCGCAGGAACGGCCGGCGCTTGAGTGTCGTGTGATCGCGGATCGTGCCGCGCAGCACAGGATACGCGGCTTCAAGCGCGTCGAGAATTGTCCGCTGTGTCACGACGCCGTTGACCTGCACCCGCACCTCGTCGTCTACACGGGCAAGCGTGCGGAGGTGCGCCGGGAGGACCACTCGAATCATCGGAGTGTCTGGACTTCGATCGACACGACCGGCGGCAGGTGGCTGGCGATCGCAGTCCACGAATCGCCGGCGTTCGCCGACGCGTAGATCTGTCCGCCGGTGGTCCCGAAGTAGATGCCGCAGGCGTCGAGCGAGTCGACCGCCATTGCGTCGCGCAGGACGTTCACATAGCAATCGTGTTGCGGCAGGCCGTGGGTGAGTGCCTCCCAGTCGTTGCCGCCGCTCGTGCTGCGATACACCTTCAGCGCGCCGTCGAGCGGGAAGTGTTCCGAATCGCTCTTGATCGGGACCACGTAAATGGTGTCGGGTTCGTGCGCGTGCACGTCAATCACGAAGCCGAAATCGGTCGGCAGGTTGCCGCTGACCTCGTGCCAGGCGTCGCCGGCGTTGTCCGTCCGCATCACGTCCCAGTGTTTCTGCATGAACAGCGTGTTCGGCCGTGACGGATGCATGGCGATGCGGTGGACGCAGTGGCCGACCTCCGCATCCGGGTCCGGAATGTGGTTCGACCGCAAGCCGTGATTGATCGCCTTCCACGACTGTCCGCCATCGTCCGTGCGGAAGGCGCCGGCCGCCGAAATGGCGATGAACATCCGATTGCGGTGAACCGGATCCAGAACGATGGTGTGGAGACACATCCCGCCTGCGCCGGGCGTCCATTTCGGACCCGAGCCGTGTTCGCGCAGGCCCGGCATCTCGTGCCAGCTCTTGCCGCCGTCGGTCGTCTTGAACATTGCGGCATCCTCGACGCCGGCGTAAACGGTGTCCGGGTCGGTGAGTGACGGTTCGAGGTGCCAGACGCGTTTGAATTCCCAGGGGTGCGGTGTCCCGTCGTACCACTGATGCGTACCGGGCACGCTGGCGTACGCGAACTTGTTGTCCACGGCTTCCCAGGTCCGGCCGCCGTCGTTCGAACGCTGGACGACCTGCCCGAACCAGCTCGAGGACTGCGAAGCGTAGATCCGGTTCGGATCGGCCGGCGATCCTTTGAGGTGATAGATCTCCCAGCCGGCGAAATGCGGCCCGGAAATGTGCCAATGCTTACGCGTGCCGTCGGCTGTGAGGACAAAGGCGCCCTTGCGCGTGCCGGCCAGGACTCGGACTCCACTCATAGAAGACCTCGCAACGGACCCGAGAGAGACGGGTCCGGAACATTGTCGATCAGCGGTTCTTCAAATCGACACTCATCGGTGAGATGGCTATACTCCGGCCGGTTGGAGGCCCCGGTCCGATGAATCTGCTTTCTGTGGGGTCCGGCGTGAGCCGGACCATCGGGCGATCGTCTCGGATCGCTGCTGCTGCCTTGGCCGTCACCCTGGCTGCCGTCGCGCTCTCGGCGCAAGCGCCGGACGGCGCGGCGATTTTCACGCGCGACTGCGCGACATGCCACAACGGCTCGCCGGACACGCGGGCGCCCGCGCCGGACATCCTCCGTCAGCGCTCCCCTGAAGCGATCCTCTCCTCGCTGACGGCCGGGGGGATGCGACCCCAAGGCGGACGCTTGAGCGGCGCCGAGCGTCGCGCGGTGGCGGAATACCTGAGCGGCCGTTCACTGGGGGGCGATGTCACCGGTGCGGCCGAGGCGCGTTGCGCGGCCAATCCGCCGCTGACGAACGTCGCGAATCAACCGTCCTGGGCCGGCTGGTCGCCGGCCGCGACGAATTCACGGCTGCAACCGGCCGACCAAGCGGGAGTGACCGCCGACGAGGTCTCGCGGCTGACGCTCAAGTGGGCGTTTGGTTTGCCCGATGCGACCTCAGCCTGGTCGCAGCCGACAGCCGCCGGTGGGCGGGTTTTCGTCGGCGGCCAGAACGGAACGGTCTACGCGCTCGACGCGAAGAGCGGCTGCGTGCACTGGACCTTCACCGCGAAGAGCGGCGTGCGCAGCGCGCTGATTTTCGGGCCGCGGCCGGGATCGAGCGGCTATGCCGTCTACTTCGGCGACACCGGAGCGAACGTCTATGCCCTCGATGCATCGACCGGTGCGCAGCTGTGGACGATGCGCGTCGACGAGCACCCATTTGCGCGCGTCACCGGCTCGCCGACGCTTTGGCAGAATCGCCTGTACGTTCCGGTTGCCTCGCTCGAGGAAACCGCTGCCAGTCAACCCGGATACGAATGCTGCACGTTCCGCGGCAGCCTGGCCGCGCTCGATGCGTCGACCGGGGCGGTCGTCTGGAAAAGCTACAACGTGCCGCCGCCGCAGCAGGCCGGAAGAAATGCGGCCGGCGTGATGATGTGGGCGCCGTCTGGGGTCGGCGTATGGTCCGCGCCGACCATCGATGCCAAGCGGAATGTCATCTACATCGGTACCGGCAACACTTACAGCGGCAAGGAAGCGGATCCGCTGAGCGACGCGATCCTTGCGATCGATCCGAAGAACGGCTTCGTCAAGTGGGCGAAGCAGCTGACCAAAGGCGACGTCTTCGGGTGTCGAGCAGGTACCGTCAACTGCCTCGACAAAGCCGGTCCGGACTTCGACTTCGGCACGCCGGCGATGTTGACGACGCTGGCGAACGGCCGCGATGTGCTGGTGGTCGCGCAGAAGTCGGGCATGGCCTACGCCCTGGATCCCGACAAGGAAGGCGCGATCCTCTGGGAGTACCGCGCCGGACAGGGATCGATCTGGGGCGGCATCCAGTGGGGCGCGGCGGTGGATGCCGAGCGCGCCTATCTGCCTGTTTCAGACATTCGCACGCCCACGCCCGGCGGCCTGCACGCGGTCGATCTGCTCACCGGCCAGCGGGCGTGGTATCAGCCGCCACCGCCGCTCAAGTGCGAGCGCGGGCCCAACTGCAACGCGGCGCTGATCTCGGCGCCGTCGCTGATTCCCGGCGTGCTCTTTTCTGGATCGAACGACGGGGCGATGCGCGCGCACTCCACGAAGGACGGATCGATCCTGTGGGAGTTCGACACCAACCGCGAGTTCAAGACGGTGAATAACGTCCGCGCCCGCGGCGGGTCGCTTCAGGGCGCCGGCGCGCTGATCGTCGGCGGCATGGTCTTCTTCAATGCCGGGTACGGCGATCACATGGGCCGGCCGGGCAATGTGCTGCTGGCGTTTGAGAAGCAGTAGAGAGCCGGTGCGGCGTGCGCGGTGCACCGTGCACGGTGCAAGTGCAGCGTGCTGAGTGCGTCGTGCGAGGTGCAGCGCGCGGTCTCCGTTTCCCAGAGGGCACCGCGCGCTGGCGCGCCGCGTCAATCGATCGGTGGAGAAGAGCGGCGCGCCGCACTGCGCGCCCCGCACTCAGCACCAAGGCACCAGGACCGTGCACGGTGCACCCTGCACCGCGCACCGTCTTCACACTGCGGCTCAACGAGCCGGCAGTGTGAACGCGAGATACTCGCCCGAATAGCTGCCGCCGCTGATCGCGACGACGATGTACTGCTTGCCGTCGGCGAGATAGGTCATCGGCGAGCCGCTCTGCGGCGCGGCCATCAGCAGCGCGCCAACCTGCCGGCCCGTCACCTTGTCATACGCGCGCAGCATCGCCCCGCGCGGATGCTCCGGTGTCGTCGTCACCTGCGGATCGCCCATGACGGCGAGCGTCTTCGTCACCATGAGGCCGACGCCGCCGGTCCCCACCTGTCCGGTCTTCGGAATGTTGAGTCCGCGCAACGCCGGGTGATTCCTGACGTTGTCCGGTGTGTCGCCGTGCGGCGTCTGCCAGACGATCTCGCCGCGATCGAGGTTGATGGCCGACAGCAGCCCATAGGGCGGCTTGAGCAGCGGCAGACCGTCGACGGCGAGACCGCCGCCGGCGGGCGCCGGCGGCGCGTTGCCCGCCACTGGTCCGGCGGGCACCGCGCCCGCGGCGTTACGCTGCGCGTCGAATTGGGCCTGCGCGCGGATGGTGTCCGCCGCGCAGCAGTCGCCCGGACCGAGGACCTCCTGGAACGGCCGGCCGGCGACGCCGGACACGTAGCGGATATCCGAGAATCCCTGCGGCGGTGCCACGAGTGACCCCGACGTGAGACCGACATTGTTGCCTTGCGCGAAGACGGTGTGCGTTTCGGGATCGTACGCCGAGCCCGGCCAATTGGTGCCGCCCACCGCGTTCCCCAGATTGATCGCGCCGAGTTTCCCGTTCACGTCACCCAGGATCGGCGGGTTGTACATCCACGGTGCAACGGTGTAGCGCTCGACGACTTTCAGCGCCTGCGCGCGCAAATCCGGCGTGAAGTCGATGAGGTCGTCCGGCAGCCGCAGCGAGTTGCGCGCATACGCCGGCGGCTTGGTGGGGAAGGGCTGGGTCGGGCTGCTTTTCTCGCCCGGCACCGTTGTCTGGGGGACCGCGCGTTCTTCAATCGGCCACACCGGCTGTCCGCTGACGCGATCGAACACGTAGAGGAACCCCTGTTTGCCCGGCACGGCGACCGCCTTGATGGCGCGGCCATTGACCGTGATGTCCGCGAGAATCGGCGCCGACGACATGTCGTAGTTCCACAGCGGGTGGTGCACCAGCTGGAAGTGCCACTTGCGCTGCCCCGTCCGCAGGTCGACGCACACCAGGCTTTCCGCGAACAGGTTGTTGCCGGGACGGTGGCCGCCGAAGTAGTCCGAGGTCGGGGTCTCCACTGGCAGATACGCCAGGCCGAGTTCTTCGTCGACGCTGATCTGCGTCCACACGCCGGCGTTGCCGTTCACCGCCCACGAGTCGTTCTCCCAGGTTTCGTTGCCGAACTCGCCGGGCCGGGGAATCGTGTTGAACGTCCAGAGCAGTTTCCCGGTCCGGACATCGAAGCCGCGCACCAGCCCCTTGGTGTTGTTGTGGGTGCTGACGGTGGCGCCCTCGCGGAACGACGAGCCGACGATGATCACGTCCTTGGCGATGGTCGGCGTCGCGTGCAGACCGATCTCGCCGGTTTCGAGATTGATCGGCTGGCGGTTGCCGAAGACCGCGCCCGCTTTCAGATCGACGACGCCGTCGGCGCCGAACGACGAAACCGGCGCGCCGTTCTTGGCGTTGAGCGCGACGAGCCGGTAGCCGGTGGTGACGTAGATGACGCGTTCGTCGCCGCGGCCATCGGTCCAGTACGAGACCCCGCGGCCCGAGAGCTGGCGGGGCGACACGCCGGCGCGGCGTCCTTCGCGCATGCTGTGCGCCCAGAGCTGCTCGCCGGTTTTGCCGTCGAGCGCGATCACGGCGCGGCGCGTACCGCCCGTCGTGTAGAGGATTCCGTTGACGGCGACCGGCGTGCCTTCGAGCTTGTACTCGGGCCGCGGACCGAGGATGTCGGTCTTGTAGCGCCACGCGACTTCGAGCTGGTTGAAGTTGCTCGCGGTGATCTGGTCGAGCGGGGAGTAACGGGAGCCGCGGACATCCGCGCCGTAATGCGGCCAGTCGCCGGCCGCGACCGACGGCACGCGGTTCTGCCCGGTGACAGCCACTGAAACGCCGAGAAGCACCGCCGCCAGACACAGAAGCTGCGATCTGCGTGACATCGTTCTCTCTCCCTTCGGAGCGCGGTTATGACGGGCGCCTAGCTTACACCCACACCAATTGAGAATTGAGAATTGCAGATTGAGAATTTGGACGGTGGCGTCCGGCTTTAGCCACCGAAACTGGACGGGATCGGCATCCAGGCGTTGCGCCCGCGGTAGTACACGGGCTTCTGGTCGTTGTGGGTTGCGCGATACTCCTTGTAACGCGCGAGCATCTGGCGGTATCGGCGATCCGAGGTCTTGATGCGCTGATGCGGATAGTCGAGCAGCATCCGTTCGACTTTCCAGACGTTCCCCGTGAACAGCCGCCAATCGTAACTGCCCATCGCGCGAGCGAGGTCCACGACGGCGAAGCCGGTGATGCGGCCGGTGTAGTCCACGTACGGATCGACGTAGCTCATCGCCAGCGCGCGCGCGGACCGGAACACCGGCCGCCGCCCATGAAGACCAGGATCGCGCGAGCGGGCCACCGATCCCCAGCGTCCCTTCGCCTGATACACGAACAGGACATGATCGAGCGCGTCGATCGACTCGAAGCTCAGGAGCCGCGGCTGATACCCGTGGTGTTCGAGGACAACCGCCGTGAACAGCGCCGCCTCGAGGCAGTGCGCGCAGCCGTTCCGGACCACGCCCCGGAAGCTCCGCAGGGTCGCCCGGCCATGCGGCTCCGGATTGTAGGGCAGGCGATTGAGATAGCGTTGGACGTCGAGCGGTGTCCGGAGCCGCGCAATGAGCCGCCGTTCGGCGGCGGAGAGCGACGGCGCCGGTTTAATCAACGCCAACCATCACTTTGACGTCAGCGAGCACCTGTTCCGGCGTCCACTCGTTGCCCGTGTAGGTCTGAACGAGATTGCCCTGGCGGTCGACGATCACGGTCCGCAAATTGTGCGTGATGTCCTTCGCGTCGTTCATCGCCCGCGACACGGAAACGCCGAAGCGCATCGCCCACTGGTCGATCTCGTCGCGGTCGCCGGTCACCATCGTCCACAGCCGCGGATCGGCCTTGAGTTTTTCGGCGTGTTTCTTCAGGACCGGCGGCGTGTCCGCGATCGGATCGAAGCTGACGGTGAGGAGATGCGCGCGCAGCGCGTTCTTTTCCGCCTGCAGCTTCGTCTGAATCGTCTGGAAGTGTCGATCCATCAGCGGACAGAACGTCGGCAGCGGGCAGTTGGTATAGATGAACGTGACGATGACCGCCGAGCCGCGGAAGGTGGCCAAGGTCACGGGCTTGCCGTCCTGGTCGATGAACTTGCCGTCCGGCACAGGCTGTCCGAGTTTCAACAGCTCGAATCCAGACGAGGCCGTCGGCATCGGTTCGACGACCGGCAAGGGGGCCTCGCCGACCTTCTTCACGTCCTTCAGATACGCCTCGGTCACGTCGCCGGCGTCGACCAGCACCAACGTGGCCGTGATGAGATCGCCGGGTTTGCGGTCGGCAAACTCCTTCGCGTCGCGCACGTCGTAGGGCATCGTCATCGCGGACATGAAGCCCTTGATGTCTTCGTGTTTGATGCTGGCGCGCTTGGAGTCGGCGTTGATCGACAGGATCTGGCCTTTGAGTTCGAACGTCCGTTGCTTGCTCGGGGTGCAGGCGCCGGCGACGAGGGCCAGCGCCAGACAAAACAGAGTAGAAGTGCGCATGGACCTAGTTTACAGTCGGTGGCACACCCATGATCTGGATCGGCACCTCCGGCTACAACTACCCCGAATGGAAAGGCAGCTTCTACCCGACGGATCTGCCGGCGGCGAAGATGCTGCCCTATTACGCCGCCCGCTTTCCGACCGTCGAGATCAACTACACGTTTTACCGGATGCCGAACGAGAAGCTGGTCGGCGGCTGGGCCGCGCAGACCCCGTCGCCGTACAAGCTGACGCTCAAAGCGCCGCGCCGCATCACGCACGACAGCCGGCTGAAGAATACCGGCAGCCTGGTCGCCGGTTTCTGCCAGGTCGCCGGCACGCTCGGCGAGAAGCTGGGGGCGCTGCTGTTCCAGCTGCCGCCGAATCTGAAAAAGGACCTCGCGCTCTTCGACGCGTTTCTCGCGGACCTGCCGCCGCGGGCGCCGGCCGCGTTCGAATTCCGCCATGCGTCCTGGCTCGATGACGAGGTGTGCGAGCGGCTGTCAGCGCGCGGGATGGCCCTCTGCGTCGCCGACAGCGAGAAGCTGTCCACGCCGGTCCGCATCACCGCGGAGTACGCCTACTTCCGTCTGCGCGACGAAGGCTACACACCGGACGACATTCGCAAATGGGGCGACACGATCGCCCGTGAAACCGAAGCCTGCAAGGACGTCTTCGTCTACTTCAAGCATGAAGATGAAGGGAAGGGGCCGGAGTTCGCGCGGATTCTGATCGACCGGCTTGGCGTCTAGCGAACGCGACGATCTGGTTTTCAGCCCAGTAGCCGTCATCCTCGCCTGAGCGCGGGCCGACAAAGCCGCAATGGCCCCCGTGAGCGCTCAGGCAGAGCGTGATGTGCGGGTTCCCGGTCACCTTGGGATCGTGAAACGGTTCGGACGGCACGAACGGATCGTCCTCGGCGCTGATGATGAGCGCCGGCAGCGCGATGCGATCCACGACCCGCATCGCGCTAGCGCGGTGGTAGTAATCCTCGGCGCCCAGGAAGCCGAAGTGCGGTGCGGTGTAGTACTCGTCGAATTCCCGCACCGTGCGCAGCGTCTTCAGCTTCGTCAGGTCGAATGAGCCCGGACGGATCTGCACTTTCTTCCGCAGCCGCTTCTTGAGATCGCGGACGAAGTTCCATTCGTAGAGCCAGTTCTCCTTTCGCTCGAGCGCGTGGACGCACTGGCTGATCTCGAGAATCGGCGAGACCGCCGCCACGCCGGCGAGCGCCCGCGGCGCCCGGTCGCCGTATTCGCCGGCGAGCTTCAGCGCCAGGTTTCCACCGAGCGAGTAGCCGGCGACGACAATTTCCTGGATGCCGTCGACGGCGGTCAGGTCGTCGATCACATGCTTCGCGTCAGCGGTCAGGCCGGAATGGAACAAGCCGGCCGACAGATGTTCCGTGCCGCCGCAGTTGCGTTGATTGAGCCGCACCACGTTCATACCCGCGGCAAAGGCCTTCGTGGCCATGCCTTTCACGTAGTGGGCCTCGCTCGAGCCGTTCAAGCCGTGCAAGGCGATCAGCGTCCGATGCTCCCACCGCCGGGGCTGCCAATGGCAATGCGCCAGGACGCGGGCATCGTCGGCGACATCGAAATAGCGGATCGTCGGCGCCGGCAGACGTGGGAAATAGCGCGGGTTGCCCCATCCGTACAGCGTCATCCGGTGGCCGCTCGTGAGGCTCGGGCGGGCGACGAACGGGCCAATCGCCGCCACGGGGGCCGGAAGGGCAAGAGGGGCAGGAGAGGCAGGAGGGGCAGGAATGGTCAATTGACTGCCTTGTGCAGGTCGCGCCATGACTGATGAAGCAGCGTCGAAACCGTGGCCCAGTCAGCCTGTTCGCCGCCGTCGTCGCGGAGCCGGCCGGCGCGAGCACGCAGGGTGGAGGCGTTGAGGACGGCGGCCGCCGGGACGGCAAACAAAAGCGCGTTCGCTTCGGCCATCAACCGCCCGACGTTTTCCGGATCCTTGGCCACCGGATCTCTTCGCGCGACCCACCAGGCGAGTTCCGCGCGCGCCAGCGCCGCCGGATCGAAGCTGCTGCTGGTCCAGTCGCGAATCCGGGTGAAGGCGCACTCGAGATCCGGCAGGACCTGTTCGTAATCGGATCGGGCGTTGCCGAAGGTGGCGGCCGCCCGCGCCAGATAAAAGCCGGTGATGCCACCCTGGACCCACGAGTAGTGATACTGCTCGTGAAGGGTCTGCATCAGGCCGCGAAAGAGGCGCAGATTCTCTTTGCGGTAATAGGCCTGCCACATGTCCACTTCGAGATCGGCGATGCGATCGGGCGTGAACGTCTTGGGCGAGCGAGAGCCGGCCGGCGGTACGAGCAGGACGAAGGCGAGCACGAGCACCGCGGCGACGACGAAGAGCAGGATGATGCGTCTACGGGACATCCGGTGAGGAAATTATACCGATGCCCTATGATTACCGGCATGGCAAAGCGCCATTCCTCCACGCTCTACCTCCAGGTGCTCGTGGCCGTCGCGCTCGGCGCGCTGTTCGGATACTTCGCGCCGGAACAGGCGGCCGCGATGAAGCCGCTCGGCGACGGCTTCATCAAGCTCGTGAAGATGCTGATTGCGCCGATCGTCTTCACCACGGTCGTCGTCGGCATCGCGCACATGGGCGCGATGAAGGACGTGGGGCGCATCGGCCTCAAAGCGCTGATCTACTTCGAAGTCGTCTCGACGCTGGCGCTGGCGATCGGGCTGATCGTCGTGACGGTGTTGAAGCCCGGTGCCGGGGTGGGCTTCAACCCGGCAACCGCGGACGTGAGCTCGGTGTCGGCCTATACGACGCAGTCGCAGCATCTGAGTACGGTCGAGTTCATCCTCAACGTCATTCCGGACTCGGTGATCGGGGCGTTCGCCCGCGGCGACGTCCTGCAAGTGCTGCTCTTTGCCGTGCTCTTCGGTTTGGCGCTCCTCAGAATGGGTGAGCGCGCTCACGGTCTGGTCCAGATTCTCTCGATGGCGTCGGACGGCCTGTTCGATGTCGTCGGCCTGATCATGCGGTTGGCGCCGCTCGGCGCCTTCGGCGCCATGGCGTTTACCGTTGGCCGTTACGGACTCCACACCCTGGTCGATCTCGGCAAGCTGATGGCGAGCGTGTACCTCACGTGCGCCTTCTTCATCTTCGTCGTGCTGGGCGCAATCGCCGCGGCGACGGGTTTCAGTCTGATCAAGTTCCTCAAGTACATCGCCGAGGAAATCCTGATTGTGCTCGGCACGTCATCGTCTGAGTCGGCACTGCCGCGGATCATGGCGAAACTGGAATATCTGGGCTGCAGGAAGTCCGTGGTCGGACTCGTCGTGCCCACCGGCTATTCGTTCAATCTCGATGGCACGTCGATCTACATGACGATGGCGGCGATCTTCGTGGCGCAGGCGAGCGGCGTTCATCTCACGTTCATGCAGGAGCTCGGTGTGCTCGGGGTGTTGCTCCTGACCTCGAAGGGCGCGGCGGCGGTCACCGGCAGCGGCTTTGTCACGCTGGCGGCGACGCTGGCGGCATTTCCCACGATCCCCGTGGCCGGACTGACGCTGCTGCTCGGCGTCGACCGCTTCATGTCGGAGGCGCGGGCGATCACCAATCTCATCGGCAATGCCGTCGCGACAATGGTCGTCGCCCGGTGGGACGGGGCGCTCGATCTCGAGCGCGCGCGGGCAATTCTGGACGGGCATCACCCGCCGGAGACGGTGGAAATAGTGACCGTGACAGTTATGGAGACTGTTTGATCCGTGTAATCCGGCTAAGGCCGGACGCCACCGACACAGCCTAGCACTCGTCCGCCGTCGGACCGTAAATCGCCGGAACCGCAATTCCATTGAGGCGCAAGTACACGCTGAGCTGACCGCGGTGATGCACGATGTGACTGAGCACGAAGCTGCGCACCGCCGACCAGCGCGGGATCGTGAAGACTTCGTGGCCGTCCCGTCGCAACGACCACATGGCCCAGAGTTCCGCGTCGGTCTTGTCGAGCGCCCGGCGCGCGGCTGCCACCGATTCGGCGAGCCGCGTCAGGATCGCGGCGCGTGTGGCCGGGTCTTCACCACCGGCCGGCAGTTCCGCCAGATCGAACTCGAGACGCTCGAGGATATTGGGAGTCCAGGCCGGAATCGTGGCCAGGTGCAGTGCGAGGCTGCCGAGCGTTCGCGACTTGTCGTGGGGCCTCCAGCGCAGCCGATCGTCCGGAATCCGCTCGATCAGTTTCCTGGTCGTCGCCATCTCGTGATCGAACTCCGCGATCAACCCCGCCTTCAACATGCCGGTTAGTGTAGCCCGCGCATTCCTCGCGGCGCTGCTGGCGGCGGGTTCGGTTGCCGCCTGCGACAACAAGCCAAAGACGCCGTCGTGGCCCGCACCCGTCCTCCCGCAGGTGTCCGGCACGCTGTCCGTTGCCGGCCTGAACGCGGCCGTGACCGTGGTCCGCGATCGCTACGGCGTGCCGCACATTGCGGCGGGGAACGCCGACGATCTGTTCTTTGCGCAAGGCTTCGTCCAGGCGCAGGACCGGCTGTTCCAGATGGATCTGTGGCGGCGCTCGGTCCAGGGACGCCTTGCCGAAGTGCTTGGCGCGAATTTCCTCGAACGCGACACGATGACGCGGCGGATTCAGTATCGCGGCGACGTGTCAACCGACTGGGCGGCGTACGGCGCCGAGACGCAGCGGATCGCCACCGCGTTCACGCGCGGCATCAATGCGTGGGTGGCGCAGGCGCGCGTGAATCCGCCCGAGGAATTCAGGCTCGCCGGCTGGTTGCCCGAATCCTGGCGTCCCGAGGACCTGTTGAATCGAACTGACGCTTTCCTCTCGTCGACGAGCGCGCAGGAAGAGGTGCTGCGCGCGCGCCTGACCGCGGCGCTTGGGGCCCCGGCTGCCGACGCACTGTGGCCGCCGCCGGCCGGACTCAAGACGGCCGTTCCGCCCGGTGTCGATCTTTCCGCGATCGGCTTCGTCATGAGCGACCTGCTCAGACGAGTCGGTACCCGGCCGTTTTTCTCCGGGCTCGCCGCGGCGGTGCCGCCAGGAAGCAATACCTGGGTTGTCGACGGAAGCAGAACGCGCGCCGGTGCGCCGCTTCTCGCCGTCGATCCGCACCGGCTGCTGGAGCATCCGTCGGGACGGTACCTCGTGCATCTTTCCGCGCCAGGCTGGAATGTCATTGGCGCGACATCGCCCTGGCTTCCGGGCGTGGTGATCGGTCACAACGAGAACGTGGCGTGGGGAATGGCCGCCGCTCCTGCCGACATCGCCGACATCGCCGTTGAACGCCTGGACCCCGCCGACGATCATCGCGTCGACGATCGCGGAACCTTCGTGCCGGTCGGCGTGCAGGCAGACGCGCTGGCGATCAAAGGGCGCACCGAGCCCTGGACCTTCGATTGGCAGTTCACGCCTCGAGGCGTGATCGTCGGCGTCGATCGCGAGCGCCATCTGGCGTACTCGCTGCGCTGGACCGGCGCCGAGCCTGGAACGGCCGCCGAACTCCACGCGTTGCAGCTCGATCGCGTGGCGTCGGCCGCTGAATTCGGCGCGGCGCTGAAGAATTGGCGACTCCCGGTCGTCGACATCGTCTATGCCGATCGTGCCGGCGCCGTCCGGGCCAGCCGCGCCGGTTGGGTTCCGATCCGCACGGGAGGAAACGGGCTGCTGCCGGCGGCCGCCGGGGACGCGCAACGCGAGTGGTCCGGTTGGGAGTCGCGCACCGATCAACCCGCCACGTCGAGTTCTCCCTTCCTGGCGTTTGCCAACGACGCGCGGGCGCGCATGGCGCGTCTTCGCGAACGGCTGTCGTCAAGCGCCAGGCACGATCGCGAGTCGATGCAGGCGCTTCAGCTCGATGTCCATTCGTGGACGGCCGATCAGATCGTGCCGCTCCTCGGTGCCGTGCGTGCCCCGGAACCGGCAGTGGAAGCGCTGCGCTTGGAACTGACGAACTGGGATCGTCAGGTGACTGTCGACTCGGAAGCGGCGGCGGTTTATGTCGCGTGGGAGCAGGCGCTGCGACGGCAGCTGGCGGCGCGACGTGTTTCGCCGGAGTTTGTGAACGAGCTCGCCGCGCGCCTCGACATCGTGTCCGCGTTGACCCGGCCTTCGGCTTCCTGGTTCGACGGACGGGTCGTCGCGGCACGCAATGCGCTCCTCCTCGACGCGCTCGCCGCGGTCGCCCGCGACCGCGATCGGTGGCGTCCGGCTTCAACCGGATTGCAGGCGTCTCCTATCGGGGAGTGGGGCGCCACGCATCAGATCACCTTCTCGCATCCGCTCGGGATTGGCGAGGCCGGCCGCGGCCGCTACAACGTCGGTCCGTTTCCGCTACCTGGCGCGCCCGACACCGTGTTCGCAACCTCGCTCGACGGACGCGTCGGTCCCTCGTTCCGCGCGGTCTTCGATCTGAGCGACTGGGATCGAGCGGTCGTCACTAACGCGCCGGGGCAGTCGGGGTCAGCAGGCAGCCCGCACTTTTCAGATCTGGCGAAGATGTGGTCGAACGGCGAGTACTTCCCGCTCTACTTCAGCGAGACGGCGGTGAAAGCCAATGCGGAATCAACGCTGACCCTGGTCCCCAGCCCCCAGCCCCCAAGCCCCTAGCCCCTAGCCCCCAGCCCCCAGTCCCCAGCCCCCAGTCCCCAGTCCCCAGCCCCCGTCTAGGACACCTTGTGACAGTGATAACAGCCGAGAGCTGCGTGCGACCGGTTGTAGTCGTACGACTTCGTGAAGTCGTAGGCGGGGCGGTGAAGGAGACGTGCCATCCCGGGCATCACGGTTTCCCGCATGTACGCCGCTTTCGCTTGATTGTCTGACTCAGCGATGTAGCCGTACACCGCGTTGCGCATCTGCGCGTCCATCGTCCGGCTCCACGTCTCCCAGCCGCGCGCCGCCACGTCGGGCAGCGGCAGCGCCGACACCGCCGGCATCTGCCAGCCGTTTGCCGCGTCGTCGGGGCCGTGACATGTCTGACACGTGACGGCGTCCGGCCCGCCCTTGAGAGGACCAAGCGTGGTCTTGGCCCACGGCAGGACCTCGGTTTCCATGAATCGCCGGATCGCCTCGCGATCGCGCTTCACTCCGCCCGGATAGACCGCATCGTCCGGCGCATAGACCACGGCCGCGGCGCGGCCGTGAATGCCCATCGCGCCGATGAACACGACGACGAGGATCGTCATCAGGCCGAGGAGGAGCTTGCCGTACAGCGCCGTCTCGCGAGGCTCCCATGCCATCGCCGCCTTCACGGAGGCCGCGTCCCACGTCGAGCGCGGATCCTCGGCGATCAGATCCAGAAGCGCGGCGAGTTGCGCGCCGCGTCTGATGTGGCGAATGACGAGCGGCTGGTGATTCTTGGCGCGGGAGCGAACGACGAGGCAGGAGGTGCCGAGGACGCGGTCGAGTCGGGATTCCGTGCGTTCAACCTCGCCAATGTCTTGAAGGGCGAGTTCCGCCGACCGCTCCCCGGCCAGACTCACGAGCCGGAAATCGGTTAACACGTACCGCTCTCCCGGCGGCGTCAGCGAGCGGCAACTCCACAGCTCGCGCTCCCAGGAGAGCGGGACTTCGATCATCGCGTCACGACTTGTTGAAGTTGACCTTCGGTACCTGCTGCGCCTCGGCCGGGGCTTCGAAGAACGGATACTCCTTGAAGCTGAATATCTTCGCCGTCAGGTTGGCGGGGAATTGCCGTCGCGACGTGTTGTACTCGCGAATCTTTTCGTTGTAGCGCTGCCGCTCGACGGCGACGCGATTCTCGGTACCCGAGAGTTCATCCATCAGGCGATTGAACTGCTCGTTGGCTTTGAGCTGCGGATAGTTCTCGACGACGACCATCAAGCGGCCCAGCGCCGAACTCGTCTGGTTGGCCGCCTGAATCGTTTCTTCCGGCGTCTTGGCGCCCATCATCTTCGCGCGCGCGTCGGCGATTTCCTTGAACACGCCTTCTTCATGCGCGGCGTAGCCTTTGACGCTCTCGACCAGATTGGGAATCAGATCGTTGCGCCGCTGCAGCTGATTTTGGACCTGCGCCCACTGCGCCTTGATCGCTTCTTCCTGCCCGACGAACCGGTTGTACGAACAACCCGTCAAGGGAAGCGCCACGAACGCAAGCACCGCCAACCGCATCGCCGTTCTACGTGTCATGTGCATACTCATCCTCATCGATGATTGATGAATGATGACTGATGATTGGGTTTGGTCATCGAAGCACTCCAATCATCAATCAAATCATCGTTCATCAATCATCAATCATCACTCAAAGGTTACCAGCCCGCGCCGCCGCCTCCGCCCCCGCTTCGTCCGCCGCCGAACCCGCCAAATCCACCGCCGCCTCGCCCGAATCCACCGCCACTTCGCCCGAAGCCGCCACTGCCGAACCCGCCGCCCCAGCCGCGTCCGAAGCCGCCGCCGAACGGTCCGACGCCGCTCGACCAGCCGTTCCACCCACCGCGATTCAGGCCGGAGCCGCGACCGCCGCCCATCCGGCTGAGGAGGATGATCACGATGAAGACAATGACGATGGTCGAGAGCGGCAGCCCCCCGCGCGACCGGCGCCGCTCATCGCGAGGCGTTTCGACGCCCGTGAGCGTGACGTTCCGTCCTTGCGCAATCCGTCCGGCGATCCGGTTTGTGCCCGCCAGAATCCCGGCGCCGTAGCGACCCTCGCGGAATTCGGTCGCCATGAAGTTCCGCGCGGTCTCGCCGGCGTAGCCGTCGGTAATCCAGGACTCGAGCCCGTATCCAACTTCGATCCGGACGCGGCGTTCGCGGATCGCGACCAGGATCAGCAGTCCGTTGTCTTTGCCGCGATCGCCGATGCCGCGGCCGCCGTTCTCGAACATCCGGACCGCCATCTCGTCGATGTCGCCGAACGGCTCAATCGTCGGCACGGTGGCGACGACGATGACGTCGCCGGTGGCTTGCTGCAGCGCGCGAATGGTGCGTTCGATGTCACGGGCGCTGGACGCGTCGATGACGCCGGCGAAGTCATTGACCGGCTGGGACAGTTCTCGGGACTGGGGGCTGGAGACTGGGGGCTGGGGACTGGGGGCTGGGGCCTGGAGATCGGTGGACTGTGCGAACCCCGCCGCGGCAGCCAGAACGACAGCAACGACCAGCGCAACGATTCGCGCCACGCACCAGGCGCGGCGTCCGGTCACTTCTCGCTCCAGCGATCGATCGTCTGCACCAGCTGCTCCAGCCCGGTGAGATAGTCAGGAAGCAGTTGTCGGGCCTCATCAGAAGAGACGCTGGCGGCGCTCGTCAGGTTCGCAACGCGGGTCAGCGCCGGACCGGGAACGAAGTCGCCGCGGAGACGCGACACGTTGGCGAGGAGGCCGGCCAGCGCCGCAGCCGACTCCTGGACGAGTTCCGCGAGCGCATCGCTGCGGCCGGCCGTTTCGATGCACCCTTCGCGGAGATGCAGCAGGTGACTGCGCGCCTGCACCTCGCAGGCCCGGCGGAGATCCGCCGTGTCGACCTGCAGGCCGCGGAACGGGTCGTGGCCGACGACGAGGTCGTGGTCGGCGATGATGGCGCCGAACTCGAACGGAAACACGTCGAGCGAACGCTGAAATTCGTGCGCTTCGAGGAGCAGTGGTGTTTCGAGTCCCGCCTCGTGCCACGTTGTCACCTGTCCGGCACAGGCACGCAGATCGGTTGCCGACAGGTGGTCGACGATCGCCAGCGCGTGTGCGCGCACTCCGCCGCCGGAGCCGCCGCGGTAGGCCACCAGTGCCTGGAGACGCGGACCGAAGATCGCGCGGAGATCCGTGGCGAGTTGTGCGAAGGCGGGCGCGGTCGTCATAAGTGCATTGTAAGGTCCCCGTGACACTGCCGATACAATGAGCGGAATGCGTCTCGTCGAGATGAAGGTCGGGTGCTTTGGCGGCGGCACGGGCCTGCCCAGTCTCCTGGGCGGTCTGAAGACCAATCCGTGGATTCATCTCGACGCCGTCGTCACGATGTTCGACAGCGGCGGCAGCTCGGGCGTGCTCCGCGACGAACTCGGCGTGCTTCCGCCCGGCGACATCCTGAAATGCGCGCTGGCGCTCGCGCGTAATTCGCGCGAAGCGCGCCGCGTCCTGCTGGCGCGCCTGCCGACGCTCGAGCACGCCCGCCTCGGCGGACACACCGGCGGCAACCTCCTGTTGTCGATGATGCAAAGCTACAGCGGCGATTTTCTGAGCGCGATCGACGGCCTGCGGGCGCTGCTCGGCTGCAAAGGCGGGGTCTGGCCGGTGTCGGTCGAGCACGCGTCGCTCTGCGCGGAGTACAGCGACGGCTCGCAGACGATGGGCGAAGTGGAAGTGGACGCCGGCCAGGAGTCCGGCCGCCTGGTGCGCCGGATCTGGCTCGAGCCGTCAGTGTCGATTCATCCGGCGGTCGCTGACGCGATCGGAACTTTCGACGCCGTCGTCATCGGACCTGGCAGCTTCTACACGAGCCTGATGCCGATCTTCCTCGTTAAGGGCGTGGGCGAGGCGCTGTCGAAGGTGAAGGGGCCGATCATCTTCGTCGCGAACCTGCTGACTGAAGGGCGCGGGATGTCCGGGTTCACCGCCGCGGACGCCGTGGCGCGCATCGAGAACGCGATCCATCGGCACGTGGACGTGGCCATCACCAACACCAAGTGGCCCAATTCGAAAGTGCTCAACCGGTACGCGCTCGAGCACAAAGAGCCGCTCCTGCCAGGCCAGCTGCCGGCGCACTGCGAGCATGTCGGCGGTGAATTCTGGAAGGGCGAGATCGCCCGCCACGATCGGCTCCGGCTTGCGTACGCGGTCTGGAGCGTCCTCTCGCAGCGGATGCTGAAGGCTGAAGACTAGTCCTTGGTTCTTGGTCCTTGGGACTTGGTCCGTGCTTGGCTCTTGGTCCGTGCTTGGTCCTTGGCTGGCTTCGCTTTCTTGCCTCCCTTGCCAGCCCTGCCCGCCCCGCCTGCCTCGTCTGGCTTGCCCGCCTTCAGCGCCGCCGCCTTCTCGATGATGCGCGCCAGCATGGCGCCGGCGTCGCCGCCCTGGGCGGGGCGCGCGGCCTTGTTCGAATGCCAGATCGCCGGCGTGTCGGCGGCGAGAATGTCCTCGAAGTCGCCGTCGCTCTTGACGCTCTTCGGCGCGAATTCGGTGATGTCCAGTTCGCCGGACCAGTCGTCGCGGTGTTTGATCAGGAGCCACGACTCGCCGCCGCTCCGTGCGCCGGGGAAACGCCCGCTGGTTCGCACCAGCACCCAGGATCCTTTGAGCTTGTAGCCGTCGAGCGTGAATTTGAGGTCGCCCTTCTTGAGCGCCGCGTTCACGTCGTCGGTCTCGGGCGTCCAGGTCCCGCGGTCCCAGAGCATGACGATGCCGGCGCCGTAGCCTTCTGGAATCACGCCTTCGAATTCGCCGTACTCGAAGGGATGATCTTCGACGTGCATCGCGAGCCGCTTGGTCTTCGGATCGAGCGACGGGCCTTTGGGGACCGCCCAGGAGAGCAGCACCCCGTTGTGTTCGAGACGGAAGTCGTAGTGCAGGTGACTGGCGAGATGTTTCTGGACACAGAAGAAACGCTTCGCGCTCGTCGCTTTGACTCTGGCGGCGACGACCGTCGCATCGCCTGCGGGTTCAGGCGTCGAAGAGAAGTTGCGCTTCTGTTTGTATTTTTCGAGTGCCATAGAGAATCAATGATGAATGATGATTGATGAACGATGATTCAATCAAATCATCGATCATGATTCATCAATCCTCTATGAGTTGCTCAGCCGGTTGAGCGGCTTCGAGAAGACGAGCAGCAGCACGCCGAAGGCAATGGCGAATGCCGCGACGATGCCAAAGAGGGTCGGCAGCGGGAACGATTCGTAGAGACCGGAGATCCGGCCGCCGATGTAGTTGCCGTTCGAGACGCCCAGGAACCACACGCCCATCACGAGCCCGCCAATCCGCGCCGGCGCGAGTTTCGTCATCGCGCTCAGACCGACCGGGCTGAGGAGCAGTTCGGCCCAGGTGTGAATCAGGTAGGTCATGAAGAGCCACTCGGGGCCGACGAGACCGCCCTGGGCAGTCGAGAGCGCGGGCGGCACCAGAATCAGGAAGCCGAGGCCGACGCCGATCAGCGCCAGCGCGAACTTGAAGGGGGCGCCCGGTTCGACGCCGCGCTTGGCCAGTCGAATCCACAGCCAGGCAAACACCGGCGCGAAACTGATCACGAAGATCGGGTTGGCGGACTGCCACCATGTGCTCGGGAACTCGTAGCCGGCGACCGCGTTTTGTGTGGACCGGTCGGCAAAGAGGCTGAGCGTGGAACCGGCCTGTTCGAAGACCGACGAGAAGATCGCGTATCCCGAGAACAGCACGGCGATGACGATCAGGTGATTGCGTTCCACCTTCGTCCATCCGCCGGCCATGAAGACCCAGCCGAAAAACGCGAGCGTGAGGCCGAGCAGCAGGTAGCCGGCGGCATCGGCGATCTGGCGGGCTGTCACCGGGATGATGCCGGCGTAGACCCCGACGGAGAAGGCGACGAGTAGCACCGCCCCAATGGCCATCGCGCGCGCGGCGCCCTTCTTTTGCGCGTCAAGAAGCGCCGGCGATCCGGGATTGGCCGGCTCGAGACCCGCCTCGCCAAGATGCTTCCGTCCCACCATGTATTGCGCAAGGCCGAGGACCATGCCGACGCCTGCCGCCGCGAAACCGGCGTGCCAGTTGACGCGCTGACCGAGATAGCCGCACACCAGCGGTGCGACAAAGGCACCGGTGTTGATGCCCATGTAGAAGATGGAGAAGCCGGAGTCGCGGCGCGCATCGTTCGCCCGGTACAGCCGCCCGACAATCACGCTGACGTTGCCTTTCAGCAGTCCGGTGCCCATGACGATGAGCAGGAGGCCGAGATAGAAGGTCGTCAACCCGGGAACCGCCAGGCTGAAGTGGCCGGATGCGATCAGAATGCCGCCCATGAGGACCGCGCGCTGAGGACCGAGGAGGCGATCGGCGAGCCACCCGCCGGGCAACGTCGCCATATAGACCATCGACGTGTAGAGCGCATAGATGGCGCCCGCCGTCGCGGCGTCGAAACCGAGGCCGCCGGTTTCAGGCGACGCCACCATGAACAGCATGAGCAGGGCGCGCATCCCGTAATAACTGAAGCGCTCCCACATTTCGGTGAAGAAGAGCGTGGACAGCCCGCGCGGATGTCCGAAAAACGCGGTGTCGTTCGCGTTGATGACGGGAGGAGCGACGCGCGCCGCGGCAGATGCTGTGGCCATGGGCGCTATCCTGCCACATTGCGCCTCCAGGTACGCCCTCTCTTGCCGGAGCGCGATGCTACAATCGCCCCATGGCCGACCTATCCACCCCACTGCCGCCGACAAGGCCGATTCCGAACAAGAGCGGGCGCAAGGTGCACTGCGTCAAGTTCAACATGGAGCTCCCCGGCCTGGACGTCGCACCGTGGCCCGGGCCGCTCGGTCAGCGGATCTACGAGCACGTGTCGACCGATGCCTGGAAGCTCTGGGAGGATCGAATGAAGATGATCCTCAACGAGTACCGCCTGATGCCGTGGCAGAAGGAGGCCCAGGATCTCGTGGCCAAGTTGATGGAGGAGTTCTTCTTCGGAACGGGCACCGCGCTGCCCCCGGAGTACGTGCCCCAGCAACCGAAGTAGTCGACCCCGCCGCATTCCCGTCGACGCACGGAATTGTGACGGCCGCGACTATTTCCGCGCCCGTCTCAAACCGGATACCCCGCGCCCGGCCGATGGGTCGTGGCGTTACACGCAGCGGGTAACGGATTGGCCACTCGACCGTGTATTGTCCGACCACGTAATCACTACGCGATTCCAGCCCTTCTGTAGTGATCCGCTGCAATCAGCGGAAACCCTTACACCAAACCCGCTCTCGTAAGTTCAATTCTGGTGATGATTTGCAGGCCTCCCCAGCTGGGCGGCGTGGCACAGAGTTTGTAGCCCTACTGCTCGGACCGCGGGTCCTGTTTCAACAGGGGGTGCAATAGTGGAAGTCAAGGACAGAAAAGAGCGACGCGGGTTCGCGTCAATGTCGCCCGAGAAGCAGCGCGAGATCGCCAGCAAGGGTGGCCGTGCGGCGCACGAGAAGGGCACGGCTCACGAGTGGACGGCCGACGAAGCGCGTTCGGCCGGCCGCAAGGGTGGACAAGTCAGCCGCGGTGGCCGTGGCCGCCTGGCGCCGATTCCCGGCAGCGAGCCACCTACTTCGGACGAGATGCAATGAAGCGTTCACGTCAGACCACTCCGCTTCGCCGCACCCGGCGGCGAGCGGAGGCGCGGTTCTTCAAGGACATCCACGGGACGGAGCGGCTCGCCCCAACCGGCACGCTCCCTCCACTCCCGCTGCCCTCGGCGCACGCGACAGCCCGCTATGTCGTGGCGGTGTGCGCCGATCGCGGGACAGTCCCCGCCGCGTAGCCGCCATCGAGGCGGGCTGACGTGTGGTTCAATGCTTGCTGCCAGCCGCAGCAATGCGCCACCTCCTGCCCGCTCTCCTTTGCCTTTCGACCATCGCCCTTCCCGGCTGCGGCGAAGAGGGCGCCATCCGCGTCCGTTCCATCAAGTTTGACGGAGTCCGTTCGATCGACGCAGGCCGGCTGAAGAACGCCCTCGCCACTCGCGAGGGCAGCTCGGTACCGATCATCGGTCGTCTGCTTCCCTGGACCAAGAAGAAGCTGCCATTCGATCGAGCGCGATTCGAGGCCGACCTGGAACGGATCAAGGCGTACTACGCCGACCGCGGCTTTCCTGACGCCTCAGTCGCCAGTTTCGACATCAAGCTCAACGACAAGCAAACCGACGTCGACGTCACCCTCACCATCGTCGAAGGCGAGCCGGTGGTCGTGCGGGCCGTGGAGTTCGAAAGCTTTGAGGCCCTCCCGGCCGATCGCCGCGAGTATCTCGAGGGGCATAGCGGGATCGCGCTCGGAAAGCCGCGCGATCGCCAGATCGTGGCGGCCGCCCACGAAGTGGCGGTGAACGAACTCCGCGACCAGGGTTATCCCTACGCGCGCGTGGCTACCGCGGAGGCGCTCAGCCCCTCGGGGAAGGAGTCGACGATTACCTTCACCGCCGAGCCCGGCCCGGAGTCGCACTTTGGGGCCATCGAGATCGTCGGCGCGAAGAGCGTGACCGAGAACGAGATCCGCCGGCAGCTGCGCATCAAGCCTGGCGCGCTCTACCGCCGCAGCCTGGTGCAGGACTCGCAGCGCCGTCTCTACGCCCTGGCGCTCTTCCAGTTCGTCAACATCGAGAATCTGAATCCCGAACAGCAGAATCCGGAAGTCCCGATGCGGGTCACGATCGCCGAAGGCCGTCATCAGCGGGTCACCGGCGGCGTCGGCTACGGCACCGAGGAGAAGGGCCGGATTGAAGGGGAGTACCACCACGTCAATTTCCTCGGCGGCGGGCGATCGGCGGGCGCCCACGGGCGGTTTTCCTCGCTCGATCGCGGCTTGCGTCTGGACTTCACCCAGCCGTACTTCTTCCATCCCACACTGTCGATGGGCGCGGAAGGGCAGCGCTGGTACACCTTCACGCCGGCGTACGAATCGGTGGTGACCGGGGCGCGGCTGTCGTTCGTCGCGCGGCCCACCAACAAGACGTCGTTTACCTTCTCCGTCTCGAGCGAGCGGAGCAACAGCTCGATCTCACCGGACGTCCAGAACGATCCGACACTCAGAAATCAGTTGATCGCACTCGGCCTGGATCCCACGACGCTCACGCAGGAAGGGACGCTGAGCGCGCTCGGACTCGATTGGCAGCGGTCAACGACCGATCGTGCGCTGGATCCACGGCGTGGCTACCAGTTCATCATGCACGCGGAGGAAGCCGGCCACATCCTGCCCGGCACGTTCAGCTACGTCAGCGGCTCGGCCGACGGCCGCCTGTATCTACCGCTGACCGACCGGCTCGTCTGGGCGAATCGTGTGCAGCTCGGCGCGATCGCGCCGAGCGACAGCGATCCGACCCGCGTGCCGTTCTCGCGCAAGTACTTCCTCGGTGGCGCGACGAGCGTGCGCGGCTGGGGCCGTTACGAGATCAGTCCGCTGGCGGGTGATGGATTTCCGATCGGGGGGAACGCGCTCCTGGCGTGGTCGTCGGAGGCGCGCGTCGGACTGGTCGGGCGGCTGGGCGGCGTCCTGTTTCTCGACAGCGGGAACGTCTGGGCCGACCGCAGCGACATCGCGTTCGGCGACCTGCGCTACGCCGCCGGCATCGGCATCCGTTTCAACACCGATTTCATCGGCCCAATCCGTTTCGACTGGGGCTATCAGCTCAATCCGATTGACGGTCTGCTCGTCAACGGCGAGCCCCAGGCCCGCCGTTGGCGGCTGCACTTCAGCATCGGACAGGCGTTCTAATTAACAATTAACAATGGTCAATTGTTAATGACTGATTTCTAATCCAGTTTCTTGCCGTTCGCCCACTTGTTGAGGAACTTGGCGATGTCCTCGCCGATGTCCTTGCTGTCGTCGCGCAGCATGTCGAGCCCGCGCGACCGCATGCCGATGCGGCGCTGCTGAAATTCAGCGATCAGCTTTCCGTCGGGACCCTTGACGGTGCCCTTGGCCGTGACGCCCGACTTGCCGGCGCCATACCCGATGAACATCCGCTTGGCCATGCTGCCCGGATCCATCTCGATGAACTTGCCTTCGACGAGCAGGCCGCCGCCGGCGGACTGCCCAGTCGACACGTCGGTATAGGGGCCGAGCTTCTTCATGCTCGTGACGAAGGACTCCGCGAGGATGCCTGGCGCCTCTTTCAGCATCTGCTTGGTTTCCTCGCTGTCCTTCGCGCCTTCGGTGATGTCGGCGAGGGTGGTGTCGAACGAACTGATCACAACCTTCATCGTCGCCGGCGGCTTCTCGACGTACAGCTTGATGACGTCGAGCGCGCCATCTTCGATCGACTTGACCGGACTTTGCGCCTGTGAACCCAGCACGGTCAGTCCGACGAGCGCGGCAGTCAGCATCCAGGGCGTCGGTCGCATTGAAGTTCTCCTTGTTCGAGAGTACGAATTGACCATTCCTAATTGACTATTCCCAATTGATTAGGCTTGCGCCAGCGTGGCGACCTGGACGCGCGCGTCGTTGAAACAGGCGCCGCCGCCGAGGTCCGTCAACGCGTCGGCGACGAGCGCGTTGCCAGTTGCGCTGTTCCGAGTGCTGCGCCGCCACAGGCCTTTCGGCAGGCTGACGGTTCCCGGTCTTATCGTCGGCAGTACGCTCAACGTGCAGTGCACTTCGCCGAGGTCGTTGAACACGCGGACGAGGTCGTTGTCCGCCAATCCCCGGGCCGCGGCATCGTCGGGATGCATGACGAGCGTCACTTCGCCGCGCAGCAGTTCCCCGAGCGTGGAATTGATGGTCTTGTCGCTCGATGGGGAGATCAGCGCGAGCGGAAAGCGTGTCGTCGCCGGATCCGCCTGATATCGGTATAACCCGGCCGGTGCCGCCGCCTCGAGGGCGGCGGGGAAGAGATCGATTTTCTGGTTCGGCGTATTCGGGAATACGTCAACGAACTGAATCGGCGTGACGCCGAACGGCGGCGCCGGATTCCGGCCGTTGCGCAGGTCGTCGCCGACGGTTCCCGGCAGCGAATCCAGCACCTTCACCAGGAGGTCCAATTCGCCGGTAGGCTCGTCCTCGTCCAGCAGCCCGAGCCGCGCGCAGAGCTCGCCGAATACGTCGGCGTTGGACCGGGCTTCGCCGACGGCGTCGATCACCGGCCGGCCGAGTTCGAGGTTGATCGGTCCGTAGGCCTTCGAGAAGTCGTAGCCCTCGAGAAACGTGGTGGCGGGAAGAATCAGATCGGCGTAGAGCGCCGTGTCGGTCATCACCTGGTCGAAGACCACCGTGAAGAGATCGTGGCGCTCGAGGCCCTGAATGATCCGGCGCTGATCTGGTACGGTGACGACCGGATTGCAGTTGTAGACGAACAGCACGTCGACCGGCGGGCGGCGCTCCTCGAGGAGGACCCGGCCGAGCGTATTCATGTTGATGACCCGAGTGTTCGGTTCGGGCGAGCCGACCCAGGGCCGGTCGATGTTCCACGAGGCGGAGTTGCTCATCGCGTAGCCGCCGCCGCGGACGCCGAACTTGCCGCCGACGGCCGGCAGGGCGAGCACGGCCATTGCGGCGTTGCCGCCGTTGCGGTTCCGTTCCAGCCCCCAGCCGCAATTGATCAGCGCCGGCGACGAGTGCGCATACAGCTCGGCGAACCGTTCGAGCGCCTCGTGCTCGACGCCGGCGACCGCTGCCGCTCGTTCGAGCGTCCACTCGGCGGCGCGCTCACGCAGCCGGCTGGCATTCATCGTGTGCCGGTCGAGAAACGCCTGGTCGGTGAATCCCTGTTCGAAGAGGTGGCGATGGATCGCCAGCGCCACGGCCACATCCGTGCCCGGCTTGATGGCGAGGTGGAGATCGGCCGCGCGCGCCAGCGGCGTGGTCATCGGGTCGATGACCACCAGCCGCGCGCCGCGTTTCTGCGCTTCGCGCACGTAGGGCACCAGATGGATGCCCGAGACCGACGGATTCACACCCCACAGGACGATGAGGCGTGCGTGCAGGTAGTCCTCGTACGTGACCGAGGCCATCTTGCCGTAGAGCGTCATGTTGGCGATGCCGGTCGGCGCCGCGCAGAGCGTCCGCGCGAGCCGCGAGGTCCCGAACTTGCGCCACAGCGTCGCGTCGAAATTGTCCTGCGTCAGCAGGCCGTTCGAGCCGCCGTACGAGTACGGCAGGATCGATTCGGCGCCGTGCGCCGCCTTCGCGGACTGCATGCGTTCGACGACCAGTTGAAGCGCCTCGTCCCAGGTGATCCGTTCGAACTTGCCTTCGCCTTTGCGGCCCTTGCGGCGGGCGGGGTAGAGCACGCGGTCCGGTCCGTAGACGCGCTCGCCGAATTTCCGTACCTTCGCGCAGATGAATCCGTCGGTGACCGGATTCTTCCGGGATCCGTCGATCTGCACGAGTTTGCCGTGCCGGACCGTGACCGCCATGCTGCAGCCGTCGGGGCAGTCGAGCGGGCAGGCGGTCTCGACGATCGTGGCCGGACCGCCGAGCGGCACGTTGCGTTCGCGGGAGTGAACGGGGCTCGACATCGGGGTCAGTTATTATCGCCTACGTGCCGGACGTTCCACACGTGGTCATCGTTGGCGGCGGCTTCGGCGGACTCTTTGCCGCGCGGGCGCTGGCTGGACATCCGGTCCGCGTCACGCTCATCGATCGTCACAACTATCACCTGTTCCAGCCGCTGCTCTATCAAGTGGCGACGGCGTCGCTGTCGCCCGGCGATGTCGCGTCGCCGATCCGCTGGATTCTGCGCCACCAGAAGAACGTGACGGTCCTGCTGGCGGACGCGACCGGCATCGATACGGAAACGCGCCAGGTGCGGCTGGCGAACACGGCGCCCGGCTCGGCTCCGACCGCGGTGACGTACGACTACCTCATTCTCGCCACCGGCGCCGCGCACGCCTACTTCGGTCACCCGGAATGGGCGTCTCGCGCCCCCGGCCTCAAAACGCTCGACGATGCGCTGGAGATCCGGAGGCAGGTGCTGCTCGCGTTCGAGGCGGCCGAGCGTGAAACCGACGAGGCGCGCCGCCGCCGGCTGCTCACCTTCGTGATTGTCGGGGCCGGTCCGACGGGCGTCGAACTGGCCGGCGCCCTCGGCGAGATCGCGCGGCAGTCGCTGAAGCGCGACTTCCGCAACATTCGACCCGAGTCGGCGCGCATCCTGCTGCTCGAAGGTGGTCCGACAGTGCTCGCGACGTTCCCGGAAGGGCTGCGCGAGAAGGCGCGCCGGTCGCTGACGCGGATCGGCGTCGAGGTGCGCACCAACGCCATTGTCACCGGCGTGGACGCCGACGGCGTGCAGGTCGGTGCCGAGCGGATTGCCGCGCAAACGGTGATCTGGGCGGCTGGGGTGGCGGCCTCGCCGCTGGCGCGATCGCTCGACGTGCCGCTCGACCGGGCGGGGCGCGTGTTGACCGACCCGACGCTCGCGGTGCCCGGACGGACCGGCATCTTCGTGGCCGGCGACATCTCGAGCCTGCAGCAGGACGGCAAGCCGTTGCCCGGCGTCGCCCAGGTGGCGATTCAAGGTGGCGCGCACGCGGCGAAGAACATTCTCCGGTCGATTCGTGGCGAAAAGCTCCAGCCGTTTCGGTATCACGACTACGGGAACATGGCGGTGATCGGCCGGGCCGCGGCGGTGGCCGACCTCGGCGTTCTGCAGGCGAGCGGGCTGTTTGCGTGGTTGATGTGGATTTTTCTGCACATCTTCTGGCTGATCGGATTCCGGAGCCGGCTCGCCGTGATGGGCGAGTGGGCGTGGGCGTACGTCACGCTGCAGCGGCGCGTGCGGCTCATCACCGGCGAACGGCTCTGGCCCGGCTCGTAGCGTGAAGCGGCAGGTATAATCAACTGCCTCCATACCTGCTCCCATCATGCGTGCCGTCGTCCTCGCGCTTGCCGATCTCGGTCGCAGCGCTCGCATGCAGTACCACGCCCGCGCGCTCTCGACGAGCGGCGTCGACGTCGATTTCGTCGGCCTCGAAGGCACGTCGCTGCCCAAGCTGATCACCGACGATCCGCGGATTCACGTCCATCGCATCAGTCCGTCGACGCTGCGTCTGCGCCGGACGTCCAGCGTCACGTATGCGGCGGTCGCGGTCTTCGACACGATCCGCGTGGCCTACCGGCTGTGGCGGCGGCTGCGCCGGCTCGAGCGACCGAATCTGATCGTGGTGCAGAATCCGCCGGCGTTTCCCACGCTCTTCGTCGCGTGGTTCACGCTGCGCCGGCGCGGCGTGCGAATCGTCACCGACTGGCACAATCTCGGCTACACCGTCCTCGGACTGCGCCTCGGCCGATGGCATCCGGTCGTCCGTCTCGCGCGCTGGTACGAGCGGCGCGACGCGCGGCGCGTCGACGCCAACCTGTGCGTCTCGCGCGGCATGGCGGCGTTTCTGCAGAACCGTTTCGGCGTGAAGAACACGCACGTGCTGTATGACCGGCCCGCGGCGGTCTTCGCGCCGCTCGAGCGCGCGGAACGCGAGCGCTTTCGCCAGGGGCTGTTCGGCCGCCTCGGCGTGCGGCTCACCCAGACCGGGCTGATTGTCTGTCCCACGGGCTGGACCGAAGACGAGGACTTCGACGTGATTCTCGACGCGGTGACGCTCCTCGAGGATCGGATCCGCCACTGGGAAGCGGCCAATCCGCGCAAGCGGTTCACCGATCTGGTGCTGCTCGTGACCGGGGACGGTGCCCGCCGCGTCCAGTTCGAACGCCGCGTCGCGGGATTGCCGGCGCGGCGCGTGCAACTCAGGACACGGTGGCTGGCACCGGAAGAGTATCCAAGAGTGGTCGGCAGCGCCGACCTCGGGCTCTGCCTGCACCGATCATCGTCGGGTCTCGATATTCCGATGAAGGTCGCGGATCTCTTCGGCGCCGGCGTTCCGGTCTGCGCGTTGGACTACGGCGCCTGTCTGGCGGAACGGGTCCGCCACGGCGACAACGGGCTGCTCTTTTCGAACGGCCGTCAGCTCGCCGAGATCCTGTTCGATCTGTTCGAATCGTTCCCGGGCGATGCCGCGGCGCTCGAACGCCTGCGCGCCGGGGCGCAGCGCTCCGCGCGGCCGACCTGGGACGAAGGCTGGATGCGCGAAGCCAAACCGGTGCTCCTGCCGTGACCCGTCCGTGACTGCGCTCCGCCGCTGGCTGCTGCCGGTTGCCGTTTATCTCGCCGCATCGGCGGCGTTCACGCTGCCAATCCTTCGCGCGTTCACCACGGCCATTCCGCACGACGCGGGCGATCCGGTGCTGAACACCTGGATTCTGTGGTGGAACTCGGAGCGTTTGCCGCTCACCGCGGCGTGGTGGAACGCGCCGATGTTCTTTCCCATGAGCGGTGCGCTGGCGTTGTCGGAGACGCTCCTGGGACTACTGCCGATCAGCGGGGTGGTGCAGTGGCTGACTGACAGTCCGCTCGTGGCCTACAACACCGCGTTCGTCCTCTCGTTCCCGTTGTGCGCGCTGGCGGCCTACGCGCTCGCGCTCGAACTGACCGGCGACCGTCCGGCGGCGCTGGTCGCGGGGCTCGCGTTCGCCTTTGCGCCGTACCGCATGGGGCAGCTGTCGCACGTGCAGGTGCTGTCGTATTACGGCGCGCCGCTCGCGCTGTTTGCCGCGCATCGTTTCATCCGGACCGGCGAGCGCTGGCTGCTCGCGGTCTTCAGTGCGGCCTGGCTGATGCTCTCGCTGACCAACGGCTACGCGATGTTTCACCTGGCGGTGTTGCTCGCGTTCTGGATCCTCTGGTTTGCGCGAAGAACGGCGCGTGCGGTACCGATTCTTGCCGCCTGGGCGATCGGATCGGTGCCGCTCGTGCCGGTTCTGTGGCGCTACCAGGAGATTCACGGCGCCTTGCATCTCACCCGCAGCATCAACGAGATCAAGGGGTTCGGCCTCGATCTCGCGGACTGGCTGACGGCGCCGCCGGAAGTCCTGGTGTGGGGCGCACGGCTGTGGCCATCGCGTCCGGAGACCGCGGTCTTCCCGGGGCTGACGCTGATTGTCGTCGCCGCTCTCTCGTGCGTGGCCGGCTGGCGCGGCCGGCGGCGTGGGGCGCCGCCGCGGACGCTCGATCAGAAAGTGCTGACGTGGATTGCGGTGGTGGCCGCGCTCGTCGCGTTCAGCTTCGTCTCATTCGGCCCGTGGCGCCTGGGGCCGCTGACCGTCAGCGAGTTCAGAAAACCGTTCTCGATCGCGGTTGCCGCGCGTGTCCTCGCGGCGCTGCGGAGCGCGTGGGTGAGGCGAGCCTGGCGAGAGGAATCGACCGTCGCGTTCTACATCATTGCCGTGATCGGCTTGTACGTTCTTGCGCTGGGTCCTGAACCACGAATCGCCGGCCGGCCGTTTCTGTATCAGCCGCCCTATGCGTGGCTGATGGAGTTACCGGGATTTGCGACGCTGCGAGTGCCGGCGCGGTTTGCGATGCTCGCGGTCCTCGCGCAGGCGGTGCTGCTCGCGTTTGCCGCCGCCTACTGGCGCGCCCGTGTCAGTCCGCGCGTCGCCTCGGGTCTGGTCGCAGTCGTCGCCGCGGGCGTGCTCGCGGACGGCTGGGTGCGCTTGCCGGTTGCGCCCGTGCAGGAAGCCGGACCGGCGTGGGCTGACGTGCCCGCCGTGTTCGAAGTGCCCGCCGGAGGGCTCGAGGATTTCGGCGCGATCTATCGCGCGACCCAACACGGCCGTCCGATCGTGAACGGCTATAGCGGCTATTTCCCGCCGTTCTATCTGCCGCTCCTCCATGCGCTCCGAGCGGGTGAGTATCAGGTGCTGCACGAACTGACGCCCGAGCGGCCGCTCGGCGTCGGCGTGAATCTCCGCGCCGACGGCGCGGCCGCCATGCGCGCCGGACTCGAGGCCGCAAGCGGCGTCGTCAGTCGCGACGCGTCGGCGACCTGGGCGTCGTTCACGGTGATGCCGCGGCCATTGCCGGCGCAGTCCGAAGGTCCCGCACTGGCGGTTGCGGCGGTACGTGCCAACCGACATCCCGAAGACATCGAACGTCTGAAGGACGGTACGGTCGGAACAGCGTGGGGATCGGACAACAATCAGATTGGCGATGAAGAGCTCGTCGTCGATCTGGGCGGTGAGCAGGCGATTGGCATCGTCCGTCTCAAGATGGGCGCCTTCGCTTTTGGCTTTCCACGACAGCTGACCGTGGAGGTGTCGTCGGATGCGAATGCGTGGACGACGGTGTGGAGCGGGGAAACATCAGTCGCAGCCGTTCGCGGATCAATTCACGATCCCGCCACCGCACCGCTCGACATTCCGCTCGGCCGCGTCCAGGGTCGTTTCATCCGCCTCCGCCAGACCGGTGCCGAGCCCGGCATCCCGTGGTGGATTGCCGAACTCGAGATCAGAGCGGCCGCACCCGAAGCGATGGCACGTCGCAACTGATCGCACCCATCAGGCCCCAACAACGCGGCGCCCGTCGACTTGATTGGGCGCCCGCATCCGAAGTAGCCACATCAAAGCTTTCAACGCGGAGACCGCCGAGCCCGCGGAGATACGCCGGTACGACATCAGTCGCAACTGCTGCCGTTTCACACGCGGAGTCTGGGTGAACAGGCGAGTCAATGCGGATGATGCCGGTGACACCCCCGGTCGATCATCGCCGCTACGCGGCGACCACGTCGATCAGTGCTGTGACCAGGCCGCTCCGTGAGCTCCGCGATCTCTGTGATCTCTGTGTTGAAAAAACTCAGGCATCAATCGCCGAAGACATCCTCGTACGCGTACATCAGGGCAGCGGTGCAGAGCGGCATCGCGAGAACGAGTCCGATCCCGAGCGTCAGCACGGTGCTGAAGAGCAGCGCGACTGAGACGAGCAGCAGTCCGAAGGTCGGCCACCATTGCCGGTGCACGGCGCGGCGGCTGACTTCCATCGCCATCCAGAACGGCAGCCGCTTGTCGATCGCGAGCGGCAGCGTGAACACGTAGGCGACGGCGAGGTAGACGCCCGGCAGGATCAAGAGCAGTCCTGCTGTCGTGATGACGGCCTGCGCGAGGCCGGCGAGGCACAGGTGCGTCACCGTTGCGGCGAGCGCCTGCCACAGGTCGCCGATCGCGACGCTGCGGCCGCGGATCCGCGCCAGGAAGACGAACGACAGGCCGCCGGTGAGGATGCTGTTGAAGACGAGACCGGCCAGCCAGCCGACCCGCGGTATCGCCAGCACCGCGTAGAGGATCAGCGCCGCCAGCACCGACCACCCCGAAAGCTCGAGAAAATGCCGGGACACCAGCAGCCACGCCCGACGGAAGCTGGTGGCGATGTTGACGACAGGCGGGCGCGTCGAATGGTCGCCGGCGAGCGCGTCGAAATCGGCGGCGCCGGAGGACGCCGGGGTGCCGGGCTCGCCCTCCTCGCGCACCGGACGGCGCCAGGCGTCCTCGAACTCGGGAAGATCGCGCAGCGGCTGCCAGCTGGTTTCGCTCTCGCGCCGGGTTCGCGAATGCCGCCCGGCGCGCCCGTCGGCGATCCAGCCGCGCAGATCGTCCGCGGTCAGCGGTCCATGCGGCCGACCGTCGAGACCAATCACGAAGTACGAGCCGTTCGACACCGACTCCATCCTTGCCGCAATCGGGCAATTCTGCAATCCTCGGTCGATGGATCTGCGGCAGCTCGAGATTCTTCAGGCCATTGCCGAAACCGGGTCGTTCACCGCCTGCGGGCGCAAGCTGCATGTGTCGCAGTCGGCGATCAGCCGTCAGATTGCGCTCCTCGAAGAAGAATTGGGCGAGCCGCTCTTTCTCCGCGTCGGCCGTCAAGTGCGCATGACGCCGGCGGCCGAGAGCCTCGTGCAGCTTGGCCAGCGGGTGTTTCAGGATGTGCGCGACACGGTCGGCGCGATTACCGATCACACGCGCGCCCTCCGCGGCACCTTGCGGCTCGTCGGCGGTATGACGGTCTGTCTCTATGTGTTTCCGCCGCTCCTGAAACACATGAAGCGCGTCTACCCCGAGCTGGACGTGCGTGTCACCGTCGCCTCGGCCTTGCGATCGGTCGAGGAGATTCGCGCCGGGCGCATGGACGCCGGACTTCTGACCTTGCCGGTCGAAGAGTCGGACCTCGTCACGATGCCGGTGCTGCGGGAAGAACTCCTGCTCGTCACGATGCCGACGCATCCGCTGGCCAGGAAGCGCCGCATCGCGCCGCAGGATCTCAACGGCGAACCGTTCGTCCTCTTCGAAGCCGGATCGGCGACGCGAAAAGTGATCGACTCGTTCTTCATCGCCGAGAAGATCGAGCCGACCATCGTGATGGACACCGAGAATGTCGAGATCATCAAGGCGATGGTCAAGACCGGGCTCGGGATCGGCATCGTGCCGTATCAGGCCGTGGCTCGTGAAGTTCGCGCCAAGCAGTTCTTCTGCGCGCGGATCGAGGGGCACGAGCTGGTGCGTGAAACCGGGTGGGTGTATGCCCGCGCCAGCCGGGTGCCGCGCGTGATCCACGAACTGCTGAAAGCGTTCGAAGAAACCCGCGGCAAGCTGCAGCTCGTGCCGCCAGGGCGCAGAGTCTGAGGTCCGGCTGAAGCCGGACCCTACACCTTGTGGGATCCGGCTTTAGCCGGATTGCTCAGGCAAGATCACTTCGAACGTCGTCTCTCCCGGCCGGCTCGTGACCGACGCGGTTCCGCCGTGCTGTTCCGCGATCGCCTTCACGATCGACAGGCCCAGTCCGCTGCCGCCGGAGATGCCAGCGCCCTGCCGGACGGCTCGGGACGCATCGGCCTTGTAAAAGCGGTCGAAGATGTGCGGCAGATGCTCGGGCGCGATGCCGGCGCCTTCATCGCCTACCGACAACACCAGCGCACCCGTCGCGCGTCGCGCCGCCAGCGTGATCGTCGATCCCGTTGGCGCAAACCGCAGCGCGTTGGCGGCCAGGTTCTGGAGCGCCTGCTCCAGGCGGTCCGCATCACCGGTGAGCGTCTCGGCCCCGGGATCGATGCGGGTCGTCAACCTGACGCCGGCCTCGTTGGCCCCACGCTCGTGCCGGGCCAGGACCCGTCCGAAGAGCTGCGCGACATTCACCACGCCGGGCGCGAGTGACGTGCCGCCGCCCTCGAGCCGGGCGAGATCGAGCAGGTCGCCGACAATGCGCTCGAGGCGGGCGGTTTCGTCGCCGATGATCGAGAGGTAACGAAGCCGCGTCGGTTCGTCGAGCGGGAAGTCCGGCATGCTCAGCGTCTCGAGGTAGCCGCGCATCGCCGTGATCGGCGTCGTCAATTCGTGGGAGACGTCGGCGAGCAGTTGCCGCCGCGAGCGGTCCGAACTCGCCAGCGCGTCGGCCCGCCGCTTCAGATCCTCGGCCATCGTGTTGAACGCCGCGGCCACGGCGGCGACCTCGTCGCGGCCGCTCGTCGGCGCCCGCGCACCAAGATCCCCGCCGCCGAGGCGCCGCGCCGCGTCTTCGACGGCGCGCAGCCGCCGGCGCGCCGGACCAAAAATCACGAACGACGCCAGCGCCGTGCCGACCAGCAGCGTGGCCGTTGCGACGACCGCGAGCGTCGGCGCGTAGCGGCGGAGCAGGAACGTGAATCGCGGCTCGGGCGGGACGACGACGACGCCGACGAGCGCGCCGCTCGCCACGATTGGCGCGGGACGGAACGGGCGGAACCCGTTGGGGCCGCCACGGCCCATCGGTCCGCGGTCGAATGGTGGGCCGCCCGGACGCGGTTCGCCGTCCGGCGGGGGCGGCGGGCCAAATCGTCCGTCCGGCCCAGGACCGCCGCGGCCGTCGAAGCGCCGCTCGCCGCGTCCCAGCCGTCCTGACTCGAAACGGCTGAACATGTCGAGCCGCGTCTGCGCTTCCTCGGTGACCTCCGGCGAAAATGGACCGCCGATCTCGATGCGCGTGCGATTCGCCAGCAGCACGAAGAACGGCTGCGTGTCGGCGGCGTACTCCTGATGGACGTAGTGATCGATGTCGAGTGACGGCGTGCGTTCGATCGCCTGCGACAGATCGAATGCGATCGTCTGGGCGAGGCGTTCAGGCGGCTGATTGGGGATCGTGCGGCCGGTTCTGGCCACGACCCAGACGAACAGCGTGCCCTGGACGAGAAGGAGAAGCGCGAGACACGCGACGAATCCAGCCGCGATCCGCCAGTACAGGCTGTGGTACCACTTCACTCATCGCCCTCGTCGTCTTCCTCATCGGTGTAGCCGGTCGCGACGAAGCGGACGGTCGTGTCGGTGCGGCCCAGCGCGCTGAGAATGCGGTTCAGACGATCGGAGAAGTTCTGATGGATCTGCCGGCCGTCGACGGCGGTCGGAACCCAGACAGTGATGACGTCGCCCGAGTCGCTGGCATACGACGAATTGGAAAACCAGCGGCGATAGTCTTCCTCGCCGATCTCGGCCCTGACGCGATCGAGGATGTCGGTCCAGATATTGCCGTCGGACATATCGGACGCTCCCCCTCTTGACCGCGCTTATTCGTCGTCGGTCTCTTTGTCTTTGTCCTTGTCGTCGGCCGGGCGACTCGTCGCGAAATCGTCGATGTCTCCGGGCAACGTTTCGTCCGGTGAGTCGTCGTCGAGCGAGAACGATCGCCCGGTGAACTTCGTCGGAATCGGACCGCGCGGCCGTTCGGTTTCCTTCTTCTTGGCCTTGGCGTTCTGGCCGCGCTGCGGCTTGGCGTCGGGGCCAAAGTTGCGGTTGCGCGGCGGAGCCGGTGCCGCCGGATCGAACGGTCGTGGTCCCCCGAAACCGCCGCCGCCGCCGGGACGCGGCGGACCGCTGAAGCCGCCAGGACGCGGACCGCTGAACCCGCCGCCGGGGCCACCCGGCCGTGGACCGCCAAAGCCGCCGCCCGGACGCGGACCCGAACTCGGACCCCGATCCTCGCGCGCGCGCGCCTCGCTTACTGCGAGGGGACGACCGTTGAACATCTGGCCGTTGAACTTCTGAATGGCTTGTTCGGCGTGTGCGCGATCCATGTATTCGACGAACGCGAACCCGCGCGGACGGCCGGTTTCGCGATCGACAGGCAACACGACCTGGGACGGCGCGGCCACGCTGCCGAAATACGTGCGGAGATCCGCTTCAGTCGTGGCGTACGACAGATTGCCGACGAACAGACGCACAGCCAATCAACTTCTCCTTGGGCTTGAAACGAGGACCGCGCGGCAGCGCGAAAGGCAGCAGGCGAAAGACACGGTGGGCAGCTAAAGCTTGGTCGGAAGACGTTACCTGAAGTCGACCGGCATGGCAAGCGGCTATAGTACACGTCCCAAAGGGGAAATCATGGTCCGTCGTGCCCTCGCCTGGTCTGTCACCCTGGCAGTGTTCGGTCTGGTCGCGGTTCGTGCCGCCGGGGGGCCGGAGTCCATTACGGTCACCGACCTCAGGACGTGGCTGTCCTATATCGCTTCCGACGAGCTGGAAGGGCGCGCCGCGTTCACCGAAGGCCTCGGACTCGCCGCCGGGTACATTCAGGGTCACCTCCAGAGTTGGGGCCTCGAACCCGGGGGGGACCGCGGGACGTTCATCCAGACGGTCCGGGTCCAGGGCGTGAAAGTGACCAGCCGATCGTCGGTCACCGTCAAGGTCGGCGAGGAAACACGGACGTTCAAGGACGGCGAGGGTGTGACCTTCGCGCGGAACGCCGGCGCCAGGCGGACGCTCACGCTCGATCGGGTCGAATTTGCCGGGTACGGGCTCGATCTCGCGGCCAGCAACGTCACCGACTACGCCGGCCGCAGCGTCAAGGGCGCCGCCGTCATTTATCTGGGCAACAACCCGCCGAAGGGGCTCGACACCGCGACACTGCGCCGGGTCATGGGCGGACGGGGCCGCTACGCCACCGATCAGATGAAAGCGCTCGCCGCCATCGGACCGGCCCTCGGCCCGCCGGCTCCGCCGACCACGCCAGCCGCCACGCCGGCCCGGCCCGCGACCACGCCCGACTTCACGACCGCGGCGCGTCTCGACTTGCCCGTGCCGCCCGCTGTCACCGCGACCGATGCGTTTTTTGAATTCCTCTTCAGCCGCGCCCCCACGCCTTATGCCGAGCTCAAGGCCAAAGCCGCCGCGCAAGAGAGCCTGCCGCGCTTCACGCTCGAGGGCGTCTCGATCACCTTCGACGTCGACCATGAGTACAGCGTCATTCGCACGCAAGTGACCCAGAACGTCGTCGCGATCGTCAAAGGCAGCGACCCGCAATTGAGCGCGACTTACGTGGCATTTGGCGCGCACTACGATCACGTGGGTTTCGCCGAGAGCGAACTCACCGCGGACGGCCGGCGCCCGACGCCGCCCGGACGGGTGACGGCCGGCGCGGCGGAGGATCGCGTCTGGAACGGCGCGGATGACGACGGGTCCGGCACCGTGGCGTTGATGGCGCTGGCGCGGGCGTTCCAGCAGGGTCGGCATCCGAAACGGTCGCTGGTCTTCGTCTGGCATGCCGGCGAGGAGCGCGGGCTGCTCGGCTCGCGCTACTTCGCCGACCACCCGGTGATGCCGATCGAGCAGATCGTCGCGCAGTTGAACATCGACATGATCGGGCGGAACCGCGACAACAAGGCGAGCGAGGCGAACAGCGTGTATCTCGTCGGATCGGATCGCATCAGCAGCGAACTGCACCAGATCAGCCGCGACGCGAATCAGGCGCTCAAGCTGCCCATGAAACTGGATTACGAGTTGAACGACCCGGCCGACCCCGAGCAGGTCTACTATCGCAGCGACCATTACAACTACGCCGCGAAGGGCATTCCGGTCATCTTCTTCACGACCGGCCTGCATCCCGACTATCACGCGAACACCGACGAGGTCTCGAAGATCGAGTTTCCGAAACTGACACGGATCACACAGCTCGTGTACGAGACCGGATTGCGGCTGGCGAATCTGGATCATGCGCCGGCGCGCGACAACCAGGGGCCGCGGGCCGGGAAGGGCACGCAGTAGTGACCCGGCCCCTGCTCGTTATCTTCCTGACCATCTTCGTCAATCTCGTTGGTTTCGGCATCATCATCCCGCTGCTGCCGTTCTACGCGGAGACGTTCGGCGCGTCGCCGTTTGTCATCGGCCTCCTGTTTGCGTCGTTCTCGGCGTGTCAGCTGATCGCCGCGCCCTGGCTCGGGGATCTGTCGGACCGCTACGGGCGGCGGCCGATTCTGATTTTCAGTCTGCTGGGAACGGTCCTCAGCTTCGTGATGCTGGCGATGGCGCAGTCGATCACGATGCTGTTTCTCGCCCGCGTCGTCGACGGGTTGTCGGGCGGGAACATCTCGACCGCCCGCGCGTACGTGGCCGACGTCACCGCCCCGCAGGATCGCGCCCGGGCGTACGGATTGATTGGTGCCGCCTTCGGCCTCGGATTCATTTTCGGACCGGCGTTGAGCGGTCTGCTCGCGCGCGTCAGCTACACCGCGCCGATCTGGGCGGCGGCGGGGCTCACGCTCGTCGCGACGCTCATGGCCTGGTTCTGGCTCCCCGAGACCGTGCACAAAGCGGCCGCCGGAACCGGCATGCCGTTCAGGAATCTGGTGTCGATGATGCAGCGGCCCGGGCTGCGGCGCGTGCTGGTCATCGATTTCGTCTACTGGTTCGCCTTTGCGATCTTCCAGACCACCTTCGCGCTGTTTGCAGCGCGGCGGTTCGGGTTCGACGTCCCACAGACCGGATACTTCTTCGCCGCGTTTGGCGTGCTCGGCGCGATTGTGCAGGGCGGATTCATCCGCCCGATTGTTCAACGGCTCGGCGACAAGCCGGTCTTCATGCTGGGTATCGTCTGCGCGGCGGTTGGGCTGGTGGCGGCGACGCTCACGCATACAGTGTTCTTGTTTGCGGTATCGCTCGTGCCGCTGGCGTTCGGGATCGGCTTCGGCCATCCGACAATGTCCAGCCTGGTGAGCCGGGCTGGCCGGGGCGACGAGCAGGGGCGCGTTCAGGGGGCGGCTGGCGCCATGGAGAGCCTCGGACGTGCGCTCGGTCCGGTTTGGGGAAGCGCGGCGCTTCAGCGGTTTGGCGAAGCCATGCCGTACCTCTCCGCCGCCGCTTGCCTCGGGTTGACCCTGCTTCTGAGCGTCAACTACACGGTTTCGGACGACACGTCCCTCCGTTAAAGCGAACGGCCTGAAGGCTGTCCCTCCCGGCACTCGGACAGGCTAAAGCCTGTCCCTACAGCTGTTACACGTCCTTCGCCGGGAGAATCGGCTTGCCGGCCGGCTGCTGTTCATCGCTCGCCGACTGACCCGCCCCACCGGCCCCAGGTTCCAGCAATATTCAGGTCGAAGTCACACCCCGGCTATTGACAACTCGAAACGGCAGTTTTATACATACGTTTCACTCCTCCTGCCAACGCCTATGCGCAAACTCCTTCCGCTCATCGTCCTACTGCTCGCCGGCGGGGGCGTCTACTACTACTCGAACCTCCCGCCGACCGAACTCGTGCTGACGGGTGTCGTCACGACCAACGATGTCGTCGTTGGTCCGCAGATCGCCGGACGTATCGCGCAGCTCCTCGTCAACGAGGGCGACGTCGTCACGCAGAATCAGCTGCTTGCCGTGATCGCCCCGGACGAACTGAAAGCCGAGAGCGCGTACGCGACGCACAACCTCGAAGGGGTGGCCTCTCAGATTCAGCAATCGCAAGCGGCGCTCCGCTATGAACAGCTGCAGATGACCGAGAAAGTGCGTCAGGAAGAGTCGAACCTGGCGCAGTCCGAAGCGCAGGAGGCCGCGGCCGTCGCGGATCAGGAATCGGCGCGGCTGACGTTCGAGCGGACGCAGAACCTCTCGCGCGAAGGGGTCGCCGCCGCGCAGGAACTGGATCGCGCCCGCACCGCGTACGACGCCGCGCGGGCACGCGTCAACGCGCTGAAAAAGCAGGCCGACGTTCATCGCGCCGCGATCGATCTGGCGCGCTCAAATGCCGAACAGGTGTCGGTGCGGCGCAGCCAGGTGCAGACCAACCAACACCTGCAGGCCGCCGCCGCCGCGCAGCAGACCAAGGCCGACGTCAGGCTGGCCTACACCGAAATGAAAGCGCCGATTAGCGGCGTCGTCGATGTCCGCGCGGCGCGGGTCGGGGAGGTCGTCAACGTCGGCCAGACCGTGGTCACGCTGATCAATCTCGACGATCTCTGGATCCGCGCCGATGTCGAGGAGACCTACATCGATCGCGTGAAGATCGGCGACCACATGAAGGTCCGGCTGCCGTCGGGCGCCGAGGTCGAGGGCGAAGTCTTCTATCGCGGCGTCGACGCCGCATTCGCCACGCAACGCGACGTGAGCCGCACCAAGCGCGACATCAAGACCTTCGAGATCCGGCTGCGCTGCGATAACAAGGATCGGCGCCTCGCCGTGGGCATGACCGCTTACGTGCTCCTGCCGGTCAACCAAGGCTGACACCGGCAGACGTCCATGCTCGCGATCGACGTTCAGCACATCGTCAAGAAGTTCGGCGACTTCACCGCCGTAAAGGGGATTTCGTTTTCGGTGGAAGCCGGCGAGATCTTCGGTCTCCTCGGTCCGAACGGCGCCGGCAAGTCGACGCTGATTCGCATGCTGACGACGTTGCTGCCGCCGACCGAGGGCACGGCGATCATCCACGGCCACGACGTCCGCAAGGAGGCCGACGGCGTGCGGCACGCGATCGGCGTCATCCCGCAGGCGATGACCAGCGATCTCGAGCTCAGCGTCGAGGAGAACCTGCTGATCTTCGCCAAGCTGTACAGCGTGCCGCGCGACAAGCGGCGCCGGCTCATCGACGATCTGCTCGACGCCGTCGAGTTGACGCAGTGGCGCGACAAACAGGTGAAGAATCTGTCCGGCGGCATGCGCCGCCGGGTCGAAATCGCCCGCGGCCTGGTCCACGAACCGAAAATCTTCTTCCTCGACGAACCGACGACGGGACTCGACCCGGTCTCGCGCGTCCATGTCTGGGAAATGCTCCAGCGAATCAAGGCGGAGCGCGACCTCACGGTGCTGATCACGACGCACTACATGGACGAGGCCGACAAGCTCTGCGATCGAATCGCGATCGTCGATCATGGCGAGCTGAAGGCGCTCGACTCACCGATGAAGCTCAAGGCGTCGGTACCGGGCAAGAACATGCTCGAGGCGAGCTTTTCGACGACGCCGGACGGCTGGGAGAACACGCTCCGCGCGCTGCCCGACGTCGGTGAAGTGACCAGTCACGATCACGTGTTCCGGCTGGCGTCGAGCAACGGGCCCGCCACGACGATGGCGTTGATGGCCGCCGCGGCGCGAGCCGGGGTCAGCGTGGATTCGCTCGCGGTCCAGAGCACGACGCTCGACGATGTCTTCGTGCACTACACCGGGCGGGCGCTGCGTGATGCCGTGCAGGCGGCATCGGCGCAGGACAGCCCCTTCATGATCCGGAGGGCCTGAGATGCAGCGCACCCTGGCCATCATCGAGCGCGAAATGCGGCGCTTCCGGCGCAGCCCGATGCTGATCGTGATGTCGATGATCATGCCGATCGTGCAGCTGGTCGTCCTCGGCTACGCGTTCGGCGGCAACGTCAAACATCTCAAGGTGGCGATCGTCGACCAGGACCACAGCCTGCCCGCCGTCCGCGTCCGGGAACTCATGAACGCGGCGTCGTCGGGCAATCGGATGTTCGACATCGTCGACTACACCGACCAGGGCGTCGCGCTGGACGATCTTCGGAACGGCCGGGTGAACGGCGTCCTGACCATTCCGCCGGACTTCTCGCGGAAGCTGATGGCGAACAATCAGCCGCGCGTCGCGCTGATCGAGGACAACACCGACACGTTCGTGTCGGCGTCGATGGCGGCCGGCGTCTCGCAGCTGATGGCGGCGTACGGCCAGAACATGCCGACGACGGTCCGGCTGTCGTCGCAGACCGGCGTCGACGTCGTCGAGGTCTATCCCTACGTGCCGTACGTGCAGTACCTGCTGCCCGGATCGATCGTGATGTCGATCTTCATGATGGTGATGATCGGCGGCGGGATCATCTTCATCGACGACAAGGCGCGCGGGCTCCATGAGGGCTACCTGGTCACGCCGATCACGAAGTTCGAACTGATTGCCGGCTTCAACATCTCGGGCACGATTCGCGCGGTGCTGGCCGGCGTGACGATCATGATCATCGGCTCGCTGATCGCCGGCGTCCCCAGTCCGCTCGATCCGATGCGGCTGCTGCGGATGACGCTGGTCATCTCGGTCACCGCGTTTGCATTGATCAGCATGATGTTCCTGATCATGGTCCGGGTGTCGGATCCGCTGCTGCCGCGCGCGCTGTTCGGCGTGCTCAACACACTGCTGTACTTCCCGAGCGGTGCGGTGTATCCGCAGCAGGGGTTTCCGCGGTGGATGCAGTTCATCGCCGCGGTCGACCCCTTCACCTACGCGGTCCACGCCTTCAAGAGTCTGCTGCTCAAGAACACGGGTTTCGGCGCCATCGGATTCGATCTGCTGTTTCTGACAACCTTTTCCATCATCGCCATGTCCGCAGCGACGATGCTTTTCAGGCGGACGCTCTAGTGTCTGAACGAGACGGCGAAACACGACTCCGCGTCCTCGAAGTGGCGAGCCGCCTCTTCGCGGCGCACGGCTTCCAGAAGGTGACGGTCCGGCAGATCTGCCTCGAAGCGACCGCCAACGTCGCCGCGGTGAACTATCACTTCGGCGACAAGCTCGGGCTCTACCGCGAGGTGCTCGGCAAGGCGATCAAGACGATGCTGGCCACGACCGAAGCCGCCAAACACGAAGGCGTCGGCAAGTCTTCAGAGGAGAAGCTGCGCGCCTACATCAGCGTCTTCCTGCACCGCATTCTGGCCAAGGGGCCGGACGGCTGGATTCACCATCTGATGGCGCAGGAACTGGCCGATCCGACGCCGGCGCTGGACCTGGTGGTCGATCAGGTCATCAAGCCGCGCATCGCCTATCTGACCGAGGTGCTGGCCGATGTGCTGCAGCTGCCGCCTGACGACGATCGCGTGATGCGGTCGGTGATGAGCGTGCAGGCGCAGTGTCACGCGATGTTCGTCACGCCGATTTCAAAGCGTGTCGCGCCCGACTTCGTCTTCGATGCCACGACGCTCGACGCGCTGTCGCATCACATCGCGGAGTTCTCGCTCGGCGGAATTCGGTCGGTCAAGTGCCTCGACGCTACACCGACACCAGTCCGCGTCTGATCGCCCGCCGCACCGCGTCGGTGCGGTTGGCGGCGCCGAGCTTGCCGCAGATCGCCGCGACGTGAAACTTGACGGTCTGATCGCTGATCGTCAGGCGTGCGGCGATCGCCTTGTTCGACAACCCTTCGACGAGCAGGCTCAGTACCTCGATCTCTCGCGGTGTCAGCGTCTCCGCGCCGGCCGTATCCTCGGTGGCGGTGGCCAGGATGATGGCGTCCGCCGGCACGCGGGACGCGCGCGCGTCGGCGAGCGTCGAGTACTCGCCGGCGATCTCGGCCCCGGCCGAAAGAAACAGTCCCCGGAGCCGGGCCCGCTCGGCGGGGTGTCCTGCGATGAGCACGCGCATGAACGACAAAATGTGGAATCCGGCTTCAGCCGGATTCATCCCGGCTCCGGCTGAAGCCGGGGCCCACGCAGTGGCTACGGACGCTCTCCAACCGTGACAGTCACTGTGACGACCGATGTGCCGCGAAGGATTCGCAGCGCCGCCGGGCGGCCGACCTGGTCTCCAGTCAAGAGCTCCAGCAGGTCTTCCGCCGAGCGCACGGCGTGACCGTCGAACTCGATGAGGATATCGCCCACCAGCACGCCGGCGGCCGCGGCCGGGCTGCCCTCGGTGACGCCGGCGACCAGCAGACCATCCGCGGATTCGTCGCCCGGACGCTGGCTGGCGGGTAGCCGAACCGCCTGTCCCGCAATCCCCAGGTAGCCGCGCTTCATGCTGCCGTCCTTGAGCAGCGCGGCAGCCGTGCTCCACGCAATCCGCGCCGGGATGACCACGCCAAGGCCGCGGATCGCCGCGGCCGTCGTGATGCCCGCGAGCCGATGTTCGGTGTCGACGAACGCGCCGCCCGAGAAGCCGTCGTGCATCGGCGCCGTCGTCCGGATCACTTCCTCGATGGCGCGCCGGCGTCCGGTCGCCAGCGGTCCGCCGATCACGGCGACGGTCCCGGCGCTGGCGGTAATCGCGTTGCTCCAGGATCGAGCCAGCGCGACCGCCAGGTGACCGACACGAATCGGCGCAGTCCGCGGCTTCAGGGCGGGGACGCCGAGGCCTTCGGCCCGGACCACGGCGAGCGTCGTCGTCGGGTCCCAGCCGACCAGTTCGGCGTCGAGCGTCGTCCCGTCGTGACGCCGCACGTGCAGACCGTCTTCGCGCCCAAGCGCGCGCGCCGTGGTCACGATCACGTTGTCGTCGTAAACCACGCCGCTCGCCGGCCGGCGCCGGCCCTGCACCTGGACGACCGATGGTGCGGCCGCTTCAACGACGTCGGCCAGCGCGTTCGAGATGTTGGTGAGCATCGAGTCTGTCGACATGGATCCTCCGCCGGCGATGGTGACAAAACGTCCGGCAGTCCACATCACCCATCCGGGTCGCTTCTCGTGGAATCCGGCTTTAGCCGGATTCATGCGGCTCCGGCTGAAGCCGGAGCCACGTACTCTGACGACGCCCGTCGTGGGGTCCGGCCTCAGCCGGACCTTACACGTAAGATCCATCCGTGACCGAGAAACGGTGGACCGTGGACGAGGCGTCGGCAGGCATGCGGCTGGACAAGTTTCTCGCCGATGAGCGACGGCTGCAGTCGCGCAGCCGCGCGCAGACGGCGCTCGAGCGCGGGAAGCTCTTCGTCAACGGAACCGAGGCGACGCTCAAGGACGCTCAGCGGCGTCTCGCGGTTGGCGACGATGTACGCCTGTGGATGGATCGGCCAGGTAGCTCGAAGAGCCGCGTCACACGCGGACCGCGTTCCGGCGAACTAGCGATCGTCTATGAAGACGAAGCGCTGGTGGTGGTCAACAAACCGCCCGGCCTGCTCACCGTGCCGCTCGAACGCCAAGAGGACGCCGACTCGGTGCAGGATGCGCTCGTCCTTCATCTGCGATCGAAGGGCAAACGGCGTCCACTGGTCGTTCACCGGATTGATCGCGACACGTCCGGTCTCGTGGTGTTTGCGAAGCGACCCGACGCGCATGGGCGGTTGAAGTCGCAGTTTCGGGCGCACGAACCGGAACGGATCTATCTTGCGGTCGTCTACGGCCGGCCATCCCCGCCGTCGGGCTCGTGGCGCGACCATCTGGTGTGGGATCAGAAGGCGCTGATTCAGAAAGCGACACACGCGCGCGATCCGCGGGGCAGCGAAGCCACGCTCAAATACCGCGTCGTCGAGCAGTTCGAAGAGGCGGCGCTCCTCGAGATCGAGCTCGGGACGGGGAAGCGCAATCAGATCAGGCTTCAGGCCCGTCTCCGCGGGCATACGCTCGTCGGCGAGCGGCGGTACACCTACGGAGATTCGTCTCTTCGCCCTATCCCATTCGAACGACAGGCTTTACACGCGTACAGGCTGGCGTTCACGCACCCAGTGACCGGCAAACCGTTGAGGTTTGAGGCCGCGCTGCCGGAGGACATGGCCGGCCTGCTGAAAGTACTAAGAAAACGCTAAAGTGTTGCGGAACATGAGGTAAGCTGTTGGACGCTCTCGAGGAGCTTGCGGGCAGCTGGCCGGACGAATTTTGGAGTTTGCCAGAATCCTTTTGCTCACGATGGCAGTCTAAAGAAGCGGAGAAGTACAACTTATATGGCAAAACGTTCAACGTCAGGCGCAATTGTTTGTCCTCGTTGCGGCGTGCCTAGCGCTCGGGTAATCGGACGGTCGGAGTCCCTGCCGGTGATTTACCTTCGGTGCGAGGACTGCGGTCGCACGTCGATCTCTCCTGAATAACAATCAACTCGAATCGGGGTCAGACAGGTGCCAGGCTGCTGTCTGACCCCTCCTTCGTTTTCGCAAGTTTCTCTTTCCCACTTACAGAAATCGCACTGAGTCGACGCCGCTGTAACGGCGTGACGCTGTTTGTTCGCCGGCCGATTCCGGTCACGCGATTACAAAAGGCGCCGCTGCATCGACTTACGCCTCTGTTCAGCCGACGGCACGCTTCGCGCATTGCTCGGCAGCGCGCATCCCCCCACCGAGGCGTCAAAGGTCCATGGATCCAGCTGAGCAGCCAACGAGCGCTCCGGCCCGCGAGTTTGTCTTTCGCGACGGACTGGGCGAGCGCCGCCACCGGGAAGAAGCCGCCGGCGCGGGCGCTGAACTGCTCGGCCTGCGTCACGAGCTGGCCGTGGTGCCGTCATTCGAGTTCGCCTTGCGCGAGCGCGCCAGCCGGCTGACCGGCTTCCGCCATCCATCATTCGCGCGCGTCCGCACGATCGAACGCGCCGCGCCGCCGCACACGCAATTGATCGTCGTTTCCGACGCGACGCCGGGTATCCGCCTCTCGGCGTTGATTGCCGGCGTCGAATCGCGCGGATTGGCATTCGAAACCAACGCCGTTCTCTATCTTCTCCGCCAACTGGTGATCGCGATTGCCGCGCTGCACGAAACGGCCCGTGACACCGCGCACGGCGCGATCGCCCCCGAGCGGCTCGTGGTCACGCCGAGCGGCCGCCTGGTCGTTGTCGAGTACGTGCTCGGATCGGCGCTCGAGCAACTGTTGCTGTCGCGCGATCGGTACTGGTCGGACCTGCGCGTGGCGCTGCCGCGGATGGCCGGCCTGCCGCGCTTCGATCACCTCACCGACGTGACGCAGATCGGCAGCGTCGCGCTGTCCCTGTTCCTCGGCCGGCCGCTGCGCGACGAGGAGTATCCGACCAAGATTGCGGAGGTTGCGGCGTCGGCCCGCATGGTCTCGGCGCGCGGCGCCGAGCCGTTGCCCGCGGCGCTGCGCGCCTGGCTCGAGCGCGCGCTGCAGCTGGATCCGCGGCAATCGTTTCCGTCCGCGATCGAAGCCCGCGCCGGGCTGGAGAAGGCGATCGCCGACAGCGGCTGCGAAGCCTCGCAGGCGAGCCTGGAACAGTTTCTCGCGCGTTACAACGGGGTCGATCGCCCGCAGGCGATGGCTCCAGCCGCACCGGCCGTCGTCCCATCGGTCGCTTCCGCGCCCACACCGCGCCCGATGCCGATTGCGGATGCGGTCATGCCGCGCCCGATACCCATCGCCTCAGCACCGACGCCGGCGCCGCTGCCGATCGCCGCGGTGCTCGAACCGGATCGGCCTGCGCCCGGCGTGCCGTTCGACAAGCCGGCCACAACCGGCTCGGTGATGTTCGCCGCCGCGGACGAGCCGACGATCGCCGCTCGCGCGTCACGCCGCAGCCGCAGCTGGGTGGCGGCGGCGGTGATTGGGCTCGCCGTTCTCGTCGGCGGTGCGACCATCGGCGCGCGCAAATTCTTCCCGGCGCCGGCGCCCACGCCCACGACCGGCACACTCACGATTGCCACCGATCCGCCCGGCGCCCGCGTTTCCGTCGACGGTGCCGCCAAAGGGGCGACGCCGTTGACGCTGACGCTCGCGCCCGGTTCGCATCGCGTCGAGCTGCACAGCGGCGGCGGGTCGCGATCGCTGCCGGTCACGATTGCCGCCGGGACGCAAGCCTCGCAGTTCATCGAAATGCCGAAACCGGCGAGCAACATCGGTCAGCTCCGCATTCGTACCGAGCCGGCCGGTGCCCGCGTGACGATCGATGGCGCGCCGCGCGGCGTGGCGCCGACGCTGGTGGCCAACCTGACGCCGGGTGAACACACCGTCGTCGCCGAAACCGATCACGGGTCGGCGACCCAGTCGGTGATGGTCGAAGCGGGAACGACGGCGTCGGTGCTGCTGACGATGACGTCGACCGAAGCGCCGGCCGCGGCGTCGGGATGGATCACGGTCTCGGGCAAAGTGCCGGTGCAGATCTTCGAGAAGGGCGAACTGGTCGGCACCAGCGAGAGCAGCAAGGTGATGGTCGTGGCCGGCCGCCACGAGTTCGAGCTGATCAACGACGCACTCGGCTATAAGAGCGCCAGGGCGGTCAATGTGACGTCCGGGAAGGTGTCGACGCTGATCGTCGACCCGCCGCCGGGCAGCATCGCGCTGAACGCGCTGCCCTGGGCCGAAGTGTGGATCGACGGCGCGAAGGTCGGCGACACGCCGATTGGCAACTTCTCGCTGCCGATTGGATCACACGAAGTGGTCTTCAAGCATCCGGAGCTCGGCGAGCAGACGTTCACCGCCATCGTCACCCTGAAGGAGGCGACGCGTCTCAGCGCCGATCTCAGAAAGAAGTAGCAGTGCGCAAGCTCTTCACGGTCACGATCGTCGTCCTGCTGATTTCCGGCGGCGCGGTGCGCGTCCGGGCCGCCGATTCGCTGGCCGCGGCGCGCGACCTCTACGCCGCTGCCGAATACGATCAGGCGCTCGCCCTGCTCGAGCGGATGCAGGCCGCGGGTGCCGTGGGCGCCACCGAGCAGCGCGGCATCGAACAGTACCGCGCGTTCTGCCTGATCGCGCTCGGCAAGCCGGCCGACGCCGAGAAGTCCATTGCCGCGATGATCGCCGCCGACCCGCTCGATCGCGGCGCGTCGAGCGAGATGTCGCCGCGCGTCCAGACGGCGTTTCGCGAGGTCCGACGCCGCATCCTGCCGGGGCTGGTGCAGGAACGCTATCGAAGCGCGAAGGCCGCGTTTGACGCGAAAGACTTCGCGACGGCCACCGCGGCGTTCGATGTCGTGCTGAAGGCGATGGCCGATCCCGATGTCGAGGCGGCCGTCAGTCAGCCGCCGCTCTCGGATCTGCGGATGCTCGCGGCCGGGTTCTACGATTTGAGCAAGAGCAACCTCGCGCCGCCGCCGCTCGTCGCCGCGACGCAGGCGCCGCCGGCCGCGGTCGTGCCGGTCGTGGCGCTGCCGCCGCGCGTGTACTCGGTCGACGATCGCGGCATCGTGCCGCCCGCGGTGGTCCGTCAGTCGGTGCCGTCGATGCCGCCGCAGCTGCGCGCCAACGGCCCCGGCATCCTCGAACTGCTGATCGACGAGACGGGAGCCGTGGAGTCGGTGGCGATGCGCCAGTCGGTCAATCCGCGCTATGACGTGATGCTGCTCGACGCAGCGAAGCGATGGAGCTACCAGCCGGCCGCGACGCTACAGGGCGTTCCGGTGAAGTACCGCAAGATGGTGCAGATCGAAGTGCAGAAACCCTGACGGGAAGGGCAAAGGTCAAATCGCAAAGGGCAGAAGTTACTTCTTTTGCGACTTCTCGCGATGCGCTCGTAGGATCTCGACGACTTCGCGTTGTTGATTCATCGCCGCCAGCAGCCAGGCGCTCTGCTGGCTCTTGTTGACCGCTTCCATGTCGGCGCCGCGCGCGAGCAGGAGCTCGACGAGCGGGATGAATCCTTCGCCGGCGGCGCGCATCAGCGCGGTCGTGCCGGTGGCGTCCGCGGCGTTGACGTTGGCGCCCTTCTGCAGGAGCAGTGTGACCCCCTCGGCGCAATCCGCCCCGGCGGCGACGACGAGCAGCGGTTCCTGTTCCTTGTCGGCGTCGATCTTCGCGCCGGCGTCGAGCAGCCGGCGCATGATGTCGGCGCGGCATGACCGCGTTGCGAAGATCATCGCGACGTCGTTGCCCTTCGAGAGCCCGGCACGCTCGAGCGTGTCGATGAATGCCAGGTGACCGTTCGCGGCCGCGTAGGCGACCGCGGTGAGGCCGCCGCTGTCTTCCGCGTTCAGATCGGCCTTGCGGCCGATGAGCGTCTGCGCGAGGCGGACGTCGCCGCCGAGCGCCGCCGCCATGAGCGGCGTGCGGCCGTTGCTGTCCTTCACGTTGATGTTCGCGCCGCCGGTGAGGAGGGCCTCGGCGGCTTCGGTATGGCCGCCGTAAGCCGCCGCCATGAGCGCGCTGGCGCCGCCGCGGCTCGTCGCATTCACATCGGCGCCCTTGGCCAGGAGCGCCCGCACCACCCCGGCGCGATTGGCGGAGGCGGCCGCCATGAGCGCCGTCATGCCGTCGGCGTCCTGCGCGGTGAGATCCGCGCCCGCCGCGAGCAGCGCGTCGACCGCCGCGACGTGGCCCTGGTGAGCGGCCGCCATCAGCGCGCTTTCGCCGCCTTGATCGGCCTTCACGTTGGCGCCCGCCGCGACCAGCGCGCGAATCATGTCGGCATGGCCGTACAGCGCGGCAATCCCGAGCGCCGTCATCTTCGACGGATTGGGCAGGTCGACTGACGCTTTCTCCGCCAGCGCCGCGCGCGCTTCGGCCACGCTGCCGCTCATCGCTGCCTGCCAGAGCCGCACCGTCGCCGCGTCGGCCTCGGGAACGTCGGGACGGGCGGGCGGTTCCTGGGCGGTTTGCGCCGCCGAGAGGGTGGCGCACGCCACGAAACACACCGCCGCGAGGAGCGTCTGGGAACGTGGAAGGGTCAGCACCGCGCGAGTATAGCGAAACGGCGCCTTGCAGTGACGCGCGAGCCTGTGTAAGAATCCCGCCTGCGTTTTTGGCCGCTCTTTTCGCTGATTTCGCGCTGATTTCGTTGAATCTTATGCTTTCATTCCGGGTTCAGGCGTGGGCTTGAAGCCGGTCAAAGACTCGTAGGCCCCAGGAAGACGAAGAAGAGGGACAGGAATTATGCGCCGCGTGTCGTCTGCAGTCATGTTTGGACTTGGTCTCGCGTTTCTGGGCATCTCTATCAGCGCTCAGACCGTGGGTGGAAACGCTGAAGCCAAGAAACTGAAGAATCCGGTGCCGATGTCGGCGGCGTCGATTGCCGCCGGGAAGACTGCCTACACCCGAAACTGCCGGTTCTGCCACGGCGACGAGGCCAAGGGCAACGGCACGATGGCCCCGAAGGACACGCACCCGCCCGACTTGACGGATGCGAAGTGGGATCGTGGCGACTCCGACGGCGAGATCTTCGCTGTCCTGCGCGACGGCACCATGCCCGATCTCAAGATGAAGGGGTTGAAGGGCCGCATGACGGAAACCGACATGTGGAACGTCGTCAACTTCCTGCGCAGCGTCGGCCCGAAGAAATAGCGACCCGTTGAAGAATTCCGTGTCGAACATGAATCGATTCGGCAGGCTGTTGGTGTGCGCAGCCGTCGCCGCGCTCGGCGTCGGCTGCCAATGGCTCGACGATCGGCCGGCGCCGGTGCAGCCCGCGGCGTACACCGCGCAGGCGGCGAGTGGCGCCACGCCGATCTTCACGACCGCGCGGCCCAGTCTGGCCGCCGCGGCGAACGACTACTTCTGGGTCAAATCCAATCCGGTTCAACCGCTCGACTTCCCGCACAACATCCACGTCGAAAAAGGGATCGCGTGCACGGAGTACTGCCACGAGAGCGTCACGAAGGGACCGGAGGCCGGACTGCCGAGCGTCAACACCTGCTTGATCTGCCACGCGGCCATCGCCACCGACAAGCCGCGCATCATGAAGATCACGGCGGACTCCGAGAAGGGGCTCGATCAGGCCTGGCAGCGGGTTTACGGCTACACCCAGGCGGCGCACGTGAAGTTCAACCACGCGCCGCACATCCGCGCCAACGTCGAATGTTCGACCTGCCACGGCGACATTGCGCACCAGACCGTCGCGCAGCGCAACGTGGTCCTCGACATGGGCGATTGCGTCACCTGTCATCGAGAGAAGAAAGCCCCGAACGACTGTCTCACCTGCCACTACTGATGGACCGCCGTACTTTCATCAAGCTCACCGCCATCTCGGGCACCTCGGCCACGATTGCCGCATGCAACGTGCCGGAGAACCAGATCATCCGCTTCCTGCCCGACGAGGAAACGGTGCCGGGCATCGCGGAATGGAAACCGAGCGTCTGTCCGCATTGCGGCGGCGGTTGCGGCGTGAACGTCCGCGTCATGGCCGCGGATGTGGACACCATCAAGAACGGCCAGGCCGGCATCGTCCGGATGAACGTCGCGAAAAAGCTCGAAGGGCTCGAGGCGCACCCGGTCAATCAAGGCGGACTGTGCGCGCGCGGCCAGGCCGGCATTCAGGTCACGTATCACCCGGATCGCATCACGCAGCCGCTGAAGCGCGGCGGCACCCGTGGCGACGGCAACTTCCAGCCGATCTCGTGGGACGACGCGATCAAGGAACTGGTCGGCAAACTCGACGCGCTGGCGAGCGCCGGCGACGGGAAGTCGCTGTCGATCGTCACGGGCCAACACGCCAGCCATCGCCGGAATCTGGTCGACTGGTTCGCATCGAGGTTCGGCGCACCGGCCGCGGTCGGCTACGAACTCTTTGGCGACGACGTGCTCCGGCGCGCCAACGCGATGAGCTTCGGCCAGAACCAGTTGCCCACGTTCGATCTGAAGAACGCGCGCTTCGTCATCGGGTTCGGCGCTGATTTCCTCGGCACGTGGGGATCGGTCGTGTCCCAGTCGATGGGCTACGGCCACTTGCGGCAGGGGCGCCCTGGCATCCGCGGTGCGTTCGCGCAGGTTGAATCGCGCATGACGACCACCGGCGCGTCAGCGGATCACTGGGTGCCAGTGCCCTCGGGGACGGAAGGCGTCCTGGCGCTCGGCCTTGCGCACGTCATCCTCGAGCACAAGCTGCGTCCCGCGACGAACGGCCGCGCCTCGGCGCTCATCGACGGCTGGTCGACTGGTCTCGAAGAGTACTCGCCCGAGAACGTCGAGAAGATCACCGGCGTCAAGCACGAGAAGCTCGAGCGGCTCGCGCACGAGATCACCGAGATGCTGCCGGCAGTGGCGATCGTCGGTGGTCCAGCGCTCGCGCACACCAACGGACTCTTCACGGCGCTGGCGGTGAATGCGCTCAACGAACTGCTGGGCGCCGTCGGTCAGCCCGGCGGCGTGCACTTCACGCCGCAGATTCCGATGGCCGGTCCATCATTCGCATCACGACAGACGCTGGACGCGTGGGCGACGGCGGTCAACGGCGGCAGCCAGAGCGCCAAGGTGCTGATGGTGGACGGCGCCAATCCCGTGTACTCGGCGCCGAAGGCCTGGAAGGTCAAGGAAGCGCTCGACAAGGCCGGCTACATCGTCTCGTTCGCGAGCTTCGTCGACGAGACGAGCGTGATGGCGGATCTGATTCTGCCCGACAGCTCGGCGCTCGAGTCGCTGGCCGAGGCGCTGCCGGAATCGGGCTCGCTGACCGCGGTGGCCAGCGTCGCGCCGGCGGCCATGAAACCGCTCTTCACGACCCGGCCGACGCCCGACGTGCTCCTCGATGTCGCGCAGAAACTGGCGAAGCCGCTCGAGCTCCCATGGACCTCCTTCGAAGCGATGGTGAAGGCAACGTTCGACACCATCGGCGAGGACGCCTGGTCCACCGCCCAGACGCAGGGCGGCTGGTGGGGTGAACTGCCGAAGAAGGCGGTGCCGGCGGGCGCCACGGCCGCGCGCAGCAACGAACCGAAGCCGACGCCGGTGAAGTATGTGGCGGCGGCCTTCACGGGCGACGCCGCGCAGTATCCGTATCAGTTCCTGCCCTACGCCTCGCTGCAGTTCCACGACGGATCGCTGTCGCACCTGCCGTGGCTGCAGGAGTTGCCCGATCCGACGAGCTCGTCGATGTGGGGCAGCTTCGTCGAACTGAATCCGAAGACCGCCGCGGGCCTCAACATCAAGCTGGGCGACATCGTCGAAGTCACGTCGCCGGTCGGCACGCTCAAGTCGCCGGCGTTCATCAATCCGGCGATTGCGCCGAACGTGATCGCGATGCCGGTCGGTCAGGGCCACACGAACTTCACGCGCTACGCGACCGGGCGCGGTCAGAATCCGGTGGAACTGCTCGCGGCGGTCACCGAGCCGCAGACCGGCGCGCTGGCGTGGGCGGCCACACGGGTCAAGATCGCGCGGGCCGGCGATCCGGACGGGCGCATGGTGCTGTTCTCGCGGCGCGGCGAACTACGCGAGCTGCCACACGAAGGGGAGGCGCGGTAATGGCGCACCGATGGGGCATGGCGGTCGATCTCGACCGCTGCACCGGCTGCGAAGCGTGCGTGACCGCCTGTCACGCTGAAAACAACATCGCGACGGTGGGCGAGCTGCAAGCGTCACGCGGCCGCGCGATGCACTGGATCCGCGTCGAGCGCTACTTCGAGGGCGAGTTCCCCGAGGTGAAGATCAAATACCGGCCGGTCATGTGCCAGCAGTGCGATGCGGCGCCGTGCGAGCCGGTCTGTCCGACTTACGCCAGCAGCCACAACGAAGACGGCTTGAACGCGCAGATCTACAACCGCTGCATCGGCACGCGGTACTGCGCGAACGCCTGCCCGTACAACGTCCGCTTCTTCGACTTCTTCAACCCGGCCTGGGAAAAGCCGCTCCACCTGCAGCTGAATCCGGATGTGTCGGTGCGCGAAGTGGGCGTGATGGAGAAGTGCACGTTCTGCACGCAGCGCATCACCGCCGGGAAGATCGCCGCGGCGGCCGAGAAGCGCGAACTGAAGGACGGCGAGATCAAGCCGGCCTGCGTCCAGTCCTGCCCGGCCAAGGCGCTGGTGTTCGGCGATCTGAACGATCCGGAAAGCGAAGTCTCGCGGCTCTTCGAGTCGGAGCGTGGCCACAAACTGATGGCGGAGCTGGGCACGCTCCCCAAGGTCCAGTATCTCAACGGCTAGGCGCGAGACATGAGCAGCTCCAAAGACACGCTTACTCAGGATCTCCTCCGGCCGCTCGACAAGCCCGGAGCGCTCTGGTTCATCTGGGTTGCCGTCCTCGTCGCGATTGTGTCCGCCGGACTTTTTTCGTGGTGGATGCAGATGTACGAGGGCTTCGGCCTCACCGGTCTGGGTTGGCCGGTGTACTGGGGCTTCCTCATCACCGATTTCGTGTTCTGGATCGGCATCAGCCACGCCGGCACGCTGATTTCCGCGATCCTGCGGCTGGTGCAGGCGGAATGGCGCCGTCCGATCACGCGCTGCGCCGAAGTCATCACGGCATTCGCGCTCACCATCGGCGGTCTCTTTCCGATCATCCACCTCGGCAAGCCGTGGCTGTTCTTCTGGCTGGCGCCGTATCCGACCAGCCGTCTGATCTGGCCGAACTACCGCTCGCCGCTGGTGTGGGACTTCTTCGCGATCTCGGCGTATTTGAGCGGCAGTCTGCTGTTCCTCTTCCTCCCGATGATTCCCGACTTCGCGATCGTCCGCGACCGATCGACGGGATTGAAGAAGAAGATTTACGGACTGCTGGCGATGGGCTGGCGCGGCACGACGTGGCAGTGGGCGCGGCTCGAGACCGCGATGTCGATCATGGCGGTGGCGATCATCCCGGTCGCCGTCTCGGTCCACACCATCGTCTCGTTCGACTTCTCGATGGCGCCGACGCCGATGTGGCATTCGTCGATCTTCGGCCCCTACTTCGTCGCGGGCGCGATCTTCAGCGGCCTGGCCGGTCTGCTCCTGGCGATGACCACGCTGCGGAAGGTGCTGCACCTCGAGAACTACCTGAAGCCGGTGCACTTCGACAACCTCGCGAAGCTGCTCCTGCTCATGAGCCTGCTCTGGGGTTACTTCACGTTCAACGAACGTCTGACGGTCTGGTACGGCAACGAAGAAGCCGAAATCAACTCGTTCATGGTCACGCAGAACGGCACCTACTCGCCGCTCTTCTGGACCATGGTCGTGTGCAACTTCGTCGTGCCGGTCATTCTGCTCGGCATCCGCAAGCTGCGCACGATTCCGAGCATGGTCATCGCATCGCTGTGCGTCTGCGTCGGCATGTGGCTGGAGCGCTTCCTGATTGTCGTTCCTTCGTTGGCGCATAAGTTCCAGCCCTATACGTGGGGCCGCTACGAACCGCGCCCGACCGAGATTCTGATCACCGTCGCGACCTTCGCCGCGATGATGCTGCTCTACACGCTGTTTGCGAAGTTCGTTCCGATCATCTCGATCTGGGAGATGAAGGCGGCGGACCATCAGCCGCCGGCGGACGGCCACCACGCGCACGCGGCCGAGCCCAAGCTCGGGGAGAGCCACGCATGAAGAGCGTTTACGCCCTGTATCCGCACGGCGAGGATGCGCAGCGCGCGGTGAACAGTCTGCGTGCCTCCGGTGTGTCCGACCAGGACATTACCGTCATGTCCAACACGCCGATGGAGGACTTCGAGTTCAGCCACATCAGGGGCAAGAACTACCTGTGGTATCTGGCCTGCATGGGCGGGCTGATCGGCTTCTTTGGCAGCATCGCGCTGCTGACTTACACCTCCAACGACTGGCCGATGAACGTCGGCAACATGAAGCCGATTTCCTGGTGGGCGTTCCTCATCCCGATCTTCGAGCTCACGATGCTCGGTTCGATCGCGGCGACGGTCATTTCGCTCCTCGTGACGGCGAAGCTGCTGCGCCGCCGGCCGAAGATGTACGACCCCGCCGTCAGCGATGGCCAGATCCTCGTCGGCGTCGAGAACTTCTCGGGCAACGAGAAGGACATCGAACGCGCGCTGATGGTCGCGCCCTACGTTACGCCCAAGACGATCTGAACCTGGAATTTCAGGAATTCAGGAATTCAGGATTTCAGGAATTCAGGATTTACGCTTGTGCCGGCGCGCCGTGCGTGTTGCGCCGGCGTGCGTCGGCGCCATAGCCTGACGGGATGCCATCACGAGCGCGCGCGTTTTGCGCGAAATACGGACTCGACGTTCCCATCCTCCTGGCGCCGATGGCCGGCGCCTCTCCTGTCAGTCTCTCGGTCACGGTGGCGAACGCCGGCAGCATGGGCGCGCTTGGCGCGTTGACGCTGGCGCCGGACGCCATTCGCCGCTGGGTGCACGAGTTTCGCGAACAGAGCCGCGGACCGCTGCAAATTAATACCTGGGTTCCAGATCCCTCACCGGTGCGCGACGACGTCGCCGAGAGTCGCGTTCGTGAATTTCTCGCGCAGTGGGGACCCGCCGTCCCGGCGCAGGCCGGAGACGTCAAGTTGCAGGATTTCCATCAGCAGTGCGAGACGTTCATCGAGCTCGTGCCGACCGCAGTGTCGTCAATCATGGGGCTCTATCCGCCCGCCGTTGTCGACCGAATGAAAGCGAAGGGCATCGCCTGGTTTGCGACGGCGACGACCGTCGATTAAGCGAAGCAGGCGCGGGATGCCGGCGCCGACGCGATCATCGCGCAGGGATTCGAAGCCGGCGGTCACCGCGGCTCGTTCGATCAGGCGGCCGCGGAACGGCAGGCCGTCGGCCTTTTCGCCCTCTTGCCAAGGATGGCCGATCAGATCGACCTGCCGATCATCGCCGCCGGTGGCATCGCCGACGGCCGCGGCGTCGCCGCGGCGTTGGTGCTTGGCGCGAGCGCGGCCATGATCGGGACCGCGTTCTTGCGCTGTCCGGAGGCGCACACCCACAAGGCATGGGCGGACGCGCTCGACGGCCTCGAGCCCGAGCAGACGATGCCCACGCGCGCGATGACCGGGCGACTGGGTCGCGCGATCGCGACCGACTACGTCACGGCAGCCGCGGCTCCTGACGCCCCTCCGCCAGCTCCGTATCCCGTCCAGCGCGGCCTGACCGCGGCGATGAAGGAGCAGGGTGCGGCTGACGGCGACTATCACCGCATGCAGGTGTGGGCCGGCCAGTCGGCGGCAATGGCGAGACCGGTTCCGGCGGGCGAACTGCTCCGGGCCATCTGGGCGCAGGCGCATCGGCTTGACGGGGCAGCCCAGTTTTAGCCTTTGCCCGCGGGCGACCATACCCTTGAGCCGTCCGATCCTTCGTTTCCGCATTCCCGGTTGGAAGGGAATGAACATGGAGGCGATCCGGAGAACGAACCATCAGGTCCAGACGGCGGCGATGCTGGTTGCTTGCATGAACCTTGTGCTCCTGTGGGTGGCCATTGACGACAAGAGTTGGGGGGCGATCGGAATTGCGATGCTGTTCGGCCCACTCCTGAATCTCTCGGTCGCGGCAGCGCTCGTCGCGTGGGCATCTCACGGCAAGATCTCGATTGGGGCTCGTCCGTCGTGGCAAACAATCCTGCCGTTCTGGCTGATGCCGCTTCTGGCCACCGTTCTCGACTGGGTGGTCATCGCCCAGTTGCCGCTCCACGGCTGCTGACGGTCAGGCAGCTTCGCGAAATCGGGCTCACCCCGGGAGAACTTTTGGCCGCCTTCGGCGTCCAATGTGCGCGGAGGGCTCATGGACCGGCGCCGTTTCGTCATCTCAACCGTGTCAGCCGTCGTTGGTGCGCTCGGCGTGCGCGATCTCCGAGCCCAGGGCGCACCAATCGATCTCGGGGCATTGGTTGATCGAAACGGCCTGCCGTTCGGCAACCGGACCGTGAATCGCATCACGGACGGCGCAAGACAAGGCGTGCGCGTCAGCGCCGGCCCTGGAGAGCCACCGGGCTACATTCCCGGGCGTGAGTTTTCGAGCGGGACCATCGCGGTAGACCTTCGTGGCAAGAACCTTCAGGGGCAGAGCTTCCTCGGGATCACCTTTCACGGCCTCGACGCCACGACCCACGACGCGGTTTACTTCCGGCCATTCAATTTCAAGGCGGTGGACCCGGTTGGTCGCAGCCACGCGGTTCAGTACATCTCGATGCCCGCGAACCCATGGCAGAAACTTCGGGCGGAGCAGACCGGGCAATTCGAACACGCCGTGAGCCCGGTTCCCGATCCGGACGGCTGGTTTCAGGCGCGCATCGTGATCGCGAACCGCAGATTGAGTGTCTTCGTTGACAACGCGACCGAGCCGTCCCTGGCCGTGGATCTGCTCAACCCGAGGGGGCGCGGCTTGGTTGGCCTGTGGGTCGGCAATGGTTCCGGCGGCGATTTCGCGAATCTGAGCATCACCAATTCCTAAGTTCCTACGTTCCTCAAATCCTAAGTTTCAGCCGAGCTATTCAGCTTGCTGAAGTCCGGCGCGCGCTTTTCCGCAAACGCCGCAAAGGCTTCGCGCGCTTCCGGCGACGCGAGCTGCGCCGCGAAATGCTGGCCTTCCGCTTCCATCCTCGCGGTCAGGAGCGCCGCGTCACGCATCAGTGATTTGGTCCGATGGACGGCGGACGCGGGACGGGCCGCGATTGCGTCGGCGGCCGCACGCGCGCGCGCGTGGAGCTCGCTGCGGGGGACGACGCTATTCGCGATTCCCCATGACAGCGCAGTCGCGGCGTTGACCGCTTCGCCGAGGACGAACATCGAGAACGCCCGGGCATGGCCGATGCGGGCGGGGAGCAGGAGGCTCGATGCGGCTTCCGGCACCAGCGCGAGATTCACGAACGGTGTGGTCAGCAGCGCATCTTCAGCCAGGAAGACCAGATCGCAGTGGAGCAGCATCGTCGTGCCGATGCCGACCGCGCGGCCTTGAACCGCGGCCACGACCGGTGTCATGGTCCGGGCGAGCGCGGCGAGGAGCGGATTCGTGTGGCGCGGCGCATCGCCGGCGGGCGCCGCGCGGTTGATGGCGGCGAAGTCGCTGAGATCGTTGCCGGCGGTGAACGCGTCGCCTTCGCTCTGCAGCAGGATGCAACGCACGCTCCGGCCATCTGCCGCGCCGTCGATGCCATCGCCAAGCGCCTGATACATCGCCCGCGTCAGCGCGTTCTTCTTCTCGGGCCGGTTCAGCGTCAGCGTCAGCACGCCGCCGGATCGTTCAGTCCGCACATGTTCGCTCATCCCTGCCTCCAACGTTCGATGTCGGTCGAATCCCGACATTCTATGCGCGCCGACTTTCGGACTTGGCGAATCATTCGCCGGACATCTAAGATTCTTCAGTGACCTTCGATCCGCGACGAGCCGTTGTCGCGATCGTGATTCTTGTGGCCGCGCTCTTCGCGGTGGCGGTGCTGTGGACCGCGCGGTCAGCGTGTGTGAGCGGCGGGCCCGGCACACGCGGCGAGGTCAAGGTGCGCGACGATGGGTCGCTGCTGTATTTCAACGGCGAGTGCTGGACGAAAACGCCAATGCCGCCCGGCGATGCGCCGTTTTGACGAGCCATGACTCCGATCAGAATCGCCGGTCTGGTCCTGCTCGGGCTGGTGAACAGCGCTCCGCTTGGCGCGCAGCCTCCACGCTCGCTCAACATTCTCACCGTCCCAGCGGATCGGTTGCCTCCGGGCTGCCGGCTGGATGTGCCAGCCCCGGCGATTGTGTCTGACCGGCGTTCGGTCGAATTAATCCATCATCGTCTCGACGGTGCCCCGCCGCCGGGCCCTGATGCACCGCCGCTCGATCCGCAGGCCGCCCGCAGATTCTCAGCCCAGTGGTCTGAGGATGTCCTGGAGGCGTACGAGACTCGCTACCGCGCCGCGGATCGCACGATCGTCAGCGTCCTGGCCGTCCGGTTTCAAAGTGACGCGCTGGCGGCGCAGATTCCACCAGGACGAGTCGGGTTCACACCAGCGGGCGACGCCGGACGGGTCGTCATCGGACCGCTTGTCGTTCGAATCGTGCCGCACGCAAAGAGCGATTGCTTTGCGGCGATCGACCAATACATCCGAGCTCTGCGATGATGCGGACCGAGCCTCCGATCCTGATCGTGCCCGGCTGGGGCGACTCCGGCCCGCAGCACTGGCAGACGCTTTGGGAGCGCACCCATCCCGAGTACCGGCGCGTTGTGCAGCGCGACTGGGACACGCCGGATCGCCTGGAGTGGGTGGCCACGCTCGACGCGGCCATTCGCGCCGCCGCCGCGCCGCCGATTCTCGTCGCCCACAGTCTCGGCTGCATGGCGGTGGCGCATTGGGCTGACGCGAATGCGCTGACGATCGGCGCGCGCGTCGCCGCCGCCCTGCTCGTTGCGCCAGCCGACGTCGAAGCGGTGTTCGCACCTCCGGCGGTTCAGAACTTCGCGCCAGTCCCGTTGATGCCGCTCGGTTTTCCGAGTGTGGTTGTGGCCAGTCGAACCGATGACTATGTCGCCTGGTCCCGCGCCGGTGAGTTTGCCGCCGCATGGGGAAGCGAGTTGGTTGACGCCGGCGACGCCGGTCATCTGAATGCCGATGCCGGCTACGGGCCGTGGCCTTTTGGCGAGGAACTCCTGCGCCGCCTGCACGACCGCGCCCGCTGAGCCGGTTCGCCGTTGACGGACGGCGGACAAACGGCGGATCATGCCAATGTCGCGTCCGAGCGAGGGAGTATCCGTGAAGCTGTCGTTTCTGCGGAAGCCGTCGGTGTACGCGGCGGCGATGGCCATGCCGCGGCCGATGGTGTGGACGTTCACCAACGCCGTCGGCCGCGCTCACTCGACGGATCTGGACGACGCCGCGTGACCGCGTCGGGCCCCGGCCGGCGCCGCCGCTCGTTCGCCAAAGACATCGCTGCGCTAAGCCTCGTCGGGGCCGCCGTGGTGCTGCGCGCGCTGCTCGATCCGGTGATGGGCGACGCTTTGCCGCTCGTCACGCTGTTCGGCGCGGTTGCCGGCGCGGTCTGGTTCGGTGGGTATCGCCCCGCGATCACGGCCGCGCTGTCCGGTTACGTGGCCTGTGCGTACTTCTTCATCGAGCCGCGACGCCAGTTCGCTCTCGCAAGCATCGGCGACATCGTCGGCTTTGGCGCGTATGCCTTCACCTGCGCCTTGATCATTGCATTCGGTGAAGCCACACGGCGCTCACAAGTACGGGCCAGCGAACAAGGCGAGCTGCTGCGCGTGACGCTGCGCAGCATCGGCGATGCAGTCATCACGACTGACACGGGCGGCCGCGTCGAGACGCTCAACGCCGTCGCCGAGTCGATGACCGGCTGGTCAAGCGACGACGCGAAAGGGCAGCCGCTCGAGCGCGTCTTCCGGATCGTCAACGAGGAGACGAAGGCGACCGTCGAAAGCCCGGCGACACGCGCGATGCGCGACGGTGTCGTGGTCGGCCTCGCCAATCACACGCTGCTCATCGATCGCCGCGGCATCGAGCGCGCGATCGACGACAGCGCGGCGCCGATTCGTGACGAGGCCGGCGACGTGTCCGGCTGCGTGCTCATCTTCCGCGACGTCAGCGCGCAGCGGCGGCTCGAGCGGGCGAGCGTCGCGCAGCTGCTCACCGCGCGGCTGCTGGCGTCGATCGTGGAATCGTCCGACGACGCGATTATCAGCAAGTCGCTCGACGGCGTCATTCAGAGCTGGAACGCCGGCGCGGAGCGGCTGTTCGGACATACCGCCGCGCAAGCCGTCGGGCGGCACATTTCACTGGTGATCCCGCCGCAGCGCATGGGCGAGGAAGACCACATCATCGCCAGCCTCAAGGCCGGCCGGCGGATCGAGCACTTCGAAACCGAGCGGCTCTGCGCGGATGGCCGTCTGATCACGGTCTCGCTGACCATCTCGCCAATCAAGGACGACGCCGGTGCCGTCGTCGGCGCCTCGAAGATCGTGCGGGATGTGACCGAGCGGCGCCGTCTCGAGGACGACCTGCGGCGCGCCGCGGCCACGCTGGCCGAGGCCGATCGCCGCAAGGACGAGTTCATGGCGACGCTGGCCCACGAACTGCGGAATCCGCTTGCCCCAATCGTCAACATGGTCGAAGTGCTCAAGCGCGCCGACCACGATCCCGCCACCGTGCGGCGGGCGCGCGAGACGATCGAACGGCAGCTCGGGCAACTCGTTCGGCTGGTGGACGACCTGCTGGATCTCAATCGCATCACCCACAACCGGCTGGAACTCCGCCTGACGCAGGTCGAGTTGTCGACGGTGATCCAGCACGCCGTTGAGGCGGTGCGTCCATTGCTCGACCAGACGGCGCATCAGCTGCGCGTCAGCCTGCCAGAGGAGCCGGTCTATCTCCGCGCCGACCCCGCGCGACTGGCGCAGGTGTTCGGCAATCTGCTGAACAACAGCTGCAAGTACACGCCGCCGAACGGCAGCATCACGATTGCCGCCACGCGACAGGGCGGCGAAGTCCTCGTCTCGGTACGCGACAGCGGGAGCGGTATTCCCGCGGACAAGCTGCAGACCATTTTCGAGATGTTCGCGCAGGTCGATCGATCGCTCGACCAGTCGCAGGGCGGTCTGGGCATCGGACTCACGCTGGTGAAGCGGTTCGTCGAAATGCACGGCGGCACCATTCAGGCCACGAGCGCCGGCGACGGACAAGGCAGCGAGTTCACGGTCCGGTTGCCGGTAATGGAGGCCGCAGACGTCACCACGGCGCCGGGAGCGGCGCCACTGGCCGATGTGCGCGCGCCAGCCCGCCGGATTCTGGTGGTCGACGACAACGAGGATTCGGCGCTGTCGCTGACGATGCTCCTCGAGACCACCGGTAGCGAGACGCGGATGGCCCACGACGGGGTGTCGGCGCTTGCCGCGGCCGAGACCTGGCGGCCCGACGTGGTCCTCCTCGACTTGGGCCTGCCGAGAATCAGCGGCTACGACGTCTGCCGGCGGATTCGCGAACAGCCATGGGGGCGGGAGCTCGTGATCATCGCCCTGACGGGCTGGGGACAGGCCGAAGACCGGCGCCGTTCACGCGAAGCTGGCTTCGACGGCCACCTCGTGAAACCGGTCGATTACAACGAGCTGGTGAAATTGCTCGGCACGTTGGTCCCTGCGGGCGGAGAGCGCTCATGAAACTCCACACCTTTCTGTTCGATGGGCTTCATCAGCACGGCGTCCGTCAGATCTTCGGCATCCCCGGCGACTACGCTTTGAATCTCTACGAGGCGCTCGAGCGCGACGGTCGGTTTCGGTTGGTTCGGTTCAGTCACGAGCCGGCAGTCGGATTCGCCGCGGACGGCGCGGCGCGTGCCGCCGGCGGGCTCGGCGTCTGCTGCGTCACCTACGGCGCCGGTGGACTGAATATGGTCAACGCCGTCGCCTGCGCGTATGCGGAGGAATCGCCGGTCGTCGTCATCTCGGGCGGGCCCGGCCGGCAGGAGAAACGCGCCGGCATCCCGGTGCATCACGAGGTCAAGTCGTTCGAGTCGCAGCTGAAGGTGTACGCCGAGGTCACCGAGTACGCCGCGATCCTCGACGATCCGCAGACGGCGGCGGGCCATATCACGCACGCCATCGACGTGGCCCTGAAGTACAAGCGGCCGGTGTACCTCGAGGTGCCGCGCGACATGGTTTTTGAAGAGATTGCGACGACCGCGACGCATAAGCCGCTCGAACTCAAGACCGACGACGGCGCGGTCGAGGAGGCGGCCGCTGAAATCGTCGAACGGCTGGCCGCCGCGGCTCGGCCGGTCCTCATCGTCGGCGTCGAGGTCCACCGGTTTCAGCTCCGGCAGCAGGTGCGCATCCTCGCCGAGCGCATGGGCGTCCCGGTCGCATCGTCGTTCCTCGGTCGCGGCGTGTTTCCGACGCAGCATCCGCAGTTTGCTGGTACGTATCTCGGCATCGCCTCGCCCCAGGCCCTTCGCGAAGTCGTTGAGACGTCCGACGCGGTCCTGCTGCTGGGTGAGCAGATCAGCGACACGAGCCTGGGGATTTCCGCGAACCGCTTGAGCGAGAAGAACCTGATGATTGCGACGGCGCGCGATGTCTACATCGGCCATCATCGCTATCAGCACGCGCCGCTCGACCGCCTCGTTGCGCGGCTGGCGAACATCGCGGTCTGGCCGCCGCGGGAGGCGATCGCCGCCCGGCCGAGTCGTGAACACGATGTCGCGGCGCCCGCGTCAGCCCCGGTGACCATCGCGGACGTCATCGCGACGCTGAATCGCTTCTTTGCTGCGCACCCGGAGACGCCGCTCGTCGCCGACACCGGAGACGCACTGTTTGCGAGCGTCGACATCCAGTCGAACGACGTCATGGCACCGGCCTACTACGCGACGATGGGGTTTGCGATCCCGGCAGCGATGGGATTGCAGATCGTGAGCGGCCGGCGGCCGCTCGTGCTCGTCGGCGATGGCGCGTTCCAGATGACCGGGCCGGAGATTTCGCACGCCGCTGGGTATGGCTGTAATCCCATCGTCGTGCTGCTGAACAACGGACGCTGGGAAATGCTGCAGGCATTCTTCCCGCACGCGGGATACAACGACACCGTGTCCTGGCCATTCGCGAAGCTGGCGGAGCTGTGGGGCGGCCGCGGATTCGACGTCACGACAGCCGGTTCGCTCACCGATGCGCTAGCGGCCGCCGCTCGGGACGATCGGTGGTCGCTCATCGAGGTCAGACTGAAACAGGGCGACATCTCGCCGACGCTTCAGCGGTTCACGACCGCGTTCAAGGAGCGCGTGTACCGGTAGGGACAGCCTTTAGGCTGTCCGCGTACTCTCCGTCGTCACCGTTTCGTCAGAGTTGCGAGACCGAAACACCCCCGTCTACTATTGCTCGCTGACCATCTGGTAGATCTTCCGCACTCATTTTTGAGGTCTCATGCGTCAGTGGTCCCTGGTGTTGGTGAGTGTCCCTGGTGTGTTCGCGTCGCGCGCCGCACCGCAGACGCCCGACGGGTCGGCGGTCTTCACGAAATCGTGTCAGAGCTGTCATGACGGCGCTCCGACCTCGCGGGCGCCGGCGCCGGAGCAGTTGAAAGCGCGGTCACCAGAATCGATTGTCGATTCGCTCACTGGCGGCGCGATGCGCTATCAGGGGCGTGCCCGTCCAGGCAATGTACTCCTCGCATTCGGTGTGGACTAAATCGCGCACCGCGCTCGTGGTTGGCGCCGGGATTGGCGGGCTGGCCGCGGCGGTTGCCCTCCGCCGCGCCGGCTGGAAGGTACGCGTCCACGAACGGGCGGCATCTCCGCGTGAACTTGGCTTCGGGATTCTCCTTGCGCCGAATGCGCTCGCGGCGCTTCGCGAGCTTGGCGTCGGCGGACCGCTGCTCGACGGCGAATCCGCCGGTCACGGCTTCGAGCTGCGTCGTCTCGACGGCCGGATGATCAGACGCTTTCAGACGTCGCCGGCCGAGATGGTCGTCGCGCTTCGTCCCGAACTCCACGGCGCGCTGCTCCAGGCGGTCGGGAACGACGATCTCCATCTCGGCAGCGAACTTCAAACCTTCGACAGTCGCCACGACACGGTGTACGCGGTGTTCAGTGACGGAGACGATGAAGGTGAACTTCTGGTCGGCGCCGACGGCATCCGTTCGGTGGTGAGGACGATCCTCCATCCGCACGAGCCGGCGCCTCGACCGAGCGGTTTCTGCGCGATTCGTGGAGTCGTCCACGGCGCCAGCCATCATCTTGGTTCGCTGTCGGGAGTGGGGTATCTGGACGCCGGAATCGAAGCCGCAACGATTCGCGCCGGAACCGGCGACGCGGTCTACTGGTACATGTCGCTTCTCGAGCGCGATGTTCCGGCGGACGCGCGTACCGCGCTGGCACTCCTCGAACAGCGTTGGAAACTCTTTGAAGCGCCGCTTCGCGAGATAGCGGCGGCAACCGCCCCCGGCGACATCCGCTTCGATCGTCTGATGCGGCGCGATCCGCTCGCCCGCTGGGGTGAAGGACCAGTCACGCTGCTGGGCGATGCGGCCCATCCGCTCCTGCCGCACACCGGCCAGGGGGCGGCGCAGGCGTTGGAAGACGCGGTCGCGCTTGGTCTGGTGCTCTCGTCCGGCCGTCCGCTGGACGCCGCGCTGCGGACCTACGAGCGTGTCCGGCAAGCACGAACAGCGTCGTTCATCAAGGCGGGACCGCGCGTCGCGCGAGTGACGACAACCCACAGCACGACGATCGCGATGGCCCGTTCGCTCGCCTTGAAGTTGGTGCCTGAGCGGCTCGCCGCGGCCGCCGCTCGCCGGCTCAGCTCCGACCCGCACCGTTCTCTGCGAACCCAGCACCTTGAACCTAGCACCTGGAACCTGAGCGATCCAGAATGAGGCGCGATGCGCGTTGCCGCCCTCTACGACATTCACGCCAATCTGCCGGCGCTCGAGGCCGTGATCAAGGAGATCCGCAAGGCCGACGTCGATCTCATCGTGGTCGGCGGCGATGTGCTGCCGGGACCGTTGCCGCGCGAATCGGTGACGCTGCTCGAGTCGCTCGAGATCCCGACGGCGTTCATCAGCGGAAACGGCGAGCGCGGTGTGTTGAGCAGCCTCTCGGGCGGCGACGCGGGCGGCTTTCCCGAATCGTTCCGCGACGCGATGGTCTGGAACGGCCGTCAGTTGTCCGACGAGCAGAGACAATCCGTCGGCTCCTGGCCGTTGACGCGGCGCATGCGCATCGTCGGACTGGGCGAGGTGCTGTTCTGTCACGCCACGCCGCGCAGCGATACTGAAGTCTTCACGAGGCTCACACCGGAAGCCGATCTGCGGCCGGTGTTTTCGGCGCTGACCAACGTGAGCGTCGTGATCTGCGGTCACACGCACATGCCGTTCGACCGCCGCGTTGGCGAGGTCCGCGTCGTGAATGCCGGCAGCGTCGGCGCGCCGTTCGGATCGACGACCTCCTCGTGGCTGATGCTCGGGCCCGGCGTGCAATTCCGCCAGACGACCTACGACCTGGACGCGGCGGCAGAACTCGTGCGCCGATCCGGCTACCCGCTGGCGGAGGACTTTGCGGCCCAAAATATCCTGTCCGCGCCGTCGGAAGAACGCATGCTGGAGATGTTCGCCGGTTCGTCGCGCCGGCTCTGAACGGGAACGCAGCTGCCGATCTGTCCTGGCGTTCGTGAACGTCAACGCTCGCCATGGACCGCGAGTCGATCGTTCCAGGGCAGACGATCGTCGTCGAAGGCGATCGGATCGTGTCGGTCGGCGTCTCGAGCAGCGTGACGATTCCGCCCGGCGCGCAAGTCCTCGACGGTCAAGGGCGATTCCTTCTGCCTGGACTGACCGACGGGCATGTCCACCTCGAGAGTTGGTTCGCACCGACCCGTGCGGATTTCGGAGACGCGCCGCTGTATCTCGCCTGGGGCGTCACCAGTGTCTTCAATATGTGGGGATCGGCGGCGGCGCTCGAGTGGAAGCATCGCGTCGAGGCCGGACAGATTCTCGGGCCAACCATCTACACCGCCAGCGAGCCGGTGATGGGTCCGCGTCTTCGGACACCGGAGGACGTTGAAGCGGAAATTGTCGCACAGCGCCGCGGCGGTTACGACTTCGTCAAGTTCTACGAAGGGCTGTCGCGGCCGGCCTACCAGCGCATGAACACCGTCGCGCGGCGCGAAGGCATTCCGCTCGTCGGTCACGCCCCGAGCAATCTGACGTTCGAGGATCTCATCGAGGGACGCCAGCATCTCGCTCACACCGGCAGTCTGGCCAATGTGTACTTTCTGCCGATGGCCAGTCACGGTCCGACGCTCCTGGCCTCGGGCCTCTCCAGTCTGCTGCTGCTCACGATCGTGCTGCTCCTGGCCTTGAGTTGGCTGCGGCGTGTCGGCCAGCGCACGCCGGAGCGGCGGGACGGCTGGCAGGGCGTCGTTGCGCTGACGGCACTCGCCGGCGTTGGGGCGCTGCTCGTCGCCGCGCTAGTACTGCCAGGCGGCCCGTTGGTTGAGAGTGGGATGGCGCGGTTCATCGCCACCGGGTTGTCGGCGGTGGCGTTGTTCCTGGCCGGCGCGTTGATTCAGCACGCGCTGCGGCGCTGGAAGGATCGGACCGGCCGCTGGTCGCGATTTGCTCCCGCTCTCGCGGCAGCCGCGGCATTCGCCCTTGCGGGAACGCTGATCTTCTTCTGGATTCCGGTCATGTGGCGGAGTACCGAATCCGGTGTGAACCGCGTGGCGGCGCAGATTCACGATGCGCAGATCAATGTCGTGTCGACGCTCGTGTTGTACGACACTGCCGGCGGTCCGGGACGCCGCGCGATTGTGCGCGAGCCGGCCATCGACTTTCTTCGCCCCTCTGTGCGGGACGAATGGCGCCGGGCCTCTGAAACCGGATTTCCGGGTTACAGCCACGACCGCTTGATGCGGCGCGTGGCGGCACTGCACCGTCAGGGCGTGACGCTCGTCGCGGGAACCGATGCGATGGGCGTGCCGCTGATGGTGCCGGGACCGTCCCTGCACCGAGAGCTCGCGCTGCTCGTGCGTGCCGGACTGACGCCGTACGAAGCCATTGCGGCCGCCACCACGAGCGCCGCCGCGCTCGTCGGTCAGGAGCGCGAGTACGGACGCGTGGCGCCGGGGCTGCGCGCCGATCTGCTGCTGGTGGAAAAGAATCCGCTGGAGGATCTGTCGACGCTCGAGCATCCCGCCGGGGTGATGACACGCGGCCGCTGGCTCCCACGCGCTCGCCTTCAGCAAATGATCGAATCACTCAAGGACCGGGACTGACAAGTCTCCAGATTCCGGGCTCCAGGCACCTTGCACCTGGAACCCGGAACCCGGAACCCGGAACCCGGACCTAGCACCGAGAACCTAGCACTTAGAACCTGATCTGCGCGCCGATCTGAATCAGCCGCGGCTGCAGCACCGCCGTCGGTGTGCCGCCGCTGGACGGGTCGTTCGAGGCAAACGTGAAGTTCGAACTCGGCGCTCCCGTCGACGTGGTGAACGGGTTGAGCCGCGTCGAGAGCGCGGTGCCCTCGCTGAGGATGGTGTTGCTGTTCAACGCGTTGAACAGGTTCAGCTGCGCCTGCACCGTCACGCCGTGAACGCGGAAGCTACGCCGCAAACCGAGGTCGACCTGGTTCCAGCGCGGGAGATAGCGAACGCCTGGCGAGACGAGCTGCACGGTGACGCTCGGGTCGCCAGCGAATCGCGACGGCAGAATCACCGTGTTCGCCGGACACACCGTGCAGTCGACCGGGTAGCGGGTGGTTCCCGGCGTGATGGCCCAGCTGAGACCGCCCGCGGCCGCCTTCTGGGCGCCGGCGTAGCTCTGGAACGAGACGCTGGCTTCGAAGCCGTAGGCGATCGGCACGTTGGCGTTGAGCTTCACCTCGTGCCGATAGGGAATCGGTTCGTTGACGCCGAGCTGCTGATTCGTCGCGCCCGACTGATCGCAGAAGCGAGCCGAGTTCGGGCTGTTCGTCGTTGCCGACGCGTTGGCCGTGTTCAACGTGCAGTCGACGTCGACGGTTTTCTCGAAGGTCCACCCGGCAAACGTCGTGATCCGGTGCGGTAGCCGCGCCGACGTGCCGACCTCGAAGCCGGAGTAGACGTTGCTGCGCAGGCTCTCATCGGTCATGTTGGTCAGGTAGAGGTCTGGCGTCACGCCGGTCGCCCTGTTCTGGTTGATCTGGAAGACGGTGATCGGCGTGCCGTCGAGCGGACTGATGACGCTCGTGGTCGTCCAGTCGGCGACGGGATCGATGGCGCGGTTCCGCGTATAGGCCGTGTTGTGGAGCGTGCGGCGGTACCAGTTGAAGGTGACCGCCATGCCGGGACGCAGTTCGTGCTGGACGCCCGCGCTCCACTGCTGGTTGTATTCGCGGCTGAAGTTCGGATCGAGTGTGCGGTTGGTGAGGCGGCCGAAGTTGGGATTGCTCGAGGCCGCGATCTCGTTGTCCTGGGCGATGTCATCGCACCCGGTCCTCACCAGCGTCGCTGCCAGCGCGCAATTCTCGCCGTTGATACTGCGATCGATCCAGGTCCGGTTCTCGGTGAATGTGGCCACCGGATTGAAGAGGTTGGCGAAGGTGCTCGAGTCCGGCGTCATGTACTTGCCGTAGCTGAACTTGAGCGCCGTTCGGCCGTTTCCGGTGATGTCGTAGGCGGCGCCGACCCGCGGCGACCACGACTTCCAGCAGGTCATGCCGGGCAGCGTGTCGCAGTTGATCGCGTCGTAGTGCGCGGCGGGCGCGAAGCGCCCCGCCTCTCGATCCTGTGCGGGAATCGATTCGCTGAGGTACTCCCACCGGAGCCCGGCGCTCAGCGTCAGGCGGCGCATCGTCCACTGATCCTGGACGAAGATCCCCGTATTGGCGCTGAGTTCCACTTGACGGTTGAGCGGCGTGTTGAACACCGTGACCGTGGTCGGGGTGCCTTGCGTGTACACGCCGTTGACCAGGGTCCCGCCCGTGTAGTTCTGCCAGAGGTCGCCGTTGATCTGGCCCTCGTAGGGATTGGGACCCCAGCCATACAGGACGCCGGCCTTGAAGTTGTGCGAGCCGGTCACGTACGACACCGAGCCGACGAGTGAATGCTGATCCGGCGAGAACAGCTGATTCGACTGGCCCGCGTTGGTGCGGGCGAGCAGTCCGCTCGTCAGCGAATCCAGATGCGAGGTCCGCGCATACCACGCCGGCGTCCCGCGCTCGGCGAAGATGCCGTCCTGGTAGTTGTTCGAATAGTGGAGGATGTCGCTCGAATAGCCGGCCTCGATGAGCAGCTTGTTGGTGACCGTCGAGGTCCACTTGGCCTGGCCGATGTAGTACAGCACCGGATCACGCTTTGTGGCCGAGACCTCCGGGAAAATCGGGAGCCCGGTCTGTCCACCGAACGCAATCTCGTGCCCCTTCCATTTGAAGTTGTCCTGGAACGTGAACGCAAACTTGTTCTTCGGCGTCGCCTGGAGCGTGCCGCGCACGACGAAGCTGCGAATCCACGCGTCTTCGACGCCCGACGTGCCGTCGGGCAGGAACGTATTCGGAATCAGGACGTACGTGCCCTGGTGGCGCGCCGACGCGAAGTACCAGAGGCGATCCTTGGCGATCGGCCCGCCGGTCGAGAAGTTGTAGTCGTTCAGATGATCGATCCGGGTGCCGGTGGCCGGGAGGTTTCTGTTCAGCAGCGCATCGTCGACGTTGCTGGCCTGCAGGCCCCAGTTGTCCGACGATCCCGCAAAGAACCCTGACCCGTGGACCGAGTTGCCGCCATCCTTCGGCACCAGGTTGAGAAACACGCCGCCCGCCGAGGTTTCGGCCGAGACGCCGCTCGTCTTGTAGACCGATTCGGCAATCAGCGAGTTGTCGATGTAGTTCTGCACCGCCCCGTCCACGAGGTTGGTTTGGGCCGGCATGCCGTCGAGAAGGATGGTGTTGTGGAGCGCGCTGTTGCCGTGCGCGGCCATGTAGGTCTGCTCGGTCTGCTGCGCGCCGCCCACGTCAGGCGTGTTCAAGCGGACACCTGGGACGAGCGAGCCGATCGATTGGATGTTGCGCGCGCTCGGAATCGTGTCCATGAGCTCGCGCGTGATCACCTGGACCTTGGCGGTGTTCTGCACGTCGACGACCGGTGACGCGCCGCTGACGGTCACCGTTTCTTCGAGCGCGCCGACTTTCATCTCGGCGTTGATCGGGACCGTGACGTTCGACGGCACGATCACCGCTTCGCGCTTGTAGGTGTTGAAGCCCGGCAGCGAGAACGAGATGTCGTACGTGCCAGGACGCAGATCGACGATCGCGTAGCGCCCTTCACCGTCGCTGACGGCGGAGCGGCTCTTTTCGATCAACACCTCGCTGGACGCCTCGACGGTGACTCCCGGCATGACCGCGCCGGACGTGTCTCGAACGACGCCCGCGATGGTGCTTTGCGCGCGTGCGACCGTGGGCAACAGCACCACGGTGAATAGGACGAACGTACAGATCCCGACTCGCAGTCTCGTCATCGCGTCTCCTCCAACCGAACCCGAGGTACCAACCGACAAGAAAAAAATGGCCGAGCCGAGATAAATGCCGTGGACCTTACCGTCCGGTAGGCGGTCAGTCAAGCCAGAAGTCACCGAAATGCTTTGACAACATTTACAAAAGCCGGGCGATCTCCTGTGAATTGGAGTTTTGTGGCAAACCATCCAGCCGGATGGACATCGACTAAGATGACGCGCCGCCAGGGTCGCGGTCAGGAGGCGGAATGAGTGCGCGTCGGTCGGTGGCAGCGGCAGTGTCGGCGGGAGTCGCCGCCGGCGCTCTCGGACTGCTTGTGTCCGCTCCTGTCGTCGTCCAGACGGCCGGCTCAGCCGGCGAGTGGCGCGCCTGGGCCGCCGATGCCGCGAGCACGCGCTATTCGTCGCTCGATCAGATCAACAAGGACTCCGTAAAGAACCTCGCGATTGTCTGGCGGCAGTCGGCGAACCCCGAGGCGCTGAAAGCGGCGCAGCCGAACATGCGGCCGGCGCCGACCAACTATCAGAACACTCCGCTCATGATCGGCGGCCTGGTCTACATGAGCAGCGGCATGGGCACCGTCACCGCGCTCGACGCCGCGACGGGCCAGGTCGTCTGGTTCGATCGCGAGCCGCCCACGGCGGGCGGACCGCCGACGGCCGCCGCCCGTGGTGTCGCGTACTGGACCGATGGTCGCGATGCGCGGATTCTTGCCGTCAGCGGTGCCTCGCTCATCGCGCTCAATGCGAAAACCGGCGCCCGCGTGCCGTCGTTCGGCGCCGGCGGTCAAGTCGATCTGCGCCTCGGCCTGAGCCGCGCCTTCGACGGCTACAGCTGGCGATCGGCGCCGCTCGTCGTCCGCGACGTCGTCGTCATCGGTTCGGTGGTGGGCGACATCAACAGCGCCGCGCGTCCGGTGCAGATGGAGGCGCCGCCCGGCGATGTCCGCGGCTACGACATCAAGACCGGCAAGCTGCTGTGGACGTTCCATACGATTCCGCGTCCCGGCGAAGTCGGCAACGAGACCTGGGAAAAGGACTCCTGGGCCTACACCGGCCATACGAACGTCTGGGGCACGATGAGCGGCGACGAGGAACTCGGCCACGTCTACCTGCCGCTGACGACGCCGACCAATGACTGGTACGGGGGCCATCGCCCTGGTTCCAATCTGTTCGCCGAGAGCATCGTGGCGCTCGACATCAAGAGCGGGAAGCGGCTGTGGCACTTCCAGGGCGTGCATCACGGGATGTGGGACTACGACTTTCCGTGTCCGCCGATCCTCGCCGACATCACCGTCAACGGCCGGAAGATCAAGGCGCTCGCGCAGCCGTCGAAGCAGGCATTCCTTTACGTCTTCGATCGTACCAACGGCCGGCCGGTGTGGCCGATCGAGGAGCGCCCGGTGCCGAAGGGAGACGCGCCAGGCGAGTGGTATTCGCCGACCCAGCCGGTGCCGCTCGATGCCCATGGCAAACCGTTCGCCTACGATCAACAGGGCGTCAGCGTTGACGACTTGATCGACTTCACGCCGGCGCTGCGCGAAGAGGCGATGGCGATCCTTCGCGATTACGCCTACGGGCCGCTGTTTTTTCCGGCGGTCGTGCCGGGACAGGGGAACGGCGCCGGGAAGAAAGGGTCGATTCACATCCCCGGCACTTACGGCGGGACGAACTGGCCGGGCGCCGCGCTCGATCCCGACACGAACATCCTGTACGTCCCGTCGCATCACTCGCCGATCATCGTGCAGCTGGTGCCGCCGCCGGCCGGATCGAACATGAACCTCGTACGCCGCGCCTGGGAACCGGTCGTCGGGCCGCAGAAACTGCCGCTCTTCAAGCCGCCCTACGGCCGGCTGGTGGCGATCGATTTGAACAAAGGCGAGATCAAGTGGACCGTGGCCAACGGCGACGGTCCCCGCGATCATCCGGCCATCAAGGACCTGCACCTGCCGGCGCTTGGGAATCCGGGCCGGGTCGGTCCGATGGTCACCAAGTCGCTCGTCTTCATGGGTGAAGGCTTCAACACCGATCCTGGCGGCGGTCCGCCCTGGGGTGGCGGCAAGAAATTCCGCGCCTTCGACAAGGCGACGGGTGCAGTGGTGTGGGAGATGGACCTGCCCGCCGGCGTCACCGCCCCGCCGATGACGTACCTATGGCAGGGCAAGCAGTACATCGTCGTTGCGACGGGATGGACGGATCGGCCTGGTGAGCTGGTCGCGTTGGCATTGAAATGATTAACGGTGGCGTCCGGCTTTAGCCGGATTGCACGCGTGACATCGGTAGGGACAGCCTTTAGGCTGTCCGTTCATGACCCCAATGAAAACGAAGCTCGCCGCGCTCGTGCTGCTCCTCGTCGCTCACGCCCCGCTCGCGCGTGCGGCGGACCCGACGCGTGCGGGCGAATTTCTCGTCGACCCGCCGACGCTGATCAATCTCGGCTTCGAGTGGTTCATCGACGGCGACGACAACCGCAACGCGACGGTGGCCGTGACCTATCGCAAGGCGGGCGACACGCCGTGGCGCCAGGCGCTGCCGCTCCTTCGTTTGCAGAACGAGCGGATCATGAACGGCCAGCAGCTCGACGTGACGGTGCCGAACATGTTCGCGGGCAGCATCCTGGATCTCGAGCCGGACACCGCCTACGAGGCCCGGTTCGTGATGACCGATCCTGACGGTGTCACCGGCGAGGCGCAGAAGACGGTGACCGTGCGCACGCGTCCCGAGCCGATGCCGGCCGCCGGCGGCCGCGTCTTCCATGTCTATCCGCCGGGATTCAAAGGCCAGAAGGTCGAGCCGTCGTTCGAAGGGTTGATGTGCGCTTACAACCTGACGTGTTCCGGCACGGACTGGGCGACCGCGGGCCGACCGCGCGTCAAGGCGGGCGACACCATCCTGGTGCACGCCGGTCTCTACAAGTACAACCGCCTCGAATACACCAACGACGCCACCGTGAACCGCACCGTGCCGCTCGACGGCACGTACTACCTGACCGCCGACGGGACGGCGGAGAAGCCGATTGCGATCAAGGGGGCGGGCGACGGCGAGACGATCTTCGATGGCGCGGGCAACTTTGCGCTCTTCGATGTCCGCGCCGCCGACTACACCTATTTCGAGGGGATCACATTCCGCAATGCGGACTACGCGATTCTCGCCGGCACGCAGTTTCTGCTCGGCGCCAAGGGGCTGACCGTCAAGCGTTCGCGCTTCGAAAACGTCGGTGCCGGCGTGTGGACCAATTTCTCCGGCTCCAGCAATTTCTACATCGCCGACAACTACTTCATCGGCCGGGACGACCCCGATCACGTGATCGGCTGGTCCGGCAATTTCTGGGCGCCGTTCAACGGCGTCGACGGGCAGAAATTTCCGCCGGTCATGGCGTCCTATGTGGCGGTGAAGGTCTACGGCCCGGGCCACGTGATCGCCTACAACTACGTGGCGAACTTCCACGACGGGATCGACATCGAGACCTACGGCAACCCTGATGGATCGTCAGTGGCCGACGGCCCGAAATATCCGCCGGCCGACTATCGCGCGGTGCGCCCCGTGTCGATCGACTTCTACAACAACCTGATGACCAACTTTCACGACAACCCGTTCGAGACCGACGGCGGGCTGCACAACATCCGCGTGATGCGCAACCTGATGCTCAATTCGGCGTCGCACGCGTTCTGCAATCAGCCGTCGATCGGCGGGCCAACCTACTGGATCCGCAACATCGCCTACCACCTGCCGGGCGGCTCGACGCGGTTGACGAGCGGATCCGCGGGCGTCATCTTCTACAACAACACGATCCTGGCGGAGACCGCTGCCGCGGGCACCTCGAACACGCACTGGCGCAACAACTTGTTTCTCGGGGAGAACAGCGCGCCGGCGATCTTCTCGGTCAACACGTACACGAATTACACGTCGTCGGACTACAACGGGTTCCGGCCGAATCCCGGTGTGCCGACCTCGTTTCAGTGGACCTCGCCACCGTTCACGACCGCCGCCGACTTCGGCGGCATGGGCGCGCCCGGCGGTGCGAACAGCCGGCTGCAAACGCGGTCCTTCCCGTCGCTTGCCGAGTACAGCGCCGCGACGAAGCAGGATCAGCACAGCGTCCTCGTCGACTACGACATCTTCGTCAACGTGCCGCGCCTCGACGCCCAGGACCGGCAGTTGGTGCAGAAGGTGTACAAGGCGGAGAGTCTCGATTTTCGTTTGAAGGCTGGCGCGGCGGCCATCGATCGCGGCATCGCGATCGCGAATGTGACCGAAGGCGCGACCGGACGCGCGCCGGATCTCGGTGCGATCGAGTTCGGGCAGCCGGCGCCGCACTATGGGCCGCGGTGACGTAGCATTGCACGCGTGCTGTAACTGACTTGTCATGAAACCGGACGCTATAATGCACGCCGATCTCGGGTGGCGTCCGGCCCTTCGACGAAGCTCAGGGCCGTCCTGAGCTTGTCGAAGGACGGCTTCAGCCGGATTTCAGGAGGTGTGTTGTGAAACGGTTCTGGATTCTTCCTCTCGCGGCGGCACCGTTCGCTGCGATGTTGCTGACGGCGACTGGTGAGCGGACGGCAGCGCAGCAGGCCCCCGCTGCAGCGCCCGCACCGGCGCCGGTCACCGTTCCCGAGATTCCGTTTGATTCGAATCCGAATTTCCTCAAGGTCTCGCCCGACATGAACTTCGGCGAGGTCCTCGGCATTGCGATCAATTCCAAGGGCCGGATCGCGGTACTGAATCATCCCGGCAGCGCCACCAACGGGCCGTTGTACGGCAACGCTTCGACGCAGCTCTGGGAATTCGACCAGAACGGCAAATTCATCCGCGAGATCGGCAAAGGGGTCTACGGGCTTGGCTACGGCCACGGCATCCGCTTCGATCGCCAGGACAATCTGTGGGTGATCGACAAGGGCACGTCGGCGGCGACGCGCTTCAATCCCGAAGGTTATGTGACGCTCAATCTGGGGCGCCGCTCTGAAGGTCCCGACGAGCCGGACTACTTCCGTCCGCTCGGCCGCGGCGGTCAGGCGCCGCCGCACATCGACGGGTACTTCGGCGGACCGACCGATGTCGCGTTCGACTCCGACGACAATATCTACATCGCCGATGGCTATCGCAACTCGCGCATCGCCAAGTTCGACAAGAACGGCAACTGGGTGAAAGGCTGGGGGCAGCGCGGACCGGGCGGGCCGCACGGCAACGAGAACCCCGGCAACATGAACACGCCGCACAACATCGCGATCGACAAGCAGAACAACGTCTACGTCGCCGATCGCAACAACCGCCGCATCCAGGTCTTCGATCGCGACGGCAACTTCCAGCGCTACATCCTGCAGAACGCGACCTACGACAAGCGCCGTCATCCGGTTCTCGGGAACCTCGCGCCGAATCGCCCGGACGAAACGCAGCCGTGGACGCTCTGCATCACGCCGACCACGCCGCAGTATCTGTATTCGTCAGACGAGGAGCCGGGGCGGATCTACAAGATGACGCTCGACGGCAAGATCCTCGGCACGCTGGGCAAGTCGGGGCATGAGGTGAAGCAGTTCAACTGGATCCACGCGCTCGCGTGCCCGACCGAAAACGACATCTACGTGGCGGATATGAACAACTGGCGCGTCCAGAAGCTCACGCTCCATCCGGAGCGCGCCGCGGGGACGCAGCAGTAACGGTAGTACTTCTTCACAACGAGCCCGCAGAGATCGCAGAGTTTCTTGTTTGGCTGATCTCCGTGGTCTCGGCGGTCTCATTGTGAAGCTTCTTCGTGCGCTACGTTCAGGGCCGGCAGGTTCGCCGGCCCTTCTTTTTGGAGACTCACCCTGACGACGCGAGACGAGACGGAAACCGGATTGGTCGCCCGGATGGCGCTCGGGCTGACCGAATGGACCGAGCGATGGATTCCTGACGCGTTCGTCTTCGCGCTGCTCGCGACGCTGGTGGTCGTGGTGGCGGGGCTGACGGTGACCGGAGCGACGGTTGGCCAGGTCGTGGATGCCTGGGGCCGCGGCTTCTGGGATCTGATTCCGTTCACGCTGCAGATGTCGCTCGTGATCATCACCGGTCATGTACTCGCGACCTCGCGGCCGATCGGCCGGCTGATTCACACCGTCGCCGGCTGGCCGTCGACGCCCAAAGGCGCCGTCGCGCTGGTCGCGTTCTTCTCGATGGCCAGCTCGTGGTTCAACTGGGGCTTCAGCCTGGTGTTCAGCGCCGTGCTGGCGCGCGAGATCGCGCGGCAGATGAAGGACGTGGACTACCGCGCGCTTGCGGCGTCCAGTTTCCTCGGCGTCGGGAGCGTCTGGGCGCAGGGGCTCAGCGGATCGGCGGCGCTGCAGATGGCCACGGCCGGCGCGCTGCAGCCGGCGATCCGCGACATCGTCGCGCACGACGGGCTGGTGCCGGGCGGCATCATCGGCTTCCAGCACACGATCTTTCTCTGGCAAAGCTTCGCGTCGGTGGCGGTCGAGATCGTGATCGTCACCGCGGTGATGTGGCTGGCGACGCCGCCGGCGGGTCGTGGCAAGAGCGCCGCGGCACTGGGGATCAATCTCGGCACGACCGAGTTTGTTGAGCCCAAGACGCCAGCGGTCATCACCCCCGGCGCCTGGCTCGAGTATTCGCCGCTCCTCACGATTCTGGTCGCGGCGCTCGGGTTCGGCTACGTCCTGCGCTACTTCGTGCAGAGCGCGGAGCCGCTCAACGCGCTCACCGTCAACATGGTCAATCTCGTGTTTCTGCTGATTGGACTGCTGCTGCACTGGACGCCGGCGCGTCTGATGCACGCGGTGCAGGCCGCGACGCCCGCAGTCTGGGGCGTCATCTTGCAGTTTCCGTTCTACGCCGGCATCGCCGGCATCATCACGACGACGCACTTGAACGACAAGCTCGCGGATGTCTTCGTCAGCGTGTCGACGCCGACCACGTTCCCGCCGCTCGTGGCGATGTATTCGGCGGTGCTCGGCGTCTTCGTGCCGTCGGGTGGATCGAAATGGGTGATCGAGGCGCCCTACGTCATGGCCGCGGCGCACTCGCTCAAGGTACATCTCGGCTGGGTCGTGGCGGCGTACGACCTCGGCGAAGCGATCGCCAATCTCCTGCAGCCGTTCTGGATGTTGCCGGTGCTCGGAATCTTTCAGCTGCGCGCCCGCGACGTCATGGGCTACACCTTCGTCGTTGCGCTCGTGCTCGTCCCCGTCGTCATCGCGCTCGTGACGATCCTCGGCCGCACCCTGCCGTACCCACTCTAGCTGTCACGCTGTCACAACGCTGAACGCAGGGGCCGCCGAGCACGCCGAGTCCTACCACGGTGGCGTCCGGCTTTAGCCGGATTACTCCAGCAGGGATAGGCCGGAAGAAACTGAGCCTTCAACATCAGGTCGACAGGGACCGGCGAGTATATTGATGCGCATGAAACGAGCCTTGGCTCTGGCTACCGCGGCTGTCTGCGCTTGGCTGTTGTTCAGCGGTGGAACGTTGCATGCCGGGGCTGAAGTCGCCGCGCGGCTGACTGATGTCGACACCATCTTCAAGGACTTCACGGCTTCGACGCCGGGCTGCGCGGTTGGTGTGAGCGTCGACGGCGCGCCGATCGCGACCAAGGCCTACGGCATGGCCGACCTCGAACACGACGTGACGAACACGGCGGAGACCATTTTCGAAGTCGGATCGGTGTCGAAGCAGTTCACGGCCGCGGCTGTTCTGCTGCTGGCGCGCGACGGCAAGCTCTCTCTCGACGACCCGATCCGAAAATACATTCCAGAAGTGCCCGACTACGGCACGCCGATCACGATCCGCCACATCCTGGCGCATACCAGCGGACTTCGTGACTGGGGGAGCGTCGCCGGCATCGGCGGCTGGCCGCGCACCAGCCGCGCCTACACCCACGCCAACGTCCTCGACATCGTCAGCCGCCAGAAGTCGTTGAACTTCGCGCCGGGCACGCACTGGTCGTACACGAATACCGGCTACAACCTGGCGGCGATTCTCGTCGAGCGCGTCTCGGGACAGTCGTTCTCGGCGTTCACCCGTGCGCGCTTGTTTGAACCGCTGGGCATGACGCACACCTCCTGGCGCGACGACTACACGCGGATCGTCAAAGGCCGGGCGATGGCCTATTCACCGAGCGGCGCCGGCTTCCGCACCAACATGCCGTTCGAGAACGCCGTCGGCAACGGCGGTCTGCTGACGACGGTTGGCGACCTGCTGAAGTGGAACGAGAATTTCTGGTCGCCGAAAGTGGGCGATGCGGCATTCGTGGCCGACCAGCAGCGGCCGGTGACGCTGGCCAGCAATCCGCGGCTCGGCTACGGCATGGGGCTGATGATCGACATGCGGCAGGGCGTGTTTCAGATCGATCACGGCGGCACGACTGCGGGCTACCTGGCGGAACTGGTTCGCTATCCCGAGCAGCACGTGTCGGTGGCTGTCGCCTGCAACACGTCGAGCGCGAATGCCACGTCTCGCGCGTACCAGGTCGCGGATCTCTATCTGTCACAGCGCACGACGCTGGCGCCATTGGTTCCCACCAACACCCGGACGCTCACCGCCGCGGAGATCGAACCGCTGCTTGGTCTCTACCGCTCGCCGCTCAACGGACGATCGATCGCACTCGTCAAGGCAGGCGACCTCCTCCGCATCGATGGCGGTAGTGCACTGTTCGCGCGGTCCGCGACGAGCTTCGTGACGGCGGGCACCATGACGGCGGAGTTCGACGGTCGCGGCCATGGCCGAACCATAGATGCTTACGATGTCGGCGACCTCGAACGCGTGCCTGCGGCCAAGCCAACGGCCCAGGAGCTTGCCGCGTTCGCCCGCACCTATGCCAGCGACGAGGCCGAGATCGCGCTGGCCGTTTCGGTCGAGAACGGCGCGCTGGTCGTGACGCGGCGTCCCGGCACGAAGTTCCCGCTGACGCCCGTCTATCAGGACGCGTTCAGCGCACCAACGCTGAACCTGGTGATCTTCCGTCGCGATGCGTCGGGTCGCGTCAATGCTTTGAGCGTTGTCCAGGACCGCGTCTGGGATCTCCGATTCGCCAGGCGCCAGTAGAGGTCCGAGAAACACGATGAGTGTCAAAGCTCGCTATGCGGTGTTGTGCGTGCTGGGGACGGTGTTGCCGTACTGGCAGTTCATCCGGTTCATTCGCGACAGCGGACTGGATGTGCCGCTGATGGTCCGGTTGCTGTTCGCGAACGGCGCAAGCGGATTCTTCACGCTCGACGTGCTGATGTCCGCGGTCGCGTTGGTGGTGTTCATGCGCGTCGAGGCACCGCGCGCCGGCGTGACCAATCGCTGGCTGCCGGTCCTGGCCCTCCTGGCCGTCGGCGTCTCGCTCGCCCTGCCGCTGTTTCTCTATCAGCGAGAGTCGCAACGGGAACTCGCGACGTAAAGCAGGAAGAACCTTGGCGTGCTCGGCGTCCTCTGCATTCCTGCCTTTGGACAGCGTGAAACTGCCGCTTGTATTGGTGCCCGCGCTGAGGCAGGATTTCGGGCATGACACTATCCATTTTGCTGCTCGCTTTCTTGCAGGCCGCTGTCTCCGGTGTCCTCAGCGCTCCGGACCCGAAGCAGATGGAAACCGCGCCGCCGCTCGGCTACCACGCCATCGAGAACGGGCTCAAGCTGCCCGAAGGCATGAAGATGGGCGCGCCGTCGAGCGTCGCCTTCGACAAGCGCGGGCACCTGATCGTCTTCAATCGCGGCGCCGTGCCGGTCATGGAGTTCGACGAGAAAGGTACGTACGTCCGCGGCTTCGGTGAAGGACGCTACACGCGGCCGCATGGCATGCGCATCGACCCCGAGGGCAACATCTGGACGACCGACGTCCAGGGGCATGCGGTCTACAAGCTGAGCCCGTCCGGTGACGTGCTGCTGACGCTCGGCACGAAAGGCCAGTCGGGCGCGTGGGACGAAGCGGCCGGCACGAAGCTGCTCTTCGAGCCTTCCGATATCGCGTTCGGGCCAAACGGCGACGTTTACATCGTCCAGGGGCATGGCCGCGGCGAGGGGCGCATCCTGCGCTTCGACAAGACCGGCAAGTTCCTCACGTCGTGGGGCGGCAAGGGCAGCGAGCCGGGCAAGTTCGATCAGCCGCATACGATTCTCGTGCGCGACGGCAAGGTCTATGTCGGCGACCGCGAGAACCGCCGCGTGCAGATCTTCGATCCGAACGGCAAGTACCTCACCTCGTGGGCGTTCAAAGGGCTGCCGTGCGGGCTGCTGGTCGGACCGGATCAGCAGATGTATCTTGCCAGCGGCTTCTCGGGTCAGATTCTCCGGCTCGATGCCAACGGCAAAGCCGTCGCGATGATGGGGCAGCCGGGCAAGGCGCTCGGCGAGTTCGGCGAGGCGCATTACTTGGCGATTGCGCCGACGGGCGACATCTTCGTCGCCGACACAATCAACGCCGCTTTGCACCGTTACACGAAGAACTAGCTGTCGGGGCGTCCGGCCCTTCGACCATGCTCAGGGCCGTCCTGAGCTTGCCGAAGGACGGCTTCGGCCGGATTGCTCCAACTGCCATGACCGGAACGCTTCACTCGATCAATGTCTCGAGCGGCGGTGTTCCAAAGCGGCCGCAGCCGACCGGACACATCGGCCGCTGGGGCCTCGAAGGCGACGCACAGCGCGATCTCCGCTATCACGGCGGGCCGGATCGCGCTGTTTGTCTGTACTCCTTCGATCTGATCGAAACGCTTCAGCGGGAAGGACACCCGATCGCGCCGGGCGCGACCGGAGAGAATCTCACCATTGCCGGGATTGACTGGCGCGTGATGACGCATGGCGCTCGCGTCGAGATCGGCGACGTGCTGCTCGAGCTCACCGAGTTCGCCGTCCCGTGCCGGAATATTGCCGGCTCGTTCGCTGACGGGCAGTTCGTGCGGATTGCACAGAAGACCCACCCTGGCTGGAGCCGGATTTACGCACGCGTGCTGCATCCTGGCGCCGTGACGACAGGCGACCCGGTTCGCGTTGTCTCAGGACGGCCCTGAGCATCGTCGAAGGGCCGGACGCCACCAGTCGGCGACCTCGTCCACGCGTTGACAGGCTTCACAGGTTCACGGAGGAATCTGTGACAGGCTGATCTGTCAAATTTCGGTGATTTTCTCGGGCAGGGCCAGCGATTCGCCTACACTCTCGGTGTCGTCATGGGCCGCTTCCTGCTGCCGGTAGGACTCGTGTTCGCGCTCGATGGGATCCCGGCGAACGCTGCGGATGCGCCGCTCGCGGATGCGGTCCAGGCCGTGCCGATGGAGCGTCTCGGCGACAGCACAGGAAGACTGGGTGAGGTAGAGCCGCTGATGGGGCTCTGAGAATCGTGTAGAGGTTAGAGGTTAGAGGTCAGAAGTGAGAATGACCCTGCGTCGCATTGGGTTGCTGCTCGTGTTGCTTGCCGCTGCCGGCGTGTTTGCGGTGGCGCAGACCCGTCGTCTGGTGGCGGGTGAATGGGTCAGCTATGGCGGCACCAACTGGAGCCAGAAGTACTCGCCGCTTGATCAGATCACGAAGGACAACTTCAAGGATCTGAAAGTCGCGTGGACGTGGCGCTCGCCGGATCACGAGCTCCTCAAGACGCTGCCGGTCTATCCGGAGATGCCGCTCAACGCGAACGGCCTCAAGGGGACGCCGCTCGTCGTGCGCGGCACGATGTACATGAGCACCGGACTCGATCAGATCGTCGCCCTCGATCCGGTGACCGGTGCCACCAAGTGGGTCTACGATCCCGAAGCGTACAAGGACGGCGCGCAGGCCGATGTCCTCGGCTGGCAATCGAAGGGCGTGGCGTACTGGACGGACGGCAGGAACGACGAACGGCTGTTTCTCGGCACGCTCGACGGCTATCTCGTCGCGGTCGACGCGAAGACCGGACAACCCATCAAGTCGTTCGGCGTTGGCGGAAAAGCGGACCTGGCGAAAGAAATTCCGCGGGCAAGCCGCAAGACGCTGCACCTGGTCGACGGCGAGCAGCACTACATCTCGGTCGACTCGCCGGCAGTAGTCGTACGCGACACCGTGATCGTCGGGTCTTCGATGTCCGATCGCACGCCGATCATGGAGTGGGCGCCCGGCTACGTGCAGGCCTTCGACGTCCGGACCGGCAAGTTCAAGTGGGCATTCCACACCGTGCCGCGCGACGGCGAGTTTGGCGCCGACACCTGGAAGGATCATTCAAACCGCTACACCGGCAACGTCAACGTCTGGTCGACGCTCAGCGGCGACGACGAGCTCGGACACGTGTATCTGCCGCTCACGACGCCGAACAGCGACTACTGGGGCGGGTTCCGCAAAGGCGACAACCTCTTTGCCGAGAGTCTCGTCGCGGTGGATGTCGAGAGCGGGAAGCGGATCTGGCACTTTCAGGCCGTGCATCACGGCGTGTGGGACTACGACTTCCCGTGCGCACCGACGCTGCTCGACATCACCGTGGCCGGCCGCCGCGTGAAGGCGATCGCGCAGGTCAGCAAACAAGGCTTCATCTACGTCTTCGATCGCACCAACGGCCGGCCGCTCTGGCCGATCGAAGAACGTCCGGTGCCGCCGTCCGACATCCCGGGCGAAGAGCTGTCGCCGACCCAGCCGTTTCCCACCAAGCCTGCAGCATTCGATCGGCAGGGCGTGACGGAAGCCGATCTCATCGACTTCACGCCGGAGCTGAAGCGGCAGGCGCTCGAGATCATCTCGCACTACAAGTACGGCCCGCTTTTCACACCGCCGTCGCTCTACAAGAACGACAACATGCGCGGCACGATCCACCTGCCGACGGGAACGGGATCGGCGAACTGGAGCGGATCCGGCGCCGATCCGGATACCGGCTACGTCTACGTGCCGTCGAAGACGCTGCCGGGGATGATGACGCTCACGCCGCTGCCCCAGGGGCTCGCGCGGTGGCCGACGGTCGCGCCGCTCGACGGCACACCGTTGCCGTACGTGCCGAACGGCAAGATCGGTCCGCCGAGCATTCATCCGGCACGCCCGGCGCCGCCGACCGGGCCGCAGGGGCTTCCGCTCGTCAAGCCGCCCTACAGCCGCATCACCGCCTACAACATGAACACCGGCGACATCGCATGGCAGGTGCCGACCGGGCCGGGACAGGATCGCATCCGGAATCATCCGGCGCTGCGCGGTGTCGACCTGCCGCCGCTCGGTGGCCAGGGCGCTCCCGGCGGACCGGTGATCACGAAGACGCTGCTGATGTATGGTCTCATCCCGACGGTCGGTGGCGAGGGCGGCGGAAAGCTCGTGGCGTACGACAAAGCGACCGGCGCGGTTCTCGGCGAGGTTGCGCTGCCGGCCACGCCGCTCGGCACGCCAATGACCTATCTTGCGAACGGCAAACAGTACGTCGCGCTGACGACGCAGGGTGGGCAGATGATCGCGTTGGCGTTGCCGTAAAGCGAGTCGGGGCGGGCACGGCAGGCGGGGCGGGCACGGCAGGCGGGGCGGGCACGGCAGGCGACGGTGGCGTCCGGCTTTAGCCGGATTGCATGGAGCCCAATGATCACCAGACGCGAAGCCATCGGCGCCGGACTGGGCGCAGCAGCGGCCTTCACACTGGATCCGTTCACGCGCGCTCTTTCAGCGCAGGCCGGTCAGAATCCGCAGCCGAATCCCAACTTTCCGCGCGTTCCGTCGTGGGAGACCGAGCTCCGCGAGATCGCGCCAAACGTCTACGGCTACATCCAGGCCGGCGGCCCCGGGCGCGACAACGTCAGCGTCGCCGACGCGGGGATGATCGTCGGCGACGACGGCGTGATGGTGATCGACGCGTTGACGGCCCCGATGCACGCCAAGGCGTTCATCGCCGCGATTCGCCGCGTCACCGACAAGCCATTCCGCCACCTCGTGAACACGCATCACCACGGCGATCACATCAACGGCAATCAGTATTTCGCGCCGGTCGAGATCATCGGCCACCCGTACTGCCGCGAAGAAGTGCTGAAGGTGGTTCCGGGCCCGGCGACGTGGGCGAAGCGGGACGGCTGGGCCGACGGCACCGAAGAGCGCCGCATTCTGCCGCCCGTCACGACGCTCGATAGCAAAGTCACGTACTACTACGGCAAGACGATCGTCGAAATCATGCCGATGGCTCCGGCCCACACCTGGGGCGATCTGGTGATTTATCTGCCGCAGCACAAGATCTTGTTTGCCGGCGACATCGCGTTCTACTACGTCGCGCCGTTCTGCCAGAACGCCCACCCGACACGCTGGATCGAATGGTGCCAGACGATCGAGAAGATGGACGTGCAGACGATCGTTCCTGGGCACGGCCCGATCGGCGGCAAACAGGAACTGGCGGAAATGCGCGGGTACCTCGAGCTGCTGAAAATCGAGGCCCGCAAGCGTTACGATGCGCGCCTGTCGCCTGGTCGCGCGGCCGCCGACATCCGGATGGGGAAGTACGAGAACTGGATCGGACCCGAGCGGATCATCATGGACACCGTTCGCTTCTATGCCGAGTTTGCCGGCACGCTGACGCCGCCGGTCGACACGCAGGGGATCGCGGCGGCGACGCAGGAGTTCAATGCTGTAAAGGGCAGAGGTTAGGGACGGGGGCCTGGGGACTGGGGAGTGGGGACGGGGGACTGGGGACTGGGGACTGG